>DASRAA010000123.1:0-52287 GCA_035638375.1 Binatia bacterium | reverse complement strand
ATTAGGTCATCAGTTCAGGACCGATGCAGACGACGAAGTAATCTTAGCGGCCTATCATCAATGGGGCGCGGACTGCGTGCTCAAGATGAATGCCATGTGGGCGTTTGGCATCTGGGACTCGGCTCTTGCGAGAAGGCCATGCAAGGAGTCCTGCTGGAAAAAATCCGCACCTGAACGCTTAAGATCGGTTTTCAATCTCCGCTGGGGAATTGGATGAACCGAGGTCTCGGAGACTGGGCCGCACAGCGGGTGCAAACCAAGCACATTCTGGAGAACCCGGTTGCCGATGGCCCGGCGATTCGCGGCTTCGTCCTCCAGCGGCAAGCGAGAAAGAACTGGAACGAGCTGACGCCTACTTCGTCTGGCGTCATCTACAGGCAGACCTATGGCGGGAAGCATTCTTTACTTCCAGATCCGATTGTGGAGGTTCTTCGCCAACACGTTTGCGTCATTCTATTGAGTGCTAAGCCTTGGGATCCGCAAGAGGAGTAGCGAAATCGACGAAGAGGTCCTATTCCACAGTCCACACTCGTCCCAAACGAGCCTCACTTCCCCTCAAACAATCGCCGCTTCACCTCGTCTTCATTAGCCGACTGGGGATGTTCGGCCTTCCAGCGCATTGCCGCGGTGATGCGGGTACGACCGCTGGGATGATCGTAAAAAATGAACTCCTCAATCGGTCCGGGATCCAGCTTGCGATATTCCCCCAGCAGCATGTCGACATTCGCCTCGCCGTCGGGTTGACCGGCCGCGTTCAGGCCATACAGGTCGGCTTCAAATTCCATAGTGCGCGAGATGGTATTGGTTACCGGCGTCAACAGAAAGAAGTACAGCGAGAACACGATAGTCGCCCACGGCAGCACGGCGACGTCACCGATTCCTCGCACATCCCACTTCTCGCCCCAGCGCGCAAGACCGTAGTTGATGCCCCAGTTCAAAAAAGCGAACCCGATCACGATGACCACCCCATACATGACGAGTCCCTTATAGGCGTGGTTGAGAACGTAGTGGCCCATCTCGTGTCCCATGGTCGTCTCAATCTCGGGCAACGTACAGCGCTTCAGCAGGTTGTCGTTCAGCGAAATTCGCAGCGTTCCGGCGAAGCCGCTGACGTTGGCACTCACCCGGTTCGACTGCCGCGATGCGTCGAACTCGTATACGTCGCTGGCTGGTATCCCATTCGCGCGCGCCATGCTGAGAATTGGATTTTAACATCACGGTCCTTCAACGTGCTGTACTTGTTGAACAGTGGAGCTATGTAAACCGGAGCAATCACAAGCACGAAGGTGAGGAAAACAATCGTCAGCACAGAGCCCCACACCCACCAATTCTTGCCTAGCTTTCTCACCAGCCCGAATAGCGGCACAATGAGGATCGCCCCCAGCACTACGCTGACCGCGAGGCCAATCAGTTGGTCCTGCGTCCACGGCCCGAAGGTCTGATTCAGAAGGCCGTACTTACGCTCGCGGAAGTAACCCTCGTAAACGGTCAGAGGGAAACTGAGCACCGATACAACGACTATGAATTGAATCCAGTAGAGCGCAGTCTGCACCGGACGGAAGCGCGTGAGGCGTTCTGCCAGATCGCGCATTCGCGCTGACCAGCGGAAGTGTAGCAGCAGCCACATCACGACGACCGCATAAAGGAAGTCCCACAGGATCAGCCAATAGCCGCCTTCGAAGTACGAATCAGAGCGGGCACGCTCTGTCGGCGGCATCTTGGCCAGATAGGCGTCGACCGCCGCTCGGACATCGAGCGCTGGACCAGCGCCAGGTTGGCCCGCGGCAGGCGCCGAAGTCGGAGCTGTAGGCGGACTCGCCTGCCCCGAAGCAGGGACGCTGAACGCCAGAATCGTCAGAACAACGAATTGCCCTGCTCGAACCATCAACCCCCTCGAAGTTTCCGCACGAGTATACGACGTTGGACGAAGCTAGAGTGCCTCAGGTTCACGCTGTGGGATCGCGGCCGGCCTACGCTGTTATGGTCAACGCCACCCTGAAGCTGGCGGCGTTTTAAAAAACGCCCGCGATTCCGGTTTCGCCTGTCGCAGAATGGCTTCAAGGATTAAGGCGCATGGCCCTTCCCTTCACAACCGGAATAAAGAAGAAAAGAAACAGAGCCGCGGCGAGACCAATCGCGAAAGCGGGCGCCACCTCATGCATCGTTAGCGGCTGGTCGGGTGGACGATAGCGCACGATGAAATAAAAGTTCATCCAGATCAGGATGCTGCTGACCAAGCCCGGCGAGTACTCCCGAAAGTGAATGGCCCACCAGACATGCCAGAAGCCATTAAAAACTCTCTCCATCGACCAGGCTAGCGGCAAGATCACCCATGCGCCGCCCATCCAATCATAGGCGAGCACGCTGGCGATCATAATTACGAAATAACCCGTGTTGAACCAGAAGAATTTTGTCCACGAGTATTGCGGCCACCAATGCTGCTGCACTTTCTCAACGAAGCTGCCACCCAGCACGGACTCATCAATCACATGGATCACATAAGCCGCAATCATGAACCAAAACGAGAAGATCAGCGGTGCATACATTGTGTATTTACGATGTCATGGCAACCGTTCGCGTTGTTTCTTCCCAATCCGTCGAGGGTGGCTACACTTGCCTGATGTTTGGCATATGTGGGAGAACACTACCCGGACTTCTGCAACACAGAATATTTGTTCACCACACCCGTCATTCATTAGGGAAACTCTTTCATATCCTGCGGTCGGCCCAATGCCGGCGCCGAACTGGAGCATTTATGTCTCATCGTGTTTGCCCCTGGTGGCTTGGCTACTTCCTGTTGAACCCTTTCCGCAAGCGAAGCCAGAACCCGCACGCAATACTTTCTCCGTACGTTCGTGAGGGCATGACGGTACTGGAGCCCGGCCCCGGCATGGGATTCTTCACGGCCGAACTGGCGAAATTAGTTGGCGCATCTGGCCGCGTCATTTGCGTCGATGTGCAATCGAAGATGATTGACAAGCTGAAGCGTCGACTCGCCAAACTGAAGCTCAATGGCCGGGTCGATGCGAGACTGGCCCTGCCCGATTCCATGGGCCTCGCAGATCTTCGCGATTGCGTGCAATTCACTCTTGCCTTTGCGGTCGTACACGAATTTCCGGATGCCGCCACGTTCTTCGCCGAGGTCGCGCACGCCAGCAAGCCTGGCGCAACCCTGTTGGTCGCCGAACCAAAAGGGCACGTGAAGGAAAGCAAGTTTGATGCCGAGCTGCAAGCCGCTGCGAAATCTGGCTTCGCAGTAGTTGAGCGCCCTATTATCCAACGCAGCCATGCCGCCTTACTCAAAAGGGGCTCAGGTGTCCCACTGTAAGTAAGGTGCGGAAGGTTCTTGAGGCGCGGTGGTTCGCAATCACAGATTGTGGCGCGCCGCAGGGCATGGGCCGCTTTGAATCTAGGGCTGCCGGTCGTGCTGGCGGTAGTAACAGAGCTTCTTGTTGCGAAGGCGGGAGAGGCGCAGAAAATTTGCCTCCGAATTTTCGATTCATCCAGCCAGCGCGTCAGCCCCTGACAGCGGTAAACTGCAAGCAGGGCAATGTGGCGACAACTTGAAGCAACATAGCAGAGGTCACACTACAAGGCGCAATTCGAGTTACCATCATCGGGAGAGGTTGTTATGAGCGATTACGAATCCTCCGGACGCAATGTTGCTCTGGGGTTTGCTTTTTTGCTAATTGGATTTGCCGCAGGCGCGATTGTGGCGGCGTTGATGACCCCGAAGACCGGCAGGCAAATGCGGCGCGAGCTTCGGCGCAAGCTTGAAAATGCTCGCGAGGTCATGGAAGATTGGAGCGAGCACGCCGACGATCTGCGCGAGCGGGCCTCCGACCTGGCCGAAAAGGCTGGCGAGTGGGCCGAAGTAGCGCGTGAAAAGGTCGCACCAATCGCCAAGAAGTTCCAGAGCTAAGAAAGCAATTGCCGGTTGCCAGTTATCAGCGCGCAATCGCCCAAGTTAGGGCCGAACAGCCCGGTGCGAATCCTTCGCCAAGCTCAGGAAGGCTCTGGGGTACCGACAAGTTCCCGCTCCTTCTTACTTAGACCCGCTCAGGCAGCTCGACATGAAGGTCTTGCGATCGTCGCCTTTCAGGTTCTTGGCATTCGCCTGCGCGTTGCAGTCTTTCATCTTCTGCTGCTGAGAATTGCTGGCCGTTGTTGTGGGCGAGCTGCTAAGACATTCGGACATGAATTTCTTGCGGTCATCGCCCTTCAACTGCTTGTCAGAAGCCTGCTTGTTGCAATCCTTCATTTTCTGCTGCTGAGCTTGCTGCGCGGCGCTGGGCTGTTGGGATGACGTATCTTGTGCAACAGCAGGAAGAGCGAGAGCTGCCAATAACGTCAGCGAAAGAATCAGCGAAATTCTGCGTCGAAACATGGAATTCCTCTCTTCACCATGAGTTGATCTTGGACGGGAGGCGCACGACTTCCGAAGCGGTAAGGAATTGTACACCGCGAGCGTTGTGCGCGGAAATCGGGTAGTCGGTTTTCACAATTGCTCTATTCAAACGCAGGTGGAGAGCCCGCCTTCAGGGCTGCGGATATACGCCCCGCATTGATTTTTTCCGCAGCTTGTTCGGGCGTGTGTCTAGCGGTCTTGAAGAGAGTGGTTTGAGCCGCTGAGCTGAGATATCTAGACTACCTACCGCAGCGGCTAAAGCCAAGCGGATAGAGGTACCGAGAATGCACCACTGAATGAAGCAGTGCTCCACCCAGTACAGAGAAACTAAAAATACTCTAGTACAACCGGAAGTTGACTTCCACGTTGATCATGACGGGAACGGCCTGGCCATTTTTACGGGCGGGATCGAACTTCCACTGCTTTACGGCTTCGATGGCCTTCTCGTCGAGCCCCATGCCCAGAGCGCGCTGTACACGAATCTGCTGCGGACGCCCATTCGCGTCCACCACCAGCCACAGCACAACGGTTCCCTGGTACTTCGCCTTGCGAGCCTCCTCGGAGTACTCTGGATCAGGCGCGTAGAGCGCTTTGGGTGCGCTTACTCCGCCGCCCACGCGATAGGCTCCGCCGCCGTAGCCTCCTCCGTGTCCCGGACCAACGCCTGGTCCTGTGCCAGAACCAACGCCACCGCCATATCCGCTTCCGATTCCGCCACCTGCTCCGGTGCCGTTGGAAGGCGGACCCATCACCTTGGAAAGCGGGTCGCCGAGCTGGCCTTCAGTGGGCAGCTTGATATTGGGAGGAACGACCACGGAAGGATCGACCACGAGCTTGGGGTTCTCGTTGCGAACCACTATAGCCGGAGGAACAATCTGGTCTTTGGAGAGCTTCGGCAGCGCACCTTTGGGAGCTTGCAGCTTGTCGCGATCACCTCCGCCACCACCGCCACCTGCCTTGGTCTTCGAGGCTGGCAACGGCAGATAAGGGCTGATGTCCGTCACTAAGCCGACGACCTGCTGCTTGATTTCCTCTTTGTGCCTGTTCACCCAAAAGCCCGACCAGATAATCAGCCCCGCTGCGATGGTGTGCAAAATGAACGAATAGGCAAAGGTGTCCTTGCGCTGGGGATACAGACCCTCATCATCGCCAAACAAAGTCGGCAGAATATCGTGACGTTCAGGCTGGGCCGGAGGCTTCGGGGGCTCCGTTTTGGTCAAAACCGGGGTAGACATTTCCTGCCTATCAGTATAGCCCTTGACAATAACCCTGGGCGCTACAAAAAGTAGTACACAAAAGAAGCCGCTGTGGTTGCAAAATTTCCCCCTTATCGCTAACAGAAGATGATAACAACCCAACAAGCACAAAAACGACGCTCGCCGCGGCCCAGTCAGGTGGGGCACCTGGCACCGCTGCACTTCATCGTCCAAAAGAAATGACTGGTGCGAATGCAGCCTAGTTTAGACGGATTTTTGTACTGATATGTCACAGATTTGTAAGAAGCAGAGCTGAATTTCACGAAACGCAGAAAGCGAACAACCCGACGCCAGCCACGGACCGTTGGCGTGCCCTTTTTACACGAAAAGGCCTGACTACCTAGTAATCAGTGCCGGTGCGGGGCAATCGGCGATCGCTTTTGGCAAAATCAGCGCCCCGTTCACCTGCCCAGGAAATGTCATGGGCGCCGGTGCGTTCCAGGATGTCTTTGGCCTTCTTTGGCCAATCGGAGGAATCGCTTTGGACGGAAAGCAGGATTCCACCCTCGCGAAGGCTGCCTTCGTAGCACTTGGCTTCATACTCAGGAATGCCCATACCAATGAGCGCGCCGGCAACTCCGCCCACTGCTGCTCCTGCGCCTACGCCAGCGAGGGCAGCGACGATCGGACCGGCTGCAATGAAGGGTCCCAAGCCCGGAATGGCGAGCGCGCCGATTCCCACCAGCCAGCCCAAACCGCCGCCCACGATGGCCCCGGTTCCGGCGCCGGTAGCAGCGCCCTCGGGTGCCTTGGTGTTCTTCTCCTGTGCGAAGTCCTTCGAGCCTTTGTTCTCAGGCATCAAGATGGAAATGTCGGTATTGCGAAAGCCCGCTGCCTTCAGTTCGTTGACCGCCGCTTCGATGGAAGAGTACGTGGGATAAATACCGTACAGGGCGGTATTTTTGCCTGCCATGAGTCAGCCTTCTAGGAGTGCTCGTACGTTGGTGGTCACATGAAACTACCGGAATCGGACCGTTACTTCGGGTCAGGATAGCGTTATGTAAAGGGAGAGACGAATCCGGTAATGTCCCTACCGCGGTTGCGATTCTTCTGTATGGAAAGGGGCAGCAAGAAGAGTAATTTGATATTCGCCACACAAAAACTCGGGGAATGAATTTTCCGGCAGTTCGTTAAGCGGGAACGATCACCAGCAGCGCTTCGCGCTTGACACCCAGCTCGACGGGCGTAGGACAGACATACTCGCCATCGGCGTAGAAGTCCATAACGGGATCGGTCTGGATGCGCACACGCGTGGCTTTCCAGTACTCGACTTCTTTTATGCCGATGTGGGCTCCGCGAAATACCACAGGAAACAATCGCAGCAGTCGCAGCTTGCTGAGTTGGCGGACAAAGCAAGCATCGAGCAGCCCATCAGCCATATCCGCCAGATGAGCCACTCGCATCCCGCTGCCGTACTGGGGGCCATTGCCGGCAGCGACCAGCATGCCCGGTTCGCGCACCGGCGTTCGCCAATCGCCATCGATTTCGAGGGAGACGACAATCTGCGGCGGCTGAAACCGCGGCAGGCTTTGCAGCAACGCCCACACATATCCGCCATGCGAGCGCAACCAGCGTGGCTGCCTCGTGATCTGCCGGCTGATGACCGCGTCGAGCCCGGTTCCGGCAATGCAGGAGAAATAGCGGGTACGCGAAGCTTCGTCAGCAGCTTCAATCCAGCGCCGCGCCTGCGAATGTTCGATACGCGGGCCGAGTTGCGGGAGATCGCGGCGGGGGCCGTCGGGAACGAAGTGCAGGGTTTCAAGCGACTCGCCTTGCCACGGCTCGCCGGCAGGATCCCCTTCAGCGGGAGGAAGCATCTCGCCAGCCTCAAAGGGATGTAGCGGTTGAATTGTGCCGAGATCCACGAGCTTTGTATTGGTTTGCGTGTGGACGAACTGCTGCCATACCGCGAGCGCGTCGGCGACGGAGCGAATTCCGACACTGGTGGCGAAATCGTTGGCGCTGCCGATCGGTACGGACAAAGTTGGAATCTTCTTAAGAGCGAGCGTGCCCAGGTGACGGTGCAAAGTGCCGTCGCCGCCAAAGATCAAGGCGGCGTCGGGTGTGTCGGTGGGATCGAGCTCGTTGCCGGTAAAAACGTTGATGCCCGGCACCTCGAAGGGTCGGACGTCTTGCTGCTTCGCAAACAGGGCCAGCATGGCAACAGCGCGCACGGCGAAAGGGTCGCATATCGGGGACGGAATTCAAAATCGGGCATCGGAACGGCTGGTTCTTGAGCTTTTATCTTGCAGCCGCCGGAATTCTTTGTTCGTCTAATGGTACAAAGTTCGCCGGGACATCGCGGGAGGCGGAAATGCATCGCAGAGACTTCATTCGCAGCGCGGCCGCAGGACTTGGTGCCGCATTTCTAGCACGTCAATCGATCCTGAACGCCCTGGCCGAAGCACAGCTATCGCGCAAGTACGCGGCCACCGACACCGTCACGCTGGGGAAGACCGGGATCAAGACCAGCCGGCTCGCCATGGGAACCGGCACGGTCGGTTACGCGAAACACTCGAACCAGACTGCGCTCGGTGTGGGTGGACTTTCAGCGCTTCTGTTGAACGGCTACGATCACGGACTGCGTTTCTTCGACACCGCCGACGCCTATGGAAGTCACCCGCATGTGGCGGCCGCGCTGAAGCAATTGCCGCGCGACAAGATCACGGTGATGACCAAGAGTTGGTCGCGAACTCCGCAGGAGATGGGGGCTGACCTCGACCGTTATCGCCGCGAACTGGGCACCGACTACCTCGACATCGTGCTAATGCACTGTTTGACTGACGGCGACTGGACCGAGCGCTACAAAGGGGTGATGGAGGTGCTGTCGGAGGCGAAGGAGAAGGGCATAATCCGCGCACATGGCTGTTCCTGTCACAGCATCGAGGCGCTGCGTGCCGCAGCCAAGTCGCCGTGGGTGGAAGTAGACCTGGTGCGCATTAACCCCATCGGCTCGCATATGGATGCGGATCCCGACACGGTGGTGAGCGTGATCAAACAGATGAAAGCGTCGGGCAAGGGAATCGTTGGCATGAAGATTCTCGGACAGGGGGATTTGCGCACTCGTCAGAGCGAGGCCCTGAAGTATGCGCTATCGCTGAATCTGCTGGATGCGTTCACCATCGGCGCAGAAAGCAAGGCCGAGCAGGACAACCTGATTGAGCGAGTAGCGACAGCGTAGGTTTTGCGTTCTTACGATGCCCTGTGAGGGTCTTCGCCGTCCATCAGCAAGCTAAAGATGCGATCCGTTCCCGAAAAATTGCGGTAGTGCTCTGTCAGATAGGCGCGAGTGTCGGAGGCTTGGAATGCCTTCGCGCGATTGAAGGACTGGTTCTTCTTGAGAGCTTCCACATCACCATAAGCTTCGCAGAACTCCTCAGGGAAAGCGCTGGCCGTGGTCTGATCCCGATTCTGCGAGTCTTATTGGCTTCGACCACCACCAAACGAACCGGTGAGGGATCTGGGCCATTATTTGTTAGGGCTAAAACTAATTACGATTCTCTAAGCAAGTCCTGGGGGGAATTTAGCACGCTGCTTCGGAGTTAGCAGCGACGGGAAATTCGAACCTCGCGTAAGAAGCTACAGCGCCATCACGCCACGCTCCTGGTTGCGGATGCGGATGGCTTCGTCGATCTTGGAAAGAAAGATTTTGCCGTCGCCGATTTTGCCGGTGGACGCGACTTTTAGAATGGTATCAACGGCGCGGTTGACCATTGCGTCGTCGAGCACCATTTCAATCTTGATCTTGGGCAGCAGGTCCACGTTGTATTCGCGGCCGCGGTATGACTCGGTGTGGCCTTTCTGGCGGCCATGTCCGCGGACCTCGAAGACGGTCATGCCGTCCACGCCCACTTCTATGAGGGCGTCCTTGAGTGCCTCGAAACGAGACGGTTGAATGATGGCTTCGACTTTGGTCATGGCTTGCTCCCTGTCATGCTTTCCAGAAGGTTATAACCGCGCCGCCGGCCGCGATGAGTGTTCCGCCCACGAGTACCGGGGCCGACGGCGATTGCTGAAAGCGCACTTTCGCCAATACCTGGGACACGAGAAAGAACAGAACCACATAAAGTCCCAGAAGCTTGCCAAAATCCCATGGCGGAGTGTTGACGGTCAGTCCGTAAAGCGCTAGGGCTAGCACGCCAAGCGCGAAGGCTCCGTACCGCGCGATGCCCGAAGCGCGGTGCATTCCCTGCTGAAAGCAGGAGTCTCCGTAGGCTTCAAAAAATGCGGCCAGCAATAACACGCTCAGCATGCCCGGCCTGGTGGCGACCAGTTGGTTGAATAGTTGTCTCATGCCCACAGACTAACTCAGCACAGAGTCTTCATCGTAGCAAGGAACGAGCTTGGTGCTGACGCCATCCTTTTTTTAGCGCTCATCAAAAAAATCGATTGGACGATGGCTGCTGCAGACGATTAGCCTTACACGCTGCGGTAGAAGTGTGCCCCGGGGAGCTACGGCGAGCTTCGCCGCAGGCCGGTTCCTGTAAAGTCTTCTCATGAGGCCCATCGGCTTTCTCTTACTTCTTGCGGGATGGTTTCTTGTACTTGCAGCACTCGAGATGTTGAATGCAGCAACGTCGCGCGCGATTTTTGTCCTGGCCGGGATGGCTATTGAAATTCTCGGACTGGTGCTGGTCTTTCGCGCGAACCTCATCCAAACCGAGGTCGAGGACTGATGCCACAATCTCCCGTCTGGTCAGAAATTAGTGCAGCGCTGTGTGTGTTCTCCATTCTTCTGGTGCCTTTAGCGGTCGCCGGGCTGGCGCTTACCAACAATGGACTGGGAAAGACGCGGAGCGCAGCGCACGCGATGCTGGCGTCCATGTGCGTGGTGGCGGTTGCAGCGCTGGTTTATATCGCCATCGGATTTTCGTGGGAAGGTTTCGCAGGCCGCAGCACACATGTAGCCATCATCAGCGGAAAACCGTGGGACTGGATCGCTGCGCAACCATTCTTTCTGCGCGGTCAGGAGCTAAGCAACTCACCTGCGTCACTGGCAGTGCTGCTGCAGATGTTCGCCGTCGGGATAGCAGCCATGATTCCTTTAAGCGCAGCTGCCGATCGCTGGCGGTTTGGTGCGATCTGCGCATCTTCGGCGGTTATGTCGGGGTGGACGTATCCTCTGTTCGCTCACTGGGTATGGGGAGGAGGCTGGCTATCGCAAGTTGGGGTGATCTACGGATTGGGGCGAGGTTTCCTCGACACGGGTGGCGCGGGCACGATTCATGGCGTTGGAGGACTGACGGCGCTGGCAGTGGTTTGGATCATCGGACCGAGAACCGGGAAATACTCCGAGGATGGGATGCCCGTCGGTATCCCAGGCCACAACCTGGTTCATGTGGTGTTCGGCTGCATTCTGGCGTGGGCGGGATGGCTCGGTCTCAATAGCGCCGGGGCGATGCTGTTCGGCGGAATTCCGCCTACTGCTCTGGTGCTGGTGGGAATTAACACCACGCTGTGCGCGGCGGGTTCGTCGTTGGTGGCTGTGATTGTGACTAAGATACGTTTTGGCCGGCCTGACGCATCGATCAGCGCTAACGGATGGATTGGTGGACTGGTGGCCAGCAGCGCGGCAACGGCGATGATCAGCCCAGCGGCCGCCATCATCATTGGGCTGGTAACGGGTGGGCTGGTTGCCCTCTCGGTGGAGTGGCTCGAGATGTATCTGCGCGTGGACGATCCGGGAGGAGCAGTGTCTTCCCACGCGGTTGCCGGGCTATGGGGATTGTTGGCTGCAGGAATGTTTGCCGGAATCCGAACTGCTGGCGCGCCTGGTCAATGGCTGGCGCAGCTCGTGGGTATAGCGACCCTGGTAGGATTCGTCTTACCCATGACGTACAGTTTGAATTGGGTCCTGAATCGCCTCATTCACTATCGTGTCGAGTCGGACGGCGAGCGCCAGGGCATGGATTTGTACGAACTCGGCGCAGGCGCATATCCCGAGTTTATGGTGCACAGCGACGACTTCATACAGAGATCGTGATAGGGCGACTGACTTGCTTGGGTCTCACGCCCTGGCAAAGATGTGTCGTCGGGGAAGCCGACTCAGGACAGCAGAAGGATTGCTTGGACGCCGCGTTGAAGCGCGGCTCTACTCTTTCTCGTCAGCTGTGCTTCGCTACCCACAACAGTAGCGCGAACACCACAACCGGGATCAGAGCCATCGCAATGTAGAAGGTAATGCGGCGGGTCCAGGGATTGCGCTTCACTCGCCAGTCGTGCAGTTCGGCGCGATCGGCCACTCCGACCTGGTCCTGGTGCTCCAGATCATGCTTGAATTCGCGGGCGTGCTGGTAGCGATTCTTAGGCTCGCGTTCTATAGCCCGATAGATGGTCTCCTGCAACTGCGGCGTGATTGTCGGATCGATCTCCCGCGGCGGCATTGGGTTGTTCAGCAGCCGGTCATTCATCACGACGAATGGGTTAGGACCGGTGAACGGGACTCTGCCGGTCAGCATCTCGTAGAGCATCACGCCAGTCGAGTAAATGTCGCTGCGAGCATCGCCACGCCCGCCACGTACTTGTTCGGGTGAGATGTAATCGGGCGTACCCATGGTCTGCGAGAGCTTGGCGAAGGTCAGGCGGCGCGAACCGGCATTCGAGGCGATGCCGAAATCGATGAGCTTGATGTTATCGTGCTCATCAACCATGACGTTCTCCGGCTTCAGGTCGCGATGCACGACGCCGCGATCGTGGATGTACTGCAACGCGTCGAGAATGCGAGCGGTGATGCGGACGGCACGCTCGGCCGTCAGTTTGCGCTCTTCGTTGAGGATCTGACGCAGCAGGCGACCACTTACCCATTCCATGACCATGTACATCCCGCTACGGTCGTCGTCGGTAAAGACGCGCATCACGCCGGGATGCTCCATGTTCTTGCCGATCTCTTCCTCCCGCTTGAAGCGGTCAAACAGCACCGGATCGGCTTCCATCTCGGGATGGGGAATCTTGATGGCGACGGGACGATCGTTACGGGTATCGGTCGCTTTATAGATGGAAGCCATGCCGCTGCGGGCAATCAGCTTGTCGATGCGGTAGTGGTCGAGAAGTTCGTCGGTGTGAAAGGTGGTCATGGATGGCTGGATTCAATGTGCGACACCGCAGGGACGTAACCGGAGAAGGTTGCAGCGGTGTTATTGGTCATCCCTCCAATAATGATGCCAGAATTGGCGAATTTGCAGCATAAAGAGTGCATAAAGGGCACACTTGAGTAAACGGGGCATCATCGCAAGTTGTACGGTCTTCCCCGGTACATGCCGGTGCGCTCAACGTCATGGACGCGAATTAACTGCACGCTGATGTTGTCCTTGCCGTCGCGCTGATTAGCCAGCTCCACTAATCTCTCCCCGGCCGTGCTTAGAGCGCCGAAGCGGGTCAGAATGGAAGCGATGTCTTCCGGCAATACCGAACCATGTAAGCCGTCGGAGCACTGCAACAGCAGGTCGCCCTTTTGCACCTGTACTTCGTCGATTTCGACGTTCACTATCAGATCGTTCCCTACTGAGCGGTTAAGCAGATGGCGATTGGGCGACTCTATAGCTTCGGCCGCGGACAAAACTCCCAACCGTACCTGTTCGGCAGCGATGGTGTGATCGCGCGTGATGATTCGTGCCCGACCGTCGCGTACCAAGTAGCAGCGCGAGTCGCCGACGTGCGCGATTACAGCGCGATCGGCGCGCAGCGCACACGCCACGATGGTAGTCGCCATGCCGGCCGTCGCGGGTGACTCACTGCCCTGCTCATAGACTCGCAAGTTGGCGGCTTGAATGGCACGCGAGAGTACCGCCTTGTGCGCCTCCCCCTTTTTGGCATGAGAGAAGCCCTCCAGCACCGCCTCAACCGCAAGTTGCGACGCCACCTCACCCTTCCTCTGTCCTCCCACACCGTCGCACAGCACGAACACGCAGCCGTGCGAGCGCAGCTGCTCAGGCGTGTAGGGCAGCAGATATCCCAGATAGTCCTCGTTGTGTTCCCGCGTCCGACCCGGGTCGGAGAGTTGGGTGAATTCTATGTCGAGCATCGACGATGAACCGGTCTTCGGCCGGCCGACCACTCCGATGTTTGTTGTTTATCGCAAAAAAAGGGCGGGTCGCAACCCGCCTGAGTCCCATCCGATGCTTCAGTTATGCAGGTACGCTGCGGGTCTCCACCAGCGTTGTCCGCCCCTTCATCTTGCTGGCACGAAGGAAATAGACTCCTCCGTATAGTGCCCAGACAATTGCGATGCCCAGGGCGAGCAACGGCTCCATTTTTGTGCCGTACCCCATGAACGGTCCAACCAGGTAAAAACCCATGCAGGCCAAGTTCGCGAGCAGGCCAAAAAGTGGAATGACGAGGTGACGGAAGAAGCTGAACTGAGGGTGGCCGTGGAAACAGACGATGCAGGTAAAGCAACTCAACATGTAGAGCAGGAACGTGCCGAAGTTGGAGGCCAGCGTCATCGTCAGGAACGAGTTGGGCAACGCCGCCATCTTGTCGTGTGTGGTGTATCCGAAGCTCGACCAGAAGCCGTGCGGCAGGGCCTGGATGGCGGTGTCCGCAGGTGCTGATCCGTCACCGAAGTACATCACAACCGTGAGACAGCCGACGATGGCGGAAATGACAGCCAGTGCCCAGATAGCGCGATGCGGAGTCAAGTTCGTAGAGTGCAGGGCGCCCATCGAATCGGGCATCTCCTTGTCTTTCCCCATCGCGTAGGTCACGCGCGCACCCGTGTTCATGCAAGAGAGAGTGGTGCCGATCAGCGCAAGAAACACGGTGGCCGCTTCAATCAGCATAAAAGTGCGACCGTGTCCTTTGCCGAACAAAGTATCGCCCACCAGAATCATCAGATCCCCGATGGGCGCTGCCGAACTCGCAGCGTTTTGCATGGTGTAACCGCTGTTGAGCACATAGTTGGCGGCGAAGTACTCGAACAGGTAACAGAAACAGCCTTGCACCAACAGCGATACGATCACCGCAATCGGCACATCACGCTTGGCGTTCTTCGCTTCGCCACCCATCGAGGTGACCGATTCAAAGCCCACCAGGATCAGAATGGCGATGGTGGCTTGAACGAACATCCAGCCGAAGTTGTGCATGCGGACGACGGACTTGGCATTCGGGTGGGTCAGGAAACCGCCGTTGGCATCCCTCTCGGGATAGCTGATGACGTAAGGTATGGGTTTTCCGGCTGCATCCACCGCGCACTGTGGAGTGCCATCAGCCGCCCGCACGATGGTATCGGTGGGCTGACCATTCACAACGGTCTTAGTGGTAGCAAATTCGCAGCTGTATGCGGCTCCCGTCTGCGAGTCAAACTGGACGGCAGTGCTACCCGGCGGATGATTCATGCGGTAACCCAAGGCGACGAAAGAAAACACAAGCAATGCGCTGATTTGGATGATGTTGATAACGATGTTCACTGCCGTTGAACCGTTGACGCCCCGATGGGCGATATAAGCAACGCCAAACGAGAACACAATCGCCATTAACATCATGAACGCAGGGCCAGGATTCGAGGCGTTCATGAAGTTCGGCCAAAGCGTTCCCACCAGGTAGCCGGAGATGACGCCGATGACACCGACCATCACGCCCGGGTATACCCAGTAGTACAGATGTGAGCCCCAGCCGACGATGAACTTGGCGAGTCGGGCATATGGCCATGCCTTCTCGTGATTCAGGAAGGACTGCTCGGCGAAGTAGTAGGAGCTTCCCGTGCCGGGATAGAGCTTGGCCATCTCGGCGTAGCAAACGGCCGTAGCGAGGCACAAAACGGTTGCAAACAGGATGCCGATCCACATGGCGGGAGCAGTTGCGCCGGCGGCCGCCTGCCCGGCGAATGTCAGCCATAGGAAGGCGCCGGGTGCAATGAGCGCCATCGCGTTCATCGTGAGACCAGTGAGTCCCAGAGTTGCTTGCATCTTTGGGGCTTCGTCAGCCATTTCTATTCTCCTTCGATAGGTTGTGCGTGCTTCGTCTTGCCATTGCTGTGGTGCGGTTGGCGAAGGGCCTGCTTATCTCAGACGGGCTGTAGACGTGCTGCCCTCAGCCGTACCGCATAATGACTACTCAGAACAGGAAACCAAGCTCCACCACTCCACGGGTCTGGCTGGTTTTCAGTCCAAGCGTGCCGAAACCATCACCCGGCGTAACATTGCCCGCACCCACAAACGAAATATCGGTGCGGGTGAAGAACTTCTTGTATTGATAGGTCGGGGTCGCGGTCAGCGACCACGCCGTGCTGCCCGGGCCATACATCAGATTCGCCGTGTTGGTGCCCTTGGTGCCGTTTTGGCCGATGTATTCCCAGCGTCCGGTCAGAGAGAATCCCTTCTTCAAGACGCGACTGGCCAGGATCGCTCCACCCCATGTGGACGCCCCTGTCGTGAAACCCTGCGCCGCATTTGCCGGCACGTAGCTGTATTGAAAATAGGGTTGAATGACCCAGGGACCTTTGGTGTAGGTGTAGATCCCGACGTACATCGTGCTGTTGTTCTGAATAGGCGTCTTCAGGCTTTGCCAATTGGTTGTGCCCAGATATCCCATTCCTTGGAATGACAGGCTATGTGGGCCGTTGGTGTAAGTCAGCGAGCCACTCAGTCCGGAGTAACGATTGGAATAGAAGGCATCGTTGTAACCAAAGGCGAGGGTGAATTTGCCTAGCGTCTGATTGAGCTGCACGCCGTGGGTGATGGCGTTCTCCTGGTTCCACAACAGGCCACGCTCGATGTTCATGTTCTGGAAGCTGAAAGTGGACTCGGCTCCCATCAGCGTGGGCAGGATACCGAAGATGATGTTCGTGTTTTTCGAAAGCGTAATCCTCCCAAACGCCGTCGGAACGGGACCCCAGAGGTCGCTGTTGGTTGTCGAGTTCGAGATGAATGGTGAGCCCAGCGAAACGATGTCGTAGGCGCCCACCTGCACATAGAACTGGAACCGGCCCTCAGGCTTCTGGAAAAAGATCATCGCGTTGCTGAATGCGCCTTCTTGAGGGTTGTTGCCTGCCATAGCATTGTTCTGGAACAGTCCAATGCCGCTTACTACGCCATTCAGGCCGTATTTGCCGAGCGGCCCCGCTTCGAGATTCATCGGCGGCGATAACTGCAATGGACCGGATGTCGAAGGAGTGGGGAGAGGAGCAGGTGCAGCAGCCGGCGCTGCAGTCGCAGTGTCAGCCGGTTTGGAAGCATCAGCTGGTGTTTGCGTATCGGCAGGTTTGGCTGCCGGCGCGTCCTGGGCGTGTCCCGCACACGCCAGTCCGACAAACAAGACAGCCGCGGCAAACTTCTTCAGATAACTCAGGTGCATGTTATGGCCTCCGCAAGGACAGAGGTCAGTCGTGGACCTCGTCCGGATTTGCATGGTCACTCAACATCAATCCACCTGAAACACTTGGACCGTGCGCTGCCAGGCAGCGCGCGAACTCATCAGTTGCCGCCGGTTTCCTACGAATGTTCGCGCCAGTCTTGTGCTGGCTTTCGCAATGTTTGCCGCCCCCCTCGGTGAGGATCGCGCGGAGCCCCTGCCGAAGTAAAAATATGCCGAGGCAGCTAGCAATGTTTCTGCAGTGTAGAAGTCGGGTGAGGATTGCGGAAATCGATTGTTTTTATTTCCCGCATAAGCCAATTCACGGGAGCAGGTAAGCTGCTGCACGAGTAAGTCTTGATCTATCGATCGACCGCCTCGAGTCTAAAAAAAACTGGCAACTATGCTTGCTCAAAGCTCGCTGTCACACGCTAGTGGGTGTATTTTTGTTCGGCTGAATTAAGCCTACGCGTAGCAGCGAACTCAAATTACGATGGCGTGCGACGGCGCTCGAACAGGAGGCCCGAGGAATGGCCAAAGCGAGTAGCTGTAATGATGTGAGGATGCCCGGTTGCGACTTCACGGCCCGTGCCGACACCATGGAAGAGCTGATGCAAGCAGCAGCGGCACACGCCAAGTCGGCACACGGATTGGACAGCATTCCGCCGGAGCTGATGCGGTTTGTACAGGCAGCCGTTCGCGACGAATAGTTTGGTCTCTCAGCGAAAACAAAATGGGATGCCGACGTGGCATCCCACTTCTTTTGCGCTAACTGGGCAGTTATTTCACTGCGTCAGCAGTTTTCTCAGCGGCCTTCTTGGTGTCCGTGGCAGTTGTCTTGGCCGCCTTGTCAGTGCCCTTCGCAGTAGCTTTGGCAGCATCCTTGGTTGTATCCCCAGTCTTGTCAGCTGCCTTTTCCGTTCCCTTGGCGCTCGCGTTAGCAGCTTTCTTGGTCCCGTGAGCCGTGTCCTTGGCCGCATCCTTGGTGGCGTCGGCCGTCTTATCAGCGGCTTTTTCGCTGCCTTTGGCGGCCTTCTTCGTGCCCTTGTCCACGTCCTTTCCGAGATCCTTTACGCCAGTAACCACATCTTGCGCCATCATTGCCGGTGCAAATGCCAGCACCGCACTTACGATTGCTATCCAGAACTTCTTCATTCCCGATCTCCTGCGCCTCATAGGCGGTTTGGTTGTGAGAGATTTCTTCCGATGCCGGCTAGCCGACCGGCCGAATTGGAAGTTCGGCAAGTGGGCGTACTACCTCATCGGAGAGTTTCACAAGCATAGCAAACCGGCGCGAATCGGTGGACAGTAGTTGGCGCCTACACTGTGTGCTACGCTTTTTGGCGCGTGACCGAGCCCACCTTTTTCCGCAGTGCAGCCGCATTCCGAAGCTGGTTGGTGAAGAATCACAATCTTGCGCACGAGCTGTTGGTTGGTTTCTATCGAGCTGACTCAGGAAGGGGCGGATTGACCTATCTCGAAGCACTCGATGAGGCGCTTTGCTTTGGCTGGATCGATGGGCTGCGCAAGCGTTATGACACCGGCAGTTATACAGTCAGGTTCAGCCCTCGAATCGCAGGCAGTATCTGGAGCATGGTTAACACGCGCCGTATGAAGGAGCTGATCGAGCAAGGGCGCGGCCATGCGGCGGGGCTTGGGGTCTTCCAGCAACGCGACGAAAAGAAGTCAATGCTCTACTCGTACGAGGTGGGCAAGTGCAAACTCGGCCCGGCATTCAAGAAACAGTTTCGTGCTAACGCCACGGCCTGGCAGTTCTACCAGGCGCAGGCACCGTGGTATCGCCGAACTTCGTGTTATTGGGTGATGAGCGCGAAGAAGGAAGAGACGCGAAAGCGCAGGCTGGAAATACTGATTCAGGATTCAGCGGCGGGGCGCCGGATCAAACCGCTCACGTCGAACCCGAAGAAGCCGGCATGACGGCTGCCATTTCATTTTGGAGCAGACATGAAGCGATTGGTTTGGTTGGCCGTTTGGGCATTCGTTTTGTTCGCTACGGCCGTTTGGGGCCAGCAGCCATGGTCCGCGGACAGGGCCAATGCTTGGTATCAGCAGCAACCGTGGCTGGTGGGCGCCAACTACATTCCGGCCAGCGCCATCAACGAGCTGGAGATGTGGCAGGCCGACACGTTCGATCCGCGGCAGATCGACCAAGAACTGGGCTGGGCTGAAGGGCTCGGCATGAACACGATGCGCGTGTTTTTGCACGATCTTCTGTGGGAGCAGGACGCCCCCGGTTTTAAACAGCGCATCGACCAGTTCCTAACAATTGCCGCGAAGCACCACATCCGTCCGATGCTTGTCCTGTTTGATTCTTGCTGGGATCCTCTTCCTAAGCTCGGGAAACAGCGCCCGCCCATGCAAGGTGTGCACAATTCCGGATGGGTACAGAGCCCTGGCGCGAAGGCACTTGAAGATCCCTCACAGTACCCGCGACTGAAGTCATATGTTGTGGGAGTGGTGGCTACTTTCGCCAACGATTCCCGTATTCTTGCCTGGGACGTGTGGAACGAGCCCGGCGGATTCCAATACGGCTACTACGAACAGCAGGAACCGAAGAACAAGATCGAACTGGTGAAAGCGCTGCTGCCCCAGGCTTTTGAGTGGGCGCGGTCGGCAAATCCTTCCCAGCCGCTCACCAGCGGTCTCTGGGAAGGAGACTGGCCTTCAGTGAAGGGCCCGTCTCCGATGGAAATCATTCAGCTACGGAATTCCGACATCATTACCTTCCACAATTACAGTTGGCCGGAGGACTTCGAGCGGCGCGTGGTCTGGCTGGAAGGCCAGCACCGTCCCATCATTTGCACGGAATACATGGCGCGCTCGGCGGGAAGTACTTTCGATGGGGTGCTGCCTGTAGCGAAGAAGCACCACGTCGGCGCCATCAATTGGGGCTTGGTTTCAGGGAAGACACAAACCATCTACCCCTGGGAGTCCTGGAACCATCCCTACGTTCTCGACCAGCCGCAGGTGTGGTTTCACGACATATTCAGGGCCGACGGCACTCCCTACCGCACAAGCGAAGCCCAGCTCATCCGCAACCTAACGGGGAAATCAGGCTCTAGCGTGCAATAGACTTGCTCTTCCCCGAAGCTAATCCCATTTGGCGCGAATTGGCGGCAAGATTCTCTCGCACCTTCTCCTATTAGGGGATGATTCGCATCTTTGTCGCGCCTAGCATGACATCACCGAGGCCGGAGTTATGGTCCCCCTCTCCCTGGTTTGTCCCTATTGCGGCGACACGGCAATCGAGCCTTTACCCGAGGCGCAATTGGTTGCAATGAATGCCCCGCGGCCGCACATTGTCTCGCGGGCACAGATTTGCCGGTGCAGCGCATGGCACATTTTCGCAGTCTTTCTGGGCCAATTTAACCTGTCGAAATCGACGCCGACCCAGCTTGCCGAAAGCAATCACGTTTAGGCCCGCCGGCGAACAATGCGTTGCCAGGCACGTCCGCCAAATCGATTCACCTCGGCATGGGATACTTCCCGAGATAAAGCAGCACCAGATCAATTGTGTCTGTTAGGCCGTGGGCAATAACGGCCGCCCACAGGTTGCAACCAGTAGCGAGAAAGATCACGCCCCGCAGCAAGCCAGCATCATATTCTCAACCTGGCCAGTGATCCCCTGATCGATATGAGCAAGTCCGAATAGAAAGCTCACGAAGACAAGGCTGAGGGCCCAGGCAAACTCCGGCTTTCGGAACAATCCAGCCACGCGGTTCATCAGATAACCGCGATAGACCATCTCTTCACCAAAGGCACCCCCCAGGATCAAAGCCAGTGCGATAAAGAGCAAAGCCAGCTCCCAGTTGTCTTGCAGGTCGCCCAGCTCGGAGAAGTCAGGAATCTTGTGGAAGACCTTCACCAGCACAGATTGGGTGACAAAGAGCTCGAGCAATTCCATGCCGATGCCGCACAAAACTCCGATGGTGATGGCTCGCGGCCAATTTGCCGGACCCGCCAGCCCAACATCGCGCCACCCGAGTTCACGCCAGCGAAGAGAGACCCACACAAGTAAAAATAACCACGGAACCTTACTGAAAAAAATGTGATGCCTGAAGTCGGCAACAAACAGCGCAAGGATAAGCGCGAACTCGAACAAGACCAGCCAGGCGCTGTCGCGACGACCGCGGCGAGGCAAAGATAGTTGTTCCATGCATTCCCTCTTTGGAAAAGCCCGACGTCGGAACGCGCGAGGCAGTGTGAAGCCTGTTATGCAGCCAGTACACTGAATGTTCCATGGCTTCCCTTAAACAGCGCCTGATGCTTCGTCTGATCAACATCTGGCCGCCGCTGGCGGCCGCGGGTATTCACGTGAAATGGGGAAGCGATATGAAAACCGTCGATGTGCAGATGAAGATGCGTCCTTGGAATCGCAATTTTGTCGGCACGCACTACGGTGGATCGCTGTACTCCATGACCGATCCGTTCTACATGTTGATGCTGATTCACAACCTGGGGCCAAAGTACATTGTGTGGGACAAAGCCGCGCATATTCGCTTCCGCAGACCCGGAACAGGCACAGTGAGCGCCTATTTCCAACTGACCGACGCGCAACTCGATGAGATCCGTCGGATCCTGGAGACGCAGCCCAAGTACGAACCTTCGTTTACGGTCGAAGTCAAAGATGAGTCCGGCAATGTCCTCGCCGAAGTACAGAAAATTCTGCACATCCGCAAGAAAGATCCCAGTGAAGGCCAGTCTTCCTAATTGCCCGATATACTGCGTTGGGCAGATATGTCATGCGCTCTTGATCGCAGCAGACGGACCAACGGAGTTCTATGCTCCGAGTAGGCCTTACTGGCGGTGTCGCCTGTGGCAAGTCCATGGTCGGCAAAATGCTCGCTGAGCATGGGGCGCACTACCTTCAGGCTGACACCTTAGCCCACCGCCTGTATGAGCCCGGAGAGCCCACCTATTACGCTGTCGTAGAACGATTTGGACACGAAATCCTCAATACCGATGGCACTATCAATCGAGGGCGGCTGGCTAATGCTGCATTTCCCGATCGCATCTCCGCATTGAATGCCATCGTGCATCCCGCGGTAATTGATGCGCAGAACCGCTGGATGTCGGAGTGCGAGCGCACCGACCCCACAGGCATCGCCATAGTGGAGGCGGCGCTGATTGTCGAAGCGGGCGCAGCTAAGGACTTCGACAAGCTGATTGTGGTTACTTGTCCGCTGGACCAGAAGATTGAACGCTACGCACGCCGGGCGAAGATCACAAGCGAAGACGCGCGGGCCGAAGTGTTGCGGCGCAATGCGGCTCAGCTTCCGGACGAACAGAAGGTACGTCACGCTGACTATGTGATCGACAACGCAGGAACGATCGAAGAAACGGCCCAACAGGTCGAATCCATCTGGGCCGATTTGCGCAAGGGTAGCTGAAACCCTCTGCTGAACCAGTCGCTTCTCAGCAGGCTTCTCGGGAAATCGGTACACTTGACGAGAGAATCCCTTGGAATTGAACCTCACAGGGAACGGTCATCACAGGCATTCGTACTATTAGCATGAGAATTTTGCGTCCTCTAGTCCTCGGAGCGCTCCTCGCGGGCGCATTTTATTGGTACACCACCCATCATTCCGGCCCCAATCCTGCGGACTACATCGCCCGTCCCTCCAAAGTTGAGCTGACCGAAGCCGCCGCGCCTCCCGCGTTCGACAGCGAAGAGCAGACCAACATCGAGGTGTATCGGAAAGCGATGCCGTCGGTCGTCAACATCACCTCTACGGCTGTGGCCTTCGACTTTTTCTATGGCCCGGTGCCGCAGGAAGGGCAGGGCTCGGGCTTCATCATCGATAAAGAAGGCCACATCCTAACCAACTACCACGTCATCGCCAACGCCCGTGAAGTCGAAGTTACACTGCATAACAAAAAAAAGTACAGGGCGACGGTGATTGGCCGCGACCGTATCCACGATCTGGCTGTGATTCAGATCAAGGCCGCAGCGCTGGTGCCCGCAACCTTAGGCGACTCGACTGCACTCGTGGTGGGTCAGTTTGTTTATGCGATCGGCAATCCTTTTGGACTGAGCGGCACCATGACGCGTGGCATCATCAGTTCGCTGCGCCCGATTCAAACGCCTCAGGGCGCGGAGATTGGAGAGGCCATTCAGACTGATGCCGCCATCAACCCGGGCAACTCCGGAGGACCGCTGCTCAACTCGCGCGGCGAGGTCATTGGCATCAACAGCATGATTGCCACAGGAGGCTCGAACCAAAGCGCGGGCATCGGCTTTGCCATCCCAATTAATTCAGCCAAAGCTGCCATCAATGACTTGATCACGATGGGCCGCGTGCGGCGTCCGTCGCTCGGGGTACGCACGCTCTCGATTGGGCCGGAGGTGGCACAGGAAATGGCATTGGCCTCTGACTATGGGGTACTGATCATAGAAGCTACTCCCGGCGGTGCTGCCGAACGAGCAGGTCTGCACGGCGGAAATCAACGCGCTTACATCGGCAACACTCCCATCATGCTTGGGGGCGACCTGATTATCGCCATCGATGGCGAGCAGATAGGGGATCAGCAGGACCTGATGAACGCCATGAACAAGCACCAGGCAGGCGACACAGTCACCGTCACGATCTTCCGCGGCAAGCGCAAGATGGATGTGAAAGTCGTGCTGGGGGAGATGCGGGAACAGGCATGAGCAGGTGATCGGCTGTCACTGGTGAGTTGTCAGACAAGGCGCGTTCATGCACGCAAAGGAGGTCTGCTTGAAGGGGGTACCTGCTCCTCCGCTCGCTGGATCGGTCATCGGATCTGCGACGGATAACTTCGTCATTGCCGAGTGGCAGGATCCGGGCGGCCCCCCGGGTCCGCCTCGATACATCGCTCCCTTGCACCTCCACCGCAACGATGATGAGGCCTGGTACGTTCTGGAAGGAACACTGTGTGTCCGAAACGGCGACCAGGTGATAGAGGCGCGTGCAGGATCAGCGGTACTTGTAAAGCGCGGCACGCCTCACACCTACTGGAACCCAGGCCCGAGCGGTCTGCGGTATCTGCTCATTATGACTGCAAACACCTACGCACTGATCCAGGCGATCCATGGTCTAAAGGAACGGACGCCGGAGGCGATGCGGAATCTGTTTGCGCAGCATGATTCCGAACTGCTCAGCTGATCGAATTCGAGAGAACCGATTCTCTTGCACGCAACCGAGTAATTCGTGAAAAACTGGCTCGCAGTAGAAGCAAGTTTGTGAGTCGGCATCATTGCCCTAACCTATGCCCTCGGCTATAGTTCTAAGGTTATGTACGACGACTTTTATGCGGTCGATAAGTGGTCGGGCAAGCCACTGCATTGCCAGTATCAGGCTCTGATCGTCGCCATCGCGACGCGCCATGCCGACGCCATCGATATCAAGTTCATGGTCGAGGAGCGGCCGGTCTGGATCGCTATCCCGCATCCCGCGTGGGTGGAGTACAACCGACAAACCGGGAAGGTCATTACTGACCCCATGGCGGTCCAGATTGCGGGACATTATTTGAAATGGGCCATCGAATCAGGCGAAGATAGCGGACGTGAAATGTACTCGTTGACCGTTCAGGAGACGCTCGATCACCTCTACGCATTGATGGAGGAAGCGCAAGCCACCGCAGTTGCCGGGTAGGGTCCGGGTATCCGGCCCTTTTTTCTGCGCGCTGGGAGAGCCTGGCCTGCTCCCTGATTCATACCGACCTAAGGGCATCAGCCGTCCGCACGACGGGCGGAACTATGCGTTGTTCGAAGGAGTTTCTTATGGCCTCCATTGCTCATCCGGAATTGGCCGACCTGCTGGCGCAGAAAAATGTGCAGCGCAACCTTTCCACCCCGAAACTGGTCGAGGCCGCCATTCGCAACAGCGAGGGAGTGTTGAGCTCCCGCGGTGCGCTGGTCGCGGAAACCGGCAAGCGCACTGGCCGCTCCCCCAAAGACAAGTTCACCGTCAAAGACGCGGTTACCGAAAGCAAGGTCAACTGGGGTTCGGTCAATCTGCCCTTCTCGTCGGAGAAGTTTGACGCACTCTGTGAGCGAGTGCTGGAATACCTCAGCGGCAAAGAAGTATATGTACAGGACCTCTTCTGCGGCGCCGACCCCCGCTACCAGTTGCCTATCCAGGTCATCAACGAATACGCCTGGCACAATCTCTTCGTACGCCAGCTCTTTATCCGTCCGACCGAACAGGAACTGAAGACCCACAAGCCCGAGTTCACCATCGTCAGCGCTCCAGGTTTCCTTGCGGATTCGAAGCGTGACGGCACTAACTCAGAAGTCTTCGTTATCGTGAACTTCACCCGGAAGCTTGTCATTATCGGAGGCACGCAGTACGCGGGCGAAATGAAGAAGTCGATTTTCGGCGTGATGAACTTCCTGCTGCCCGAACGCAATGTGTTCCCTATGCATTGCTCCGCCAACATTGGCAAAGACGGCGTGACTGCGCTGTTCTTCGGACTGTCGGGCACCGGCAAGACAACTCTTTCCGCTGATCCTACGCGCCGGCTCATCGGTGACGATGAGCACGGCTGGAGCGCAGACGGCGTCTTCAACTTCGAAGGTGGATGCTACGCGAAGTGCATCAAGCTTTCCGAGAAGAACGAGCCGCAAATCTGGAACGCACTCCATTTCGGCGCAGTACTTGAAAACGTGGTTTTAGACCCCGAAACCCGTGTGCCGAATTACTATGACGACAGCAAGACGGAAAATACCCGTGCAGCCTATCCGGTTGAGCACATTGACAACGCTGTAATTCCAGGCTTCGGCGGACATCCCAAGAACGTCGTTTTCCTGACTGCCGATGCATTCGGCGTGTTGCCGCCAGTTTCGAAGCTCACACCCGAACAGTCGATGTTCCATTTCATGTCGGGCTATACAGCGAAGGTGGCCGGAACTGAGGCTGGAGTTACCGAACCCCAAGCAACGTTCTCCACCTGCTTTGGCGCGCCATTTATGCCGCTGCCGCCCAAGGTTTACGCCGAAATGCTGGGCCGCCGCCTGCGCGAGCACAACGCGCAATGCTGGCTGGTGAATACGGGATGGCAGGGCGGCCCATATGGCATCGGCAAGCGGATGAGCTTGCCCTACACCCGCGCGATGGTTAATGCCTTGGTCGAGGGCGAGCTCGACAACGTGGAATTCGAAATCGAGCCGTCGTTCGGGTTAAGCATTCCTAAGCAGGTACCTGGCGTCCCATCCGATCTGCTGAAGCCGCGCAATTCGTGGAAAGACAAAGCCGCGTACGACAAGATGGCTGCCGATTTGTCAGCGCGGTTCGCGAAGAACTTCGAGCAGTTCGACGCTCCGCGCGAGATCAAGGAAGCTGTCCCGCGTCCCGTGGTCGCGAAGTAATCTCCTCTTTCTTTATTCGGGCTCGGCTCGGGCCGTGCCTTTATTCTTTTCTGACCCATGTTTCACAATTGTCCTGCGGGTATCACCGCCATTGTTGGATTGTGTATGCTCCTCGCCGCCACTTCGGCGGTTTTCGCGGCGCTCATTCTGTTTGGAAAGGTGCCTCTTTCCTCTGGAACATTGCTCCTCGCCGGCGGCCTAGAACAGCGCGGCCCACTTGCATTCGTTATCTATGCCGCGCTGCTGCTCATGGTGGCCGTAGGCCTCTTGCGAGGCTGGAACCTGGCTCGCCGTACGGCGATTCTTCTTGCGGTCGTCGGAATCGTATTGGCTGTTCCCGCGATTTCCAGCGCCGTTGTGGACTCACGTCTGTTTGCCATCGCGCGTGAAGGAGCGCAGATCATCGTTCGTGTGTTGGTCGTCTTCTATCTCACCCAAGAGCCGGTAATCGCGTGGTTTGAGAGCAAGCAGCCCTCCGGCTCGTGTGATTGGTAGGAGCTCATCGCACCTCCAGTCTCCTGCCCATCCCTGGCCGATCCCCAACCGCGGCTGCCTGGAGCTGACGACCATGCGAACGCCTTCGTCGTTTAACTTGTAATCCGCGTTCGCTCCCACCTATATTCGTACGCGTTCTGCAAACTACAGCTGTCGGGAGGCATTCATGTTCAAGGGATTTCGCGAATTCGTATTGCGTGGCAACGTGGTCGATATGGCCGTTGGCGTGGTGATCGGCGCTGCCTTCGGCGCAATCGTGACTGCCTTTGTGAAGGACCTGCTGACTCCTCTGATCGCCGCGCTCGTGGGCAAGCCAGATTTCTCCGCTTACACGTTCGAGATCAACGGATCGAAGTTTCTCTATGGCGACTTCTTCAATGCCCTGATTTCGTTTTTGCTGGTGGCCGCAGCCGTGTACTACTTTGTGGTACTGCCGGTAAACGTGTTGATGGCGCGCAATAGGCACAAGGACGAAGCTCCACCTGCACCCGCTACTAAGACTTGCCCGGAGTGCAAGAGCGCCATTCCCGTAGATGCCCGCAAGTGCGCCTTCTGCACTTCGCAGATCGCGTAAAGCAGGAATTTTCGCCCTCATTGATGGCCGGAAAGCGCAGGCTCGTAGCCCCGCCGTTGGGCCATCGCATAGAGGCCGTGCGGGCAAACCCTTGACTTGCAAAATACCTCCATCTAAGCTACTGATTCTACGGGTCTTGTACATATCTTGCACAGCTCTGAACGAGCCCTTTCTGTGCTAAAATAGAGAAGGATCGTAGACCTCTCAAATCGTTGAAATTACTGCCACTTGAGAGATTTTGCGGAGGCGATTTGCCTCTGCCCGCGACCTCCGTGCAAAGCAGCGGGAACCGCCCCGGCGCGGTCCTGATGGAATGGAGCAGGATGCCCCCGACCGATACCCAAGCCGCCAAAGACTCCAACGAAAAAAACACCCTCGCTACTGCCAACGTCAAGCCCAACGGCAAGAATGGCAACGGCCAATCTGACAGCGACTACACGGCCGACTCCATCAAAGTTCTCGGCGGCATGGAAGCGGTTCGCAAGCGCCCCGCCATGTACATCGGCTCAACCGGCGATATGGGATTGCATCATCTGGTCTACGAAGTAGTCGACAACTCAGTCGATGAAGCGCTCGCCGGCTTTGCTGATCGCATCGATGTAACCATTCACATCGACAATTCCATCACCGTCGTCGACAATGGACGCGGTATCCCCACCGGGGAAATGGAAGTAGATGGCGAGCGTCTTCCCGCAGCTCAGGTCGTCATGACCGTCCTGCACGCGGGAGGCAAGTTCGATAGCTCCACCTACAAGGTTTCCGGCGGATTGCACGGCGTCGGCGTTTCTTGCGTAAACGCACTCAGCAGCCTGCTAGAGCTCGAGATTTGGCGCGACGGCGCGGTTTGGGAGCAAACCTACTCGAAAGGCGAGCCCACCAGCAAACTTAAGAAGACTGGCACCACCAAAAAACGTGGCACGAAGGTCCACTTCCAGCCCGACGCTTCCATCTTCACGGTCACGGATTACAACTACGACACGCTAGCGCAGCGCCTGCGCGAGTTGGCCTTCCTGAACAAGGGACTGCTCATCACGCTGACCGACGAGCGCACCACCGATCCCAAGACCGGGGAGGCAAAGCGCGCGGAGTTCAAGTACAACGGTGGCATCGCGGAGTTCATCAAGCACCTGAACCGTGGCAAGGCGGTTCTGCACGACAAGCCCATCTACATGGAGGCCGAGCGCGACGGCGTCAATATGGAGATCGCGCTGCAATATAACGACGGCTACTCCGAAACGGTTTTCAGCTTCGCCAACAATATCAACACGGTCGATGGCGGCACGCACCTGTCGGGCTTCCGGACGTCGCTGACTCGCACGATCAACTACGCTGGCCAGCAACTGGGTCTTTTCAAGGATGTAAAAGAAAACCTAACCGGCGACGACGTGCGTGAAGGTCTTGTGGCCGTCGTCAGCGTAAAGCTGCCGCAGCCGCAGTTCGAAGGACAGACCAAGGGGAAGCTGAATTCCGACATTGCCGGGACCGTTCAGGCATTCGTAAACGAGCGTCTCGGCGCATTCTTCGAGCAGAATCCGCCGGTGGCACGCAAAATCATCAATAAAGCCATTGAAGCCGCCCGCGCGCGCGAAGCAGCACGCAAAGCTCGCGATCTTACTCGCCGCAAGGGCGCACTCGACGGCGGCGGCCTGCCCGGCAAACTGGCTGACTGCTCCGAGCGTCAGCCCGAGCGCTGCGAAGTTTACCTGGTCGAGGGAGAGAGCGCAGGCGGCACCGCCAAGCAGGGGCGCGACCGCCGCTTCCAGGCGATTCTGCCGCTCAAGGGAAAGATTCTCAACGTCGAGAAGGCACGTTACGACAAGATGCTCGGCCACGAAGAAATCCGCGCAATGATCACGGCGCTCGGCACCGGCATCGGCAAAGAAGACTTCGATATCTCCAAGCTGCGCTATGGCAAGATCATCCTGATGACCGACGCCGACGTGGACGGCTCGCACATCCGCACTCTGCTGCTGACGTTTTTCTTCCGTCACATGCAGGAGCTCATCAAGCACAGCCATGTCTTTATCGCCCAGCCGCCGCTGTATCGCATCAAGAAGGGCAAGTTCGAGCAGTACATCAAGAACGACACCGAGTTCGTGAAGGTCATGGTCAAGCGCGCCGCCGATGGCATCGTCGTGCGCTATGGCGAGGGCGCAGCGGCCCTTGATGGCGCTCCGCTCACCAGATTCATGACCACGCTGAACGATTACATCGGCTTCGTGGACAAGGTGGACAAGCGCATTCGCGATGAGGTCATCTCCGAAATGCTGCCGCGCTTCGACTTTACTAAGCGCGCCGATTTTGAAGGGGAAAGCAGCAAGCCGCCCAAGAAGGTCCTCGACCTGGAGAAAGCACTCAAGGGTCTTATGAAAGAGCGGGGCCTCAAATCTGTCGAGAAGCGCTTCGAGGAAGAGCACAACCTCTGGGAGTGCGTCTTCGTCAGCTCGCAGGGTGCGCCCCACGTCATCAACTGGGAGCTGGCCTCAGCGCCCGAGTTCCGCCAGATGATGTCGAAGTACAAGCAGATCGAGCAGTACTTGCAGCCCCCATACTTCATCGAAACGGTAAAGAAAGAAGCCGGCAGCAACGGCAAGGAAGAGCTCAGCGACGCCGAGCGCGCAGATCTGGAAAAGGCCGCGCAGAAAGCGCCCAAGGCATCCAAGCGCAAGAGCGAAGCCGAAACGGTCGAGAAGCAGACCGTACGCGATCTTTTCGATTACGTGCTGAACGAAGGCCGCAAGGACTACACCATCCAACGCTACAAAGGCCTGGGCGAAATGAGCTCGCAGCAGCTCTGGGAAACCACCATGGATCCCGAGCGCCGCACCCTGCTCGAAGTCAAGCTCGAGGACCTCACGGAGACCGAAGGCATCTTCACCACGCTGATGGGCGAAGACGTCGAGTCGCGCCGCAAGTTCATCGAAGACAACGCACTCGACGTGAAGAACCTCGACATTTGAGGACGCACTTTCATCATTAAGTTGGACGATTCCCCGCCGTCATTATTTTCTCCAATCGCGGCGGGTTAATCTCGTTAGTCAACCATGCGTTTGCTTGCAGCGGCCGACATTCACGGGGTGCTTTCGGTTTACGAGTGGCTGGTCCAGGAGTCGGGTTCGGCGGACGTGCTCATCCTCGCGGGTGACCTTTTCGATGCCGATTTCGACGAGCAGCAGAGAAAGCAAGCAAAGGACATCCTCGCAATACTAGGCAGATCCAAGATTCCTGTGTTGTACATCATGGGCAATGACGACAACGTGCCGCTTGATTACGAAGACGGCTTAATCAAGCCCGCTCACGGTAAGCGCATAGAAATTGGGGACTACAACTTTGTCGGCTATCAGTACACACCGCGGTTCCTGGGAGAGGCCTTCGTCAAAACCGATGACGAAATCGCGCAGGACCTTGTCTCACTTGATCCGTTGATGGACGAACGCACGCTGCTCGTCACCCACACTCCTGCTTATCGCAGCCTGGATTTGTGCGAGACGGGCAACGTAGGCAGCCATGCATTGGCCGACTTTGTGCATCGGCATCCAGTGCTGGCGCACATTCACGGGCATATCCATCATCGTTTTGGAGTTGATGGTAATCACTTCAATGTGGCTTCGGCCGCTGGCTGTCGAGCCATGACGATCGATCTGCCCTCGCTGGAACATCAAATTGTGAGGGGCAGCCGCTAAGAATGGAGCACATTCGCATCATCGGTGCCGGGCTCGCCGGAACAGAAGCTGCGTGGCAGTGTGCCCGGCGGGGCGTTCCCGTTGACCTTTACGAAATGCGTCCGGTTCGCCAGACTCCCGCGCACCAAACGGCGCGATTTGCCGAGCTCGTCTGCTCGAACTCACTAAAATCGCACACCGAGAACACCGCGCCCTGGTTGCTGAAAGAGGAAATGCGCCGCGCCGGCTCGCTGCTGATGGAGATCGCGTGCCAGACCGCCGTTCCCGCCGGGCACGCCCTCGCCGTTGATCGCGAGTGCTTCGCGCACGCGGTCACTGAAGCCATCGAACGCGAGCAGCTGATTCGCATCCTCCGCGAAGAGGTCACGCGCATCGACGAGCACGACGGCATCACCATCATCGCCACCGGCCCGCTCACCTCCGACGCACTCGCTTCCGAGATCGGTCGCCTGAGCGGAAGCGAGCAGCTTTACTTTTACGACTCCATCAGCCCCATCGTCGAAGCCGACTCCATCGACCGCCAGCGCGTATACATGGCCGCTCGCTACGGCAAGGGCACTGCCGACTACATCAACTGCCCGATGACCAAAGAGGAGTACGACCGCTTCCTTAACGCCCTGCTCGAGGCGCAGTCAGTCGAGGCCAAAGACTGGGAGAACCTGAATTACTTCGAAGGCTGCCTGCCCATTGAGGAGATTGCGCGACGTGGCCGCGACACCCTCCGCTTCGGCCCCATGAAGCCCGTTGGCCTCCGGGATCCCAAGACCGGCAGGACCCCGTACGCGGTCGTTCAGCTACGCCAGGAGAACCTGCGCGCTGACTCTTACAACCTCGTCGGCTTCCAGAACCACCTCAAGTTCGGCGAGCAGGCGCGCATACTGCGCCTCATCCCCGGCCTCGAGAATGCGCAATTCCTCCGCTACGGGCAGATCCACCGCAACACCTATATCAATGGTCCGGCTCTGCTGCGCGAGACTCTCCAGATGAAGCAACATCCCAACCTGCTCTTCGCCGGGCAGATCTCAGGCGTGGAAGGCTATGTCGAATCCATCGCTACCGGGCTTCTCGCGGGGATCCAAGCCGCAGCCCTAGCCATTGGAGCAGAGTCGGTTCCGCCTCCTCGTGCCACGGCCTTCGGAGCTCTGGTCAACTACATCTGCCACGCAGAAACGAAGAGTTTCCAGCCCGCTAACATCACCTTCGATTTGCTTCTCCCCTTAGACGAAACCACCCGCCTCCGGGTGCGCGACAAGCGGCGGCGACACAAGATGGTGTGCGATCGGGCGCTGCATGAGTTGAACAGCTGGCTTGACGCACAGCGTGCTACAACTCCTATCGCTTAAGCTGATTACTTGTTCTTCGATGCATTTCGCGCCCGAGCTTTGATCCAGATGGGCGTTCCCACGAACCCAAACGCATCCCGAATCTGGTTCTCCAGGAAGCGCTGATACGAGAAGTGCAGCTTCACCGCCCTGTCGGTAAACAGAATGAACGTCGGCGGAGAGACCGCCGCCTGCGTCATATAAAGAATCCTGACTCGCTTCGAGACCGGCATCGAGGCGCGGTCAAAATCGATCTTGGCCAAGAAGCGATTCATCTCTCCGGTCGAGATGCGCTTGCGGCGCTCACTTGCAACCTTTTCCAGAAGCGAATACAGCCGGGGTACATTTTCGCCCGTCGCCGCTGAGATGAACACGATTGGCGCATAGCTCAGGAACTTCAGTTGTGCGCGCGCCTGCTGCTCGAAGATGGCCGGGTCGGCCGGGGGTTTACCGTCTGTGCGGCCGGTGGTCACCGCGTCCCACTTGTTGATGACCACGATGGCCGACCGACCGCTCTCGTGGGCGTAGCCGGCAATCGTGGCGTCACTGGAGGTCACGCCTTCAGTGGCATCGATAACGATGAGTGCAACATCGGCGGCTTCGAGGTGCTTGCGCGCCATCACGACCGAGAGCTTCTCGGCCATCAGCGCGGTTTTGCCCTTGCGGCGGATCCCGGCTGTGTCGACGAACCTGTAGGTCTTGCCGTCTCGGACGACGAGTTCGTCCACGGCATCCCGGGTGGTTCCGGCCATCGGCGAAACAATTGCGCGAGACGTGCCTGTGAGCGCATTTAGCAACGTGGACTTGCCGACGTTGGGTCGCCCAAGGATGGCGACTTTGGTCTCGAGGGGAGCAGGCTGTTCTTCCGTCGCTTCCGACTCAGGTTCCTGGCTATCCTCAGAAGGCGTCTCCGCCGCCTCAATGTCCGGCTGTGCGGGCATCAGTGACAGCGCATGCTCCAGCAGTTCGGCGACTCGGTCACCGTGCTCCGCGGACACGGGGATCAGGTCTTCGATCCCAAGCCGGTGAAACTCTTGCGCATAAGGCTCGAGCTTGGGCGAATCGATCTTGTTGACCGCCAGAATGAGGGGTTTGCCAAGGCGCTTTAGAAGGCGAGCGAGCTCAAGGTCCGGGGCCGCCAGCTCGGTGCGCCCATCCACTACCATAACGACCGCGTCGGCTTCTTGGAGTGCGACTCGCGCCTGGCGGAATATCTCCGCGGGAATAAGCTCTTTGTCCTCAGGAATGATGCCACCAGTATCCACCACGCGAAGCTTTCGCCCGTCCCATTCGGCCTCGCCGTACAGGCGGTCGCGAGTAATGCCGGGTTCATCGCCGACAATCGCGCGTCGCGAACCGACAAGACGATTGAACAACGTGGACTTGCCGACATTGGGGCGGCCGACAATGGCGAGCGTCCCGGCTACGGGCAGCTCACCGCTGCGCGAAGGGCGGGATTCATATTTGACTCTACGAGACATCGATCTAGGCGCTTTCGCCTCCGCGACTCCGAACGACTATTATAGGGAGACTGCACTTTCGCCGTGTCTTCTCCGTCACAATCCGCCGCCCTGGCATCCTCCGCTGCGCGGGCTCCTTCGCTTTATCGGTTCTTTGGGCCAGGCGGCGTGCTGGCGAAAACGCATCCGGCTTACGAGTTTCGACGCGGGCAATTGCAGATGGCCGAGGCTGTCGAGCAGGCACTTAAGCACAAGCGCCACCTGATCGTCGAGGCAGGGACTGGAACCGGCAAGACACTCGCCTACCTGCTGCCGGTGATCCGCTCCGGAAAGCGGGTCATCATCTCCACCGGCACCAAGACGCTGCAGGAGCAGCTCTTTCATAAGGACCTGCCGTTCCTGCAAGCGCATCTCGGCGAGTTGCGTGTCTGCTATATGAAGGGCCGCGCCAACTACCTGTGCCGTAAGAAGCTGTATGACCTGACCGAGCAGCCAGTACTGAGCGGACTTGAAGAAATCAACCAGTTCCGGATCATCACTGACTGGGAGAAGACCACGCAAACCGGCGACCGCGCTGAACTCGCAGAGCTGCCGGAGAACAGCCCACTCTGGTCGAAACTCGATGGCCGCACTGACCGCTGCATCGGCGTTGAATGCCAGCAGTTCGACCGCTGCTTCATCACCGAGATGCGTCGTCGGGCTGCCGACAGCGATATCATCATCGTCAATCATCACCTGTTCTGCGCTGACCTCGCCATTAAGGCTGCCGTCGAGCGTGGTCCAGATTCAGGTGTGCTGCCCGACGCCGGCGTGGTGGTTTTCGACGAGGCTCATGAGCTTGAAGATGTGGCAACAGACTACTTCGGCGTGGCGGTATCGAACCTCCGCGTCGAAGATCTGCTGCGAGACCTGGAGAACACTTTGCGGCGGGCGAATCTTCTCCTCCCCCAGGCGCTGGCGGCGTCTGCGCGTGTTCGCGAGCGCTCGCAATTGTTCTTCTCTATCTTGCCTCCTGGCGAGGGGCGCTTTGCTTTCGAGAACCGGGCCGCGTTCCTGGAAGAAAACGGAGATGAGTTCATTGCACTCCAGAACACGCTCCTGCATCTGTACACCGAGCTGCAGGGCGTCTCGGAAAAGCCTGAGGAAGTGCATGGTCTGCTGCGTCGCATCGAAGAGCTACGCGTCCAGTTAGCCTTTGTGATGGAATCGAACCAGAAGAATACGGTCTTCTGGATTGAACGCCGCGGTGAGCGGCGAGCCGGGCATAGCGGCCAGCAAAACGTTTTCCTGCAGGCCACGCCAATTTCTGTGGCTGACATTTTGAAGCAGACCCTATTCGACCATTTGGAGACTGCGATTCTCACCTCAGCTACTTTGGCGGTGGGTGGCAGCTTCGATTACATTCGCGGGCGCGTGGGGCTTGAGCACGCTCACGAGATGATTGTTCCGTCGCACTTTGACTATCCGAGTCAAGCCCTGCTCTATGTACCTCCCGACTTGCCCGATCCACGCGAACCACAGTTCGTCGAGCGGGCGTCGCAACGGGTGCGGCGACTGCTGGAAATCAGCCGCGGACGGGCATTCTGCCTGTTTACCAGCTATGCGTGCATGAATCAGCTTTATGCACGGCTTCGCGGAGAATTGGAATTCCCCATGCTCCAGCAAGGCAGCGCCCCGAAGAACGCGCTGCTGGAAGAATTCCGCATGACGCCAAACTGCGTGCTGTTCGCAACCTCGTCGTTTTGGCAGGGCGTAGACGTACAGGGCGAGCAGTTGAGCTGCGTCATCATCGATCGACTGCCGTTTGCAGTGCCAAACGATCCTGTTGTGGCTGCGCGGATCAATGCGATCGAGGAGAACGGCGGCAACGCCTTCTTCGAATACCAGGTACCGAGTGCCGTGATCGCCCTGAAGCAAGGCTTTGGACGCCTGATTCGTTCGCTGCACGATCGCGGCTTGCTTTGCCTCCTCGACAATCGAATTCTGAAGAAGCAGTACGGGCGCGTGTTTCTGGCCAGCCTGCCGGACTATGCGCGGACGACAGATTTACGGGCGGTGGAAAGGTTCTTTGGGCACAGCATAGTTGCTGACTAGAGGCGGTAAAATAAGGGCTTAGCCATGGACCGCTGATTCCCGTTGCAGTGGCAGAGAAACATGTACGAAGTAACCGTCGAAGACACATTTTCCTCGGGGCATTACCTGCGCAACTACAAAGGCAAGTGCGAAAAGCCCCATGGACACAACTACAAGGTGCGCGTCACCTTGCGCGGCGAGACTCTCGACCATGCGGGCTTGCTGATCGATTTCAAGGACTTGAAGGACGTGCTGCGTCCCGTGGTGAATTATCTTGACCACCAGATGATTAACGAGCTTGAGCCTTTCACCGTGCTGAACCCGTCTGCCGAGAACCTTGCCAAGTACTTCTTCGACGAGACGAATAAACATCTGAAGGACATCACCAACGGCCGAGTGTGGGTGAAAGACATCACCGTCTGGGAAACGGACACCACCACGGCGACGTACAGCGAATAGGTGTCCATGCAGATCGTCGAAATCTACAAATCGCTGCAAGGAGAGTCGTCCTACGCGGGATTGCCGTGTGTCTTCGTGCGCACTGCGGGCTGTAATCTGCGCTGTGTTTGGTGTGACAGCGAGTACACCTTCAAGAGCGGTCAGAAGATGACCTTGGAGGAAGTCGAGCGCGAAGTGCTACGGCTCTCTCCGGACGGTGGTCTCGTGGAAATTACCGGCGGCGAGCCCCTGCTGCAAGAAGCTGCCGTGGTCGCCTTGATGGAGAAGTTGCTGGTGCACGGCTACACCGTATTGATCGAAACCAGCGGCGAAAGGCTGCTAAACAAGGTTCCGGAGCAGGTGATTAAGATCGTGGACGTGAAATGTCCCGACTCGGGCGAAGGCGAAACCTTTCGTCTTGAAAATCTGGAACACTTGACGAAGCGCGACGAGGTGAAACTGGTCCTTGCCAGCCGCAAGGATTACGAGTTCGCCCGCGATTTCATTCGCGAATACGACCTCAGCGGCAAAGTGGCATCGGTGATTCTGTCTCCGGCATTTCGTAAAGATGCCATTGGCGCCCGCGATAGTTCGCATTGTTTGCTGGATCCGCGTGATCTTGCCGAATGGATGCTGGCTGACGGTTTGAACGCGCGGTTGGGTTTGCAAATCCATAAATTCATTTGGGAGCCTTCGATGAAGGGGGTGTAGTGGACGGTTTGTTACGGCTAAAGCCCGGCTGAGAATCAGCGCCTTGCCACCGGCCTAAAGGCCGCCACTTCCGCTGGGAGATACTCCAGACATATATGAGTGATGTGACGACAAAAGCGAAGGCGCGCGTGCTTGTGATTCTGAGTGGCGGGATGGACTCGACTGTGTGCGCTGCTCTGGCGATCCGTGACTTTGGCGCGGAGCACACCGCTGCCCTGCACATCGATTATGGCCAGCGCACTGAGAAACGTGAGCGGCAGGCTTTCCAGGAAATCTGCAAGCGTCTTGGTATCCGGACGCGCCTGGCAGTCCAAACTTCATTTTTCCGCACAATCGGCGGCTCCGCTCTCACCGACGATCAAATCGCCGTCCCGGACGCGCCTATGGTGATCGGGGCCGAAATTCCCGTCACCTATGTCCCCTTTCGCAACGCGCATTTTCTTGCGGCGGCCGTGAGTTGGGCTGAAGTTTTAGGCGCGGACGAGATTTACATCGGGGCGGTGCAGCAGGACAGCTCCGGATACCCCGATTGCCGTCCCGAGTTCTATGCCGCCTACAATGAAGCGGTGCACAGGGGGACGAAGGAGGGCCGGATCCGCATCGAAACCCCGCTGATAGGCAGGCGAAAGGCTGATATTGTTCGCCTTGGCCTTGAATTGGGCGCGCCCTTCGATTTAACGTGGTCATGCTATAGCCGGGAGGACCGAGCCTGCGGCACATGCGATAGTTGTGTGCTGCGCAGGAAGGCTTTTACGGCGGCGGGCGCTCGCGACCCGATTCCTTATCTTTCGCTAAGCGAAGCGTAAGTGGTCCTCGAGAATTCAATTTCGTTTTGATGAGACGGTATTTGCTGGCGCGCGGGCCGATTTGCCCGAATGGCGCTACGCGCAGGAGGCAAGTATGAAGAGATTGACCCAGGGATTGTTAATGCTGGCGCTGCTCGCAGCGGTGAGCGCATTGCCCGCAATGGCACAGATTACGGGCCTCAAAGGTGTCGCCAGGGACACGGAAGGTAAGTTCATCACTGACGGAACAGTCGAGATCACGAATATCGACACACAACGTAAGATAACCGTCAACACCAACAAGAACGGCGAGTATGTCACCATCGGTTTGAGCCCGGGAACCTATGATGTCGTTCTGACGCGCAATGGCGTTGCGGTTGATGGCTTCAACAAGGTTCCGCTCGCGATGGGCGAACAGAGGGAAGTGAATTTTGATCTAAAGAAAGATCTTGCCGGCAAAGGTGGTCCGTCGGAGGAGCAAATCAAGAAGCAGCAAGAGGTCGTGAAACAGAACGAGAAGATCAAAGGACTGAACGCCAAGTTGGCAGAGGTCCGTGATCTGGAAAAGGCCGGCAACTACGACCAGGCGATTACCGTCATGCAGGAGGTTACCAGCAGCGATCCTTCCAAGGACTTGCTCTGGGCCTATCTGGGTGAAGCCTATACCGGCGCGAAGAAATATACGGAGGCGGTTGAGGCCTATCAGAAAGCGATTGCGATCAAGGGAGACAGCGCTCTGTACCACAACGCTTTGGCGAATGCCTATAACAAATCTGGTCAAGTGGACAAGGCTGTTGCTGAATACACTCAAGTGGCGCAAATGGATCCGTCGGGCGCCGCAACCGCGTACTTCAATATCGGCGTCGTGAATTACAACGCCAACAAAACAGACGACGCAGTTACCGCATTCGACAAATCCATCCAGCTCGACCCGAATCGCGCTGACGCCTATTACTACAAAGGAATGGCATTGCTGAACAAAGCCACGCTTGGAAAAGATGGCAAATACTCGCCTGCTCCGGGCACAGTCGAGGCGTTCCAGAAGTATCTGGAGCTCAAGCCCGATGGAGCAAATGCGCAAACCGCAAAAGACACGATTGCAATGCTGGGCTCATCGGTCGAGACCACTTACGGTAAGCAGAAGGCTCCGGCGAAAAAGAAGCCCTAAGGTTTTGGCTTGAACCAATTGAGGGCGGCCCCTGGGCCGCCTTTTGATTATGCCAAGCCAATCGCGAAAACCGCTCCTGGCCGATAGAATTTCCCTACGCAGATCCCATGAACGACCCTGCAAAATCGCCGCTGCTATCGTTTGCCGAAGCTCGCCATTTGGTTGAGCAGCACGCGTCCAGGCTAGCGGCGACATCTCCTGAGTTCGTCAACATGCTCGATGCCGTGGGTCTTGCGCTAGCAGAAGATCTTCGCGCCGACCGAGATTTCCCGCCCTTCCCGCGAGCAACCCGTGACGGCTACGCGGTATGCGCTGCCGACGTGCAGGCAGTTCCGGCAAAGTTACGGTGCATCGGCATGATCAAAGCCGGTAGCGCACCGGAAGAGGATGAGATAACTCTGCTCTCCGGGCAGGCAGTCGAGATCATGACTGGTGCGCCGGTACCTGCTGGTGCGGATGCCGTCGTCATGGTGGAACACACCGAGGTAGCTGAAGAAGTTGTTACTGTGAAACGTCCGGTACACGCCGGAGAGAATGTTGTTGCCGCAGGTGCTGAGGCACGAAGAAGCGATGTCATGGTGCCTAAAGGGACGCGCATCAATCATGTGGTGGTTGCTGTGGCAGCTGCCCTTGGTCGCCCTGAACTCGCCGTTCATCGCAGGCCGCTCGTTGCGGTCCTGGCCACTGGCGATGAACTGGTCGATATTAACTTGCCGCCTGGTCGCAATGAAATCCGTAATTCCAACAGCTTTTCGTTGGCCGCGCAGGTGCATCAAGCCGGGGGAGAGCCGGTCATTCTGCCGGTAGCCCGTGACGAGGCGGCTGAGATCGCGCTGCTGTTACGCAAAGGCCTGCAGTCCGAATTATTACTACTCACCGGCGGAGTCTCGATGGGCAAGTACGATCTCGTCGAGGAAGTGCTGGCATCGCTGGGAGCAGAGTTCTTTTTCACCGGAGTGGCTATTCAACCGGGCAAGCCGGTCGTATTTGGCCAACTTACTCTTGAGGGGAAAACGACTCCGTTGTTCGGACTGCCGGGAAATCCCGTCTCCACCATGGTGACATTTCAATTGTTCGTAAAGCCGGTTCTAGACGCGTTGGGCGGAGCCAACATCGCCCCGCTGCTTTTTGGGCAGGCAGAGTTGAAACAGCCGTTTACTACGAAGACTGGATTAACGCGTTTTCTTCCCGCTCGCTTAGGCGGCTCCACGCCCAAGCCGGAAGTGGAATGGGTGCGCTGGCAAGGCTCAGGTGATTTGATGTCTGTCGTCAAGTCAAACTGTTACATTGTGGTACCTCACGACCGCGACCGGCTCAATGCAGGTGAAACTGTTACTGTACTCCTGGTGTAACTCATGGCGAAATCGAAGGCACAATCGGAACTCTCGCACTACGACGCCAGCGGCCGGGCGGCGATGGTGGATGTTTCCGGAAAGAGTCCAACATTACGGGAAGCCGAGGCGTCCGCTTTCGTCGCCATGCGCAAAGCAGTATTGCGAGCGCTACCGCAAAACCCCAAGGGCGATGCGTTGGAGGTGGCACGGATTGCCGGCATTCAAGCCGCCAAACGCACCGCAGAACTGATTCCCATGTGCCATCTGCTGGCGCTGAGCAAAGTCGACGTTAGCTGCAAGCTGCGGCATAACGGCGTCGAGATCCGCTCAGTGGTGCGTACCACGGCTGTAACCGGCGTGGAGATGGAGGCTCTGCTCGCTGCCTCCGTAGCAGCTCTGACAGTGTATGACATGTGCAAGGCACTGGATAAAGGCATTGAGATTCGTGAGGTGCGGCTGGAACGCAAATTGGGTGGTAAGAGTGGAGATTACAAGCGACATTCGCGCAGGGAGAAATCGACATGAAAGCGGCAGTGGTCACAATTAGCGATTCCGTGGCACGAGGCAGGCGAACCGATCGCTCGGGTCCGGCAACACTCGAGGTGCTTCGGCAACATGGCTTCGACGTCACGCAGCAGCGGGCTGTGGTCGATGATCGGGACGAAATCGAACGGACCCTCATTCAACTTTCTGAGCAAGTACAGCTTATCGTCACTACCGGCGGGACGGGCATTTCGGAGCGCGACGTCACGCCTGAGGCGACGCGCGCGGTATGCTCCAAGTTGATCGATGGCATCCCCGAGAAGATACGTGCGGATGGGCTGGGGAGTACAGAGTTTGCCATTCTCAGCCGCGGAGTCTGCGGAGTTCGAGGCGGCTCGCTCATCCTCAATCTTCCCGGCAGTCCGGCCGGCGCGGTGGACTCGCTGCAGTCGGTCGTCGAGATCCTGCCGCACGCCCTAGAGCTTCTGGCGGGCAACACAGAACATGAGGGAGGCGAGCGGTAGAATTCGCCATTTCGCATTATTTCTTCGAGGGGGGCTTGGAACCTGTCACACACTTCCTGACCGGCGCCTGTATGAGCCGCGCCGGCTTCAATCGCAAGAGCGCGCTCGCCACTTTGACGATGGTGCTGGCCGCCGAAGCTGCTGACCTAGACATTCTATGGGGGCTGAAGGGATCTATCGCCAATCTTCAGCATCATCGGGGTATCACCCACGCATTCGTCTTCACGCCGGTAATTGCAGCAGCGACTCTGGGTTTGGTGTGGCTGCTGTGTTGCTGGCGCAGACCGGATGGGAGACCTCGCATCTTGCGCTCCAGGTTGCCGGTGCGCTGGGGATACCTCTACTGGCTGGCACTCATCGCGGCGCTCAGCCACATTCTGCTCGACTACAGCACTGCATACGGAATCCGCATGTTCGCGCCATTCAACTGGCGGTGGTACTCGTGGGACATTGTATTCATCGTCGAGCCGCTGCTTCTTCTGGCTCTGATCGCCGGTTTGGTGATGCCGTCACTCTTCGGACTTATTAACCAAGAGATCGGGGCGCGCAGCAAAGGCCCCCGAGGAGGCGGATGGGCGATTTTCGCTCTCGTTTGTATGGTGCTGCTGTGGGTTTATCGCGACTACCAGCACCGGCGCGCACTGAATGCGATGGGCTCTCTGCTCTATCAGGGTGCTGTGCCGCTGAAGATCGGAGCCTATCCGTACTGGGTGAATCCGTTTCGCTGGCATGGTGTCGTCGAGGCTGAGACGTTTTTCCAGACTGTTCCGGTGAATTCGCTGGGGCCAGAGGTCGATCCCGAATCACAGGCGCGCACCTACTACAAGCCAGAGGTAACTCCTGCAACCCAGGCTGCGAAGGCGTCTTATCTGGGCCGGGTATATATCGATTGGGCGGTGTTTCCTATTGCCCAAAACGAACAACTGCAGGGCGACTTCAAAGGCTATCTGGTGCGTTTTCAGGATCTGCGATTCGCCTATCCCGAGATGCAGGGCCGCGGGACCCTGGGCGGCTGGGTGCTGCTCTCGCCGGACTTGCGGGTCCAGGAAGAAGGCATGAACACGCGTAGGCCCTCGATTGGAGAAGAGCCCTGAGCGTGAGTTATCCTCAGCGAAAAGGGCTTAATCTTTGTTCGAGCCCGCTTGACGCCGAAACTCGCGGCGTCCAGAATCATCAAAGAGCGTGTCCTCCGCGGACGCGCGACCGTAACGAGGTAATCATGCTGGCATACCTGTTTCTCGCCTTCGCCGTTATCGTTCACGCCCGTTTCCTGCCCTTGCCCTTCAGCTTTGCCCCGGTGACGGCCGGCTTGCTGTTTTTTGGCGCACGCCGTCCGCGCAAAGAAATGTGGATTCCGGTGGCGGCACTGGCCGCTACGGGCATCTACCTGTCCCGCAGCTATTACGGCTACGCTCTCTCGGCCGATCTGATGATCACGTGGGCGTGGTATGCGGGCGTGGTGCTGCTGGGCGGAATGCTTGCCCGCAAGGCCTCGGCTGTACGGGTTGCGGGCGCTTCGCTGGCCGGTTCGGTTTCGTTCTTCCTGCTCAGCAACTTTGCAGTGTGGGCGGTGTGGAACATGTATCCCAAGACCGCCGGCGGCCTGGCAATGTGTTACGCGGCCGGACTACCGTTCTTCCGTAATGCTGTGGTGTCGGACCTCTTCTTTGCGGCGGTCTTCTTCGGAATCGGTTACCTTGTAAGCCATCGAGAAGAGTCAGGCGTGATGGTCGTGCGGTAGGAGTTGGCACTCTTTGCCATCAAACGTTTAGGCGCTGATCGCCGCGCCTTTCCCAGCTGCTGCGCAATTTGTTGCTACTTGGCAGATTCCAAAGGGCTTAACTTGAGGTCACCAGGCCTCACAACAACTTCCTCGAATGTCAAAGACGGGGACTACTTTCGCGCTCTAGCGCTCGGAGCCTAGAGACACAAACCAATGCCTCGCCTCGCGTTAACCCTTTTATCGCGGGCAAATTGGAGCGGTCCAGAAAATCGTGCGAGAAAAGAAACGAAAGTAACCAATTCTGTTTCGTTTTGGGAATCGAGTTTATGCGGCTTCCCGTCGCACACGGGTTCGTCCGTTCCGCTTGCGCAGGCGCCACAACCACCACCCCAATAGCGCCAGCGCAGCCAGTACCGCCAGGACGACCCGGGCATGAGAATGGACAAGCCCAGCGATGAACACGACGGTCTGCGGGCCGAAGCGGATCAGCAAAACTGACAAAATCAGGAAACGCAGAAAGCGTCCCGCAAAGATGGCGCCGAGGAAGTGGCTGAAGCGCATCTCAGCAACGCCGGCCGACAGCACGAATAACTTGAAAGGCGTCGGGGGAGGCAGCATGGACGGCACCATGAGGGCAAGAAACTCGTGGCGCTCGAAGGAAGCACGAATCTTTTGGAAGCGCGCCTCGCCTATGCGCTTGACCAGCAGGACTTCTCCGCCCTTGTAGCCGATCCAGTAAATAACGATGCTGCCGAGCGCTGAGCCGGTCGCGGCCAATGCCGAAAGTAAGAGAAAACGCCGCGGGGCGGCGTACACATATCCGCCGACAATCGCGTCGAGCGGCATGCCGAGAAAAGCTGCGTCCACGAAAGCGAATCCGGCGACACCCCAAATTCCGAAAGGGCTGAGGACGGCCAGGATCCAGTGGGTCCACTTAGCTAACAGGTGCTTCAAAAGTGCTCCCGGGAAATCTTTATTTTACGGGAGTGCGTGGGCGCGTGAGCGAAGAGGCCTTCACTACGGAGGAAAACGAGGAGCAACTAGGGAACTGGCATTTAGCAACTCGCAGCAACTGGCAATTAGGAGCACAATGCAAACGTGAAACTGCACCGCTGAATGAAGCAGTGCACCACCCAAAACATCGATGGTTACGCTCGTTGACGCCGGCCTGATGGCCCTGCTTTACCCGACAACCGCGACAGCAGCGCCCCTATAATTGTTCGGTCATGCCTGCAAGCACTACGAAAGACGTGCAGAAGAAAATGGATGTGCTGCGCGAGAAGATTCGCTACCACGAACATCGCTACTACGTGCTCGACAACCCCGAGATCAGCGACGCCGAGTTCGACAAGCTGATGGACGAGCTGATCGCGCTTGAGACCAAGCATCCGGAGTTGGTCACGCCGGATTCGCCTACCCAGCGTGTGGGCGGCAAACCGAGCGAAGAGTTCGCCAAGGTGCGGCACTCGACGCAGATGCTGTCGCTGGGAAAGACCACCAGCGAGCAGGAGCTAGGCGACTGGGAACGTCGGGTTCACGAGCTGACGGGCGAGTCGCAGGTCGATTACGTCTGCGAACTGAAGCTGGATGGCATGTCGCTGGCGCTACGCTTTGCTGACGGTAAGCTTGCGCTGGGCCTGACACGCGGCGATGGAACAACCGGCGAGGATGTCACACCGAACGTGCGCACCGTGCGTAGCATTCCACTCACGATCTCTGAGAAGACGCTCCACCAGGCCGGGCTTGTGCGCGATTTTGAAGTCCGCGGGGAGCTGCTGATGCCTCTGGCGGCCTTTCAGCGAATGAATGAAGAGCGCGAGGAGCAGGGCTTGCCGACGTTCGCCAATCCGCGTAATGCGACTGCGGGCACGGTGCGAACCCTCGAGCCGAACGTGACGGCGCAGCGGCGGCTGGATTTCTTTGCCTATGGGCTACTGTCGGATGGGCGGCCCATCTTCGACCGGCACTCCAAGGTACTCAAGGCGCTGGAAGCCGCGGGCTTCAAGGTGAACCTGCGTCACAAGCTGGCGCACAACCTTCAGCAGGTGATGGAGTTCGTCAACGAAACAGACCGGGATCGCGATGCGCTGCCGTATGAGATCGACGGGGTTGTGGTGAAAGTCGATCGAGTCGCGCTGCAAGACGAGCTAGGCTTCACCGGCAAAGCCCCACGCTGGGCGATTGCCTACAAGTTTGCCGCACGAGCCGGCGAGACACAGATCGAAGACGTCCTGGTGCAGGTGGGACGGACGGGCAAACTCACGCCGGTAGCGGCGCTTAAGCCGGTTTCGATCGGCGGCACCACCGTGACACGCGCCACACTGCACAACATGGATGAGATTACACGGCTGGGGGTGAAGATTGGCGACTGGGTGGCGGTGGAGCGCGGTGGGGACGTGATTCCCAAAGTGGTGAAGGTGCTCGAAGACAAGCCGCGCGGCAAGCGCGAGTTTCATATGCCGGAGAGGTGCCCGGTGTGCGGCGGCCACGTGGTTCGTGCCGAGGGCGAAGCCGACCATCGCTGCGTGAACGTCAACTGTCCAGCGAAGTTGCGCGAGACCATTCGGCATTTCGCCTCGCGTGGCGTGATGAACATTGAGGGTATGGGAGATGCGCTGGTCAATCAACTGGTCGATGGCGGGCTGGTGAAGAGCGTCGCCGATATTTACGACCTCACGGAAGAGCAGCTCACGAACTTGGAGCGCATGGGCAAGAAGTCAGCGCAGAATTTGCTGCGGGAGATCGAGAACTCGAAGAAGCTGCCGCTGGAGCGCGTGATTTACGGGCTGGGCATTCGCATGGTGGGCGAGCGCACGGCACAGTTCCTGGCGGAGCATTTCGGCTCGATGGACGCACTGATGAAGGCTACTGAAGAAGACTTGCAGGCGGTAAGCGAGATTGGCCCGCGAGTCTCGCAGAGTATCCGCGAGTTTTTTGACGAGCCGAAGAATGTCGCGCTGGTAGAACGGTTGCGCAAGGCGGGATTGCAGTTCTCCGGCGAAAAGAAACAACGGAGAACGGCGTTGGCAGGGAAAACATTTGTGCTCACAGGAACGCTGGAGCGTCACACGCGCGATGAGGCCAAGAAGCTTATCGAAGATGCTGGCGGGAAGGTGGCGGGCTCGGTGAGCAAGAAGACGGATTACGTGGTGGCCGGCGCGGAGGCAGGTTCAAAGCTCGACAAGGCGCGAGAGTTTGGCGTGGCGGTTATTGGGGAGAAGGAGATGGAGGGGTTGGTTGAGGGATGAGAGGTCACAATCGTCAAACCACCGCCTGAGGGAGCACCATCGGTTTGGGTTGCCAGTAACAATTTCATAACACCGACCCCGGCATTTAGGTACTGCCCATCTTCCAACAAAGAGCACTCTCCTGCTCGGACGACAGCCTTGCCCGTGTTCAGCAAGCGCAAGGTTGGATAGGACTTGTCAGGACACAGCTGACCGACACCAAAGACATTTTGGCAATCCCACCATCAATGTTGTAGCTGCTTCGATCGAGGCAAACCAGAGCCAGCCGACAGGATGAACGGATGCGGGATGCTGTCGACGTGAGCATTGATATCAGTGTTAATACCGCAAAAGTGCCTAATGGCAATGGGGTAGTATCCATAACTGAAGATGCTGTCCCGCAGATCGGAACCAGCGGTTTGGGAAATGGCGCGCTTAAAACTTCGCTTTCAACCTGCGGTAGGTCTCCTCCAGCGACTCCGGTAGCATGCGGGTTTCGCCAATAACGGACATGAAATTTGCATCCGCCACCCAGCGGGGCAGCACGTGCATGTGGATGTGCCCGGCAATACCGGCGCCGGCGGCTTTCCCGATATTCATGCCGAGGTTGACGCCGTCGGGGTGGTAGATCTCGAGCAGCACATGCTCGAGGCGTCGTGTGAGCGACATCATCTCGTCTGCGGCAGGTGAGGGCAGAACGTTCAACCGGTCTACGTGTTCGTATGGCACAACCATGACGTGTCCCGAGGTGTACGGGTAAGCATTCAGGATGATGAAATTATGCTCGGCGCGATGGACGATGAGCGCCTTCCGGTCGTCGCCCAAGTGCAGCAGCTCGCAAAAGATGCATCCGGTCTTTTTGTCGACCGACGCAACATAGGCGTAGCGCCAGGGAGTCCAGATGTAGTCCATTCTTGAGCAGAGTATCAAACGGCTGAAAAGTACTGAAATGGCAGCAGGGGCGAGCGTCGAAATGATCCGGCAGGAATCGGTGTACGGGGCGTAAATTTATCGGGAAAATCGCGCAGCGGTTGGACTTACGCGTTTGACACTGCAAAGAAGCGATTGCTATAGTCAAAGAGTCTAGGGAAGTGGGCCCGCTTTTCTGGATCCGGCCGCTGGGTTGTTCAATCTCCCCCAAGCGGGGAACTCCGAAGAAGACTCACGCCAGCAGTCCGTATTTACCGGCCCCCCTTCAATTTCCAAAATTGCAGGGCGCGAACGCAAACCATGTCTCTCGAAGAAACTCTTAACGATACACCGACCTCATCCGCATCCACTGAAAGTTCGGGCGTAGCCGAACAGCACGCGACCGGCCCGGATACCGAAGCTGGCACTCATACACCGACTCCAACAGCCGAGCCGGGTGCTGTGACCCAACGCGCCGAAAAAGAACCATCCATGGAAGATTTCGCCGCCGCTCTCGACCAGTATGAGCAGGAGCAGGCGCAGACCGAAGCTGCCCTCAATGAAGAACAGGTCATTCCGGGCACGATTTTGAAGATTACGCCGCAGTATGTGGTAGTCGATATCGGCTACAAGTCCGAAGGGGTAGTGCCGGTTGCCGAGTTCACTGACTCGGAAGGCAACGTCCGCGTGCAGCCGGGGCAGGAAATCCCGGTAGTGCGTGACCAGGGACACACCGAAGAGGGCTACATCAACCTCTCCTACCACAAGGCACAGCGCCTGAAGGCGTGGGACGACATTGAGAAGGCTTACAACGAAAAGTCTTCAGTAAAAGCTCGGGTGATCGACCGCATCAAGGGCGGTCTCACAGTGGATATCATGGGGGCGCGCGCCTTTCTGCCGGGTTCGCAGGTGGAGTTGCGTCCGGTACGCAATCTCGATGGCCTGAAGAGCACTGAACTCGATGTTCGCATCATCAAGCTGAACAAGAAGCGCGGCAACATTGTAGTCTCGCGCAAACAGCTGCTGGAAGAAGAGCAGACCGAAAAGCGCGGCAAGACGCTCGAGCAGTTGCACGAAGACGCGATCCTGACGGGCACGGTGAAGAACTTGACCAACTACGGCGCCTTCGTGGATCTCGGCGGCATCGACGGGTTGCTGCACATCACGGACATGTCGTGGGGACGGCTGACGCATCCGCGCGACCTGGTGCAGGTGGGCGATCAAATTCAGGTGAAAGTGCTGAAGTTTGACCGCGAGAAGCAGCGCGTTTCGCTGGGATTCAAGCAGTTGACGCCCGACCCGTGGTTGGATGCTATGGAGCGCTACCCAATCGGTGCGCACGTGCACGGGCGCGTAATCAGTGTGACTGACTACGGAGCGTTCATCGAGCTGGAGCAGGGCATCGAAGGACTGGTGCACGTCAGCGAGATGACATGGTCGAAGCGGATGAAGCACCCGTCGAAGATGGTTAGCGTCGGCGACCAGCTCGAAGCGGTCGTGCTCAACGTGAATGTTCCGGAGCGGCGCATCAGCCTGGGACTCAAGCAGCTCGAGTCGAATCCGTGGGAGACGCTGCACGAAAAGTTTCCGATTGGCACCGTGGTTGAGGGCAAGGTTCGCAACCTGACCGACTTTGGTGCGTTCGTCGAGATCGAGGACGGCATCGACGGGCTGGTACACGTCAGCAACTTGAGCTGGACGAAGCGAGTGAAGCATCCGTCGGAAGTGCTGAAGAAGGGGGACAAGGTGAAGGCAATTGTTCTTGCTATTGAGCCGGAACAACGGCGGCTTTCCCTCGGCGTGAAGCAGCTACAGCCTGACGTGTGGGAGACTTTCTTCGACCAGCACCGCGTCGGCGATGTGATTCACGGCAAAGTGCTGCGGCTGGCGAGTTTCGGTGCGTTCGTTGAGATCGCCGATGGTGTCGAGGGTTTGTGCCACAACTCAGAAGCGGCGGACTCTCACGGAGCTCCGATCAAGCTGGAGCCGGGTCAGGAACACGACTTCAAGATCATCAAGATGAACCCGGCGGAGAAGAAGGTGGGACTCAGCATTCGCGCAGTGGGTGGCGAGGAAGCGACTCGGGCGGATGTGGAAGCCTACAAGCAGCCGGCGGGATCGACCTCGTCGTCTGCAACCGGCGCCACGATCGGCGAGTTCATGTCGTGGAAGCGGGCCAGCAACGAAAGCAACTAACCTGCGAACTTTCGCAAGTAATGAGGCCGCCAGAAATGGCGGCCGCTGTGTTTGCTGAGAGGCTGGGCCGCCCGACTACTTCTCCAGATTGATGCGCAGGTTGATTGTGGGATTGTAGCGGTCGTCAAACTGGCTGATACTCTTGGTGTCGCTCTTCTTGCCGTCTTTTTCGGCCCAGACTTCGTAATCGGTATTCAAGGCAACTTGGGGGAAGCGGTAGCCACCGTCCTTGTCGGTAAAATAGCTTTTCACCACCAGCGTCTTGGAATTCTTCAGGTAAACCACAGCGGCCTGGATTGGCTGGTCGGCTTTGTCCGTCACAGTTCCGGTCAGCATTTTGGCTGTGGGCTTCTGCTTCTTGGGAGCGGACGGTCCGCCTCCAGTGATCGGCAGATTAATCTGCGCGCCGGCGCAAATCGCTGCTATCGCGACCGCCAGCACTGCAATCAGCTTCCTCATGGGATCTCCGTCGAGAACTATTTCTTCGCCAGATCGGCACTGGTCAGATGCAGACCAATGTCCTTGCGCTCATTATTGTCAATCTGCAGCTTGATTTCGGGCTTGGGCTGGCCCTTTGGTGTCTTGATATCGGCTTGAACTATGTACTCCTGATGACCGGGAGGAACTCGCTGCGCGAACTCGCCGCGGCGATCGGAAACCAGCTCCCACTTCGGCTTCTTGTCGGCGGAGGGCCGAATCGTAATCGGCACTCCCGCCACGGGAGTGTTATCGGGCCCCCAGACTGTTCCGTAAATCAGTGCGTAATCAGCAACTGCCTCTTTATTTTGAGCCGCCAGCAAACCGCACCTTCCAGCGAGCAGTAGCAACACCACCGCAGGGATTAGGACCCAGCGGCGGCAGGCGACCGGCGCTGCGGGGCAGCCCACGCTACTCCTCTTCTTCCTCTTCGTCGACCAAATCTTCCTCTTCGTCTAGCTCATTGCCCTCGACACGGCTCAATTCCAGCGGATCGACGGCGACGACTTCGAAATCTGTGCCACACTCGGGGCAGGAGACGACTTCGCCCTCATCGACCTCGTCTTCTTCAATGTCCAGATCGCTTTCGCACTCAGGGCAAATTACCATGGCCACTTCCTCCAATCGACTGGGCAGTACCGCGAAGAATCACAGCGCCGACCGCTCTTTTATATTTAGAATCTCTTGCTACGAGCGTCAAGTAATAGACACATCAGATGCGGGGAAGTTTTGCTGGATGCCACAAATGAAAATGTTTCCATCCCTTGGCGGTTTGCTATTGACATCATTGGCCTTGAGCGGGCAGGCACCGGTTAGTGTTCTTGTCCCTCCCGCCGATCCACAAATTGTCGCCGCCCTCGGCGACGTGTCTGCGCCGCGTATTCAGCAGACGGTTCAGAAGCTGGTCAGTTTTGGTTCACGGCACACGCTGTCGTCAGAGGTGTCGGCTTCATCGGGCCAGGGTATCAATGCCGCGGCCGAGTGGATCAAAGGCGAGTTGGAGAGCTACTCGAAAGATTGCGGCGGCTGCCTGGAAGTCAAGACTGACGAGTTCACGCAGGAACCGGCAAACCGCGTTCCCAAGCCGACGAAACTGACGAACGTATATGCGATATTGCGCGGCAGTGATCCGGCGAACGCCTCGCGCATCGTTCTGGTGTCGGGACATTACGACTCCCGCAACTCGGAAACGAACGATGCCACTGGTCCGTCGCCCGGAGCCAATGACGACGGGAGCGGAACGGCTGTCAGCATAGAGTGCGCGCGCGTGTTGAGCAAGCACAAGTTTCCAGCGACCATCATTTTTCTGATCGTAGCAGGTGAAGAACAGGGCCTGTATGGCAGCGCACACTTCGCTAAGATGGCCAAGGCGCAAGGTTGGAACATCGAGGCTGTGCTAAACAACGACATCGTGGGCGGCGACAAATCCGCGGGTCAAGACCGGCATACCGTTCGGGTATTTTCCGAAGGGATTCCGCTGGCGCTAACGAAACCGAATCTTGCGACGAGCGCCAGCTCTTCAACCGATACTGCCGTTCGCGAACTGCGCGGGCAAGGCCGCGAGAACGACAGCCCATCGCGCGAGCTCGCCCGCTATATCGGGCTCATCGATTCGGCATATCTGGCACAGAGCGGATTCCGATCATTAATGGTTTTTCGCCCGGATCGTTATCTTCGCGGAGGCGATCAGACCTCATTCAACGAACAAGGGTTCGCGGCCGTGCGCTTTACCGAATATCGAGAAAACTACAATCATCAGCACCAGAATGTGAGGACGGAAAACGGCGTCGAGTATGGCGACCTGGCGAAGTTTGTCGATTACTCGTACGTTGCCAATGTCACACGACTAAATGCCGCTACCCTGGCGTCGTTGGCGGCGGCGCCGGCAGCGCCCGCTCAGGTGCGAATCCTGACAAAAGCTCTGGTCAACGACTCCACCTTGGCATGGGACCCTTCGCCCGGGGGGCTTGCTAGCGGCTATGTTGTTTTATGGCGCGACACCGGAGCTTCTCAGTGGGAGCATAGCCAAACGTTCGGCAATGTGACACAGGCCACAATTCCTCTGTCGAAAGACAACGTCTTTTTCGCATTACAGGCTACCGACAGCAAAGGCCATCGCAGTTTGTCAGTGATTCCGGTACCGGAGCGGTAAGGTGGGTGGCTGACGCCTTCAGGCTTTCATTAGATCTCAAACTGCGCTTTAGCCCCTGGGGTAAGTTTGTTACCTCAGCGGCTAAAGCGTATTTACCGGCCGGCATGAACGGCACCGCTGAATGAAACGGTGCTCCACCTTTGTACGGCACACTAACAAGCGGTGCTCCACCCGAATCCCAACCCACTGTCAAAGGCTCAGCGCTATGCTGTCGAAAGCGGGTAAGATAGAACTTACATGCGACGCGGCCC
>DASRAA010000122.1:0-3908 GCA_035638375.1 Binatia bacterium | reverse complement strand
TGTTTGGCCGCCCGCCGATACCACTCCTGCGCCGCGTTGAGGTCCTGCTTGACCCCGTCCCAACTCATGAATTTTGCCCAGGTTGCACTGTCCGATGGCGCTTCCATGGTGCGCCGCTTTCTCGTTGTATTTCAGTGCGAGCCCATAATCCACCGTCACACCTTGTCCAATGAGGTACACGCTACCCAAAATCCCCATAGCGTCCGCAAGACCGCCCGCATCGGCCTCGCGAAACCATCGCACCGCCTCTTCGTCGCTGTGTTTCACTCCAGCTCCCGTGAGGTAAGCGATGCCCAAATCCACCTGCGCAATGCCCTATCCGCTGCTGGCGGCGCGTATCAGCCAGCGCGCGGCAGTATCGGGTTCTTTGGGAACGCCCACCCCTCGCGCATAGAACAGCGCGATCTTCGTTTGCGCCGCGGAATCGCCGGCGTGCGCGGCTCGCTGGTACCATCGCGCCGCTTCTGCCGGGTTCACTTCTGCTCCTTTGCCCAGCTCGTAAGCCTCTGCCACCCTGTACATCGACGCGATATCGCCGGACTTGGCCTTCTGCAACAGTGAATTGTCGAGGATTTGTCCCGGCAACGCTGGACCCAGAAGGAGAAGGAAACCGGCCAAAAGGACGCGGGAAAGACCCTTGTACAACACAACCGCCTCACAACTTGCGTGAACCGCCTCGACGAAGCTGCGTCGTCAGGGCCCTTTGGCGGGTCATCGAGTCGTTGTTGTGCGAATAGACGGACCTCCCGTTTTTTCGGTTGCATCCAGAGCATCGCGAAGTAGCGGTTTTATCCCGTAACTCCGCCAGAATAACTGCGTAGGCGTTCATAGCTTCAGTTGGGGGCCAGTCGAAGTGCGCGGAATGATTGGGGACCTTTCCAGCCGCGCACTTTTGGCAGGTCTTTCGGTGGGTCCAAATCGTCCTCAGATGGTTGCTGCCAGCGCTCTTGGTTGCAGGCATCAGTAACCTTACTCGCACAGCCTGACTCGACCGACGATCCAACCCTACCCCCTGATCGTGCCGGTAGATTCGTCCCAGGTCACTAGTGACTTGCGGAAGTAGGCCTGGTTCGCCATGTGGCAGGCGGCGGCGGCGTGGTGGCCGAAAACCGCATCTTGCACGACGGGCTTGCGGGTGCGCACAGCTTCCATGAAGTTCCACATATGAGGCGCGAGGTCGTCGTAGGAAGGTCCGGTGTAAACCATGGCTTCGCTGACGAACTCCTTTCCGGGAGCGGGGTCGTGCTCCTTGTGCCAGTCGGTTTCGTATGTGTGGCGCATGGCGGTGGGGAATCCCTGGTCATAGTAGCTGGGGGCGAGGTCGATTCCACGTTGTGGGATATAGGTAAAATCGCGCTCGCGGATTTCGAGCAGACCTTTTGGTCCCATGAGGCGCGTCATCTCGGCGGTTTCGGTGCCGAGGGTGAGGCGCACGTATACCGGCACCTGTCTGTACTCGAGGATGGCGTAGTGCAGGTCGGGCATGTTGCGGCCGTCCTTCCAGCGGACGATGCCTCCGGTGGCGAAAGCGCGAGAGGGCGCCTGGTTGATGCCGGCGACGAACATCATGCCGCTGACCAGATGCACCATGAGGTCGCCGGCCACGCCGGTGCCGTATTCCTTCCAGCAGCGCCAGCGCGCATAGGTGATGGGGTCGAAGGGCTTTTTGGGCGCGGTGCCGAGCCAGGTGTCCCAGTCGAAGTTTTCGGGCGCGAGGCCGGGAGGCGGAGGATACTCCCACGCGCCGGTGGGATCGTTGCGACCGAGGGAGAGCTCGACGGAGAGCAGCTCGCCTATGGCTCCGGAGTCATAGACCTGCTTGGCCTTGGCGAGCAGGGCGGAGCTGGTGCGCTGCGAGCCGATCTGGACGATGCGTCCGGACTTTTTAGCGGCGGCGACGATGGCGGCACCGTCTGCCGCCGTGTGGGACATAGGTTTTTCGCAGTAGACGTCTTTGCTGGCGGCGACTGCGTCGAGGACGATTTGCTTGTGCCAGTGGTCGGGCACGGCTATGATGACGGCCTGGAGGTCGGGGTTGGCGAGGAGCTCCTGATATTTGCGCGTGACGGCGATGTTGGGGCCGGCAATTTCTTTGGCGAGGGTCTGGCGGCCGTCCCAGAGATCGCAGGCAACCAGACATTTGGTGCCGGGTAGCTCGACGGCGGTCTTCAGCAGTCCGGAGCCTTGCATGCCGATGCCGACGATGCCGAAGTTGACCAGCTGTGCGCTGGAGCCGGAGGCCCATTGTTGGGTGTAGGCGGGCTCGGGGAGCGCGATGGTTCTAGCGGCGAGCGCGAGTCCGGTGGTTTGGAGAAAGCTGCGGCGGGTGAAGTTTTTCGACATGGCGTTATTTCGCTCCTCGCTTAAAAAGCAGATCTCACGCCCCCCACGGCGGACTCGCGATGACAACAGCAAAGATTGTTCGACATGGGCTGAAGCCCGAATTAGTACAAACCCCTGAGACGCCGACCTGAAGGTCGGCTCTGCCATCACTTCGCTAGCGGCTTGATGGCGACTTCTTTAAAGAACACGATGTCGTTGTCGCTGTGGTTTTGCAGACCGATCCAGCCGACCATGGGGCGGCGCCCGCGCCAGGGTTCGAAATCGAATTTCTTTGCGGGTACGGGATCGCCCTCCGTGTAGTCGGTAACTTTCACGCCGTTGAGGATGACCACGGTGTGCGGACCGTCGATGGTGATCTCCATAGTGTTCCACTGCGGGCCGGGCTTGCCGGGCTTGGCGAGCGGCTTAGTCAGCGAGTAGAGCGTGCCGGTGACGTGGTACTCGTCTTCGTTCGAGGTTTCGGGGTGGTTGTCGATTTGCACTTCGTAGCCGTAGTGCACGGGCATCCACTCTTCGCGAGGCTCGATGGGAATGCGGATGAAGACGCCGGAGTTGTCGTTCGTGTCGCGCATTTTGTAGACCACGCGGAGAATGCAGTTGCCGACAGGGCCGGCTGTCCAGTAAAGCAGGCCCATGCCGCCATGGGTTTGGATGAGTCCGTTCTCGACCGTCATGGAGCCGGGGCCGACATGGTGCCATCCGGTGAGGTCTTTGCCGTTGAAGAGCTGGATCCAGCCGTCGGATTGGGCGAAGAGTGGGAGAGCTAGGAATAGGAGGATAGCGAGCGGCGCGAGGCTTTTCACGTAGGGTCTCCGGAGAGAGTGAATTATCCGCAGCGGAGAATAATGCGCTGAGAGCGGGGGAGTTGGCAAGGGAGTAAGCAGTTTCAGGTTTCGAGGAGGTCCGGCAAGCGTGATGGATACCGAGCCAGTGGGTCACGCTTACGAAGGCCAGTGTTGGGAGCCGTGGAGAACTGGAGCGACTTCGATAGCGAAGCCTCTTACGCGGTACAGGACGACGACGGGAGTGGAGCCAAGACCAGTTCACGGCTATCCTTCACTCTTCCGGGACGGCTTCGTTCCGGGAAGGACTCTAGCGGACTAATGCCATTAAATATGGTGCGGGCGCTGCGCTCCACCGCTGATTGGATTCTGCTCGCGGACGTACTCAACAATTTTGAGAAGTCATCGGTGGCTTCGGGCGACCAGCGAATTTTCATTAGGAGCCAAGGATCTGGTCTATCTTCCGACGTACTCCTTCGTGCGAGACGAACATTCCGCGGTCCAGCGATGTCCGACCTTTTTCCATCTGTTGCCTAAACCACTCATCGTGGTCGAGCTGGGTTGCGACCAGTTCCTGGAGGACCTGATCCGCGCCTTTCCCCAGTCTGCGAAGCGTCCAGCTTGAGCTTGGCCTCTAGCTAGCTTATGCTTATCTGGTTGACTCAGCAAACCCCAATAGGTTGCGATTGAGATCCTTCGCTCCGCGGATTTGCTCGTACTCGGTTGATTCCCGACCGGTTCCGAGACCAAGAAGAGTCTGAAAGGCGGCTGCGGGTGTCTTGC
>DASRAA010000121.1:0-3951 GCA_035638375.1 Binatia bacterium | reverse complement strand
GTAACCGGACATGTTCTTGGTACTTGACGTGTCCTGTTATCTCGTTCTTCAGAAATTCGTTAAGTTACCATCCTGAGACGAGGAGTCTCCGCGCGGCGGCGAGGCTGCACCTCTGATACTGGGCATAGGCAGCGGCTGCGCTGGCGCGAATGGCGGAGTCGGGCTCGCCCGCGATCCAGGCGTCTAGCGCGGCTTTCAAGGTGTAGGCCTCGGGCGCCATCAGGTTCGTTGTCCAGAGCAATGGATAAGCGCCGGATGCCCGCAAGCCGTCAGCGAAATAGTAGCGGCTAGCACAGGCGAGAATGATCGCGGGTCGCGTTGAGCGGTTCCGGTTCACCAGTTGGTGACTGAGCGTGAAGTCCATCAAACCGTCGTGTCCGACGTAAGCCACCAGATCCGCCCCTCCGCTGATAGGAATTGGAGACACCTGATCGGCCGTCACATCGGGAAGCGATATAGTTTCCTTCGCATGAACAGCGGCGGCGGCATCAAAGAAGTCCAGGATGGCCTGCTCAATCTGTCGTCCGCGATACGCATCGGCGACGAGGTAAACGTCTTGGGAACGATAACGGAAGATGCAGCGCTCAATGATGCCGGACGAAAGACTCCTCTGACGCAATACAAGTTTCCAATCCGAGCTGCGGCTGAAGAACGTACGCACGCCGTAGGCGGAATCCCAATAGAGATTGTGGTCCGGGTCATCACCGTTGCCGAGCAAGCGGGGAACCGGAACGATGCCCTGGTGGTCGTTATCGGCCAGGGCGACGAACACGTGAATGCTTCGCGGGGCCGCAGAGGCATGCTCTACGCCGATCGGCAGAATCAGGGCGACGAGCACGACGAGCTGAAAGCGCATCCGAAAGAGCATGGCATCGATTACCTTATATCACTTTGCTCTCGCTTTCATCTAAGTCCCGGTCGCGTAACCGGTAAGTTGATTGCGACGAAATCCACTTCGGCGATTACCCTGTTAACCAGGGTCGAAAAGCACTCGGCTCACTGCGCCTGTGCTTGGCTGGGTTGAGGATTCGGTGATTCGATCCGATAGCCCAGATGTTGGAGTTGCCGAATCATTCTCCAGGTGCGCTGATACTTGGATCGTTTGGTGACTGCCGGGCCCCGTTCTTCGTAAGGGGTTCCCTTATGCAGGATCAACCAGATCAGACGACACTGTCGATGCGCAATGACTCCGATGGCTCGATTATGTCCGAGTCGTGGGACGCAACGGCGATAGATAATCTCGAAGATACTTCCTTTGACTTTCACGGCGGCGTTAGCCGCCTGATTGAGTAAGCGCCGCATGTGACGGTTTCCCTTCGGAGATCGGCGGCTGTAGTTTACGCCTGCGCTTTCTTCGTCGCCGGGGCAGGCGCCCACCCACGAGGAAAGCTGTTCCCCCGACGGAAAGGTTGCTGCAGTGGGTCCAACTTCAGCAATGATCTGTTGCGCTGAGTCCACTCCCAGACCCGGCACCTCCGCTAGCCGCTGGACAGCATCCTGGTGCGGATGGAGCAAAGTGGCTAGCTCTTGGTCCAGTTGACCGATCTGTTGCTCGAGAAATTGCAACTGCTCCAATGCCATCTTCAAAAGTCGCCGGTACACGGGCTTGAGGTCCGTGCACGCGCCGAGCGCATCACACAATTGTTCGGGCGTGGCCCGCAACCTCTCATGGGCCAGTGCGGCCAGAGTTGCCGGATTGGTTTCTCCATCAGCCAGCGCCTTCAACATGCGCCGGGCACTGACGCCAAGCAGATCGGAGACCAGGCTGGACAACTTAATATGGGCCTCTTCCAGAAGAGACTCCAACTGGTTGTGCAGCCGCACCCGGTCGCGCCTCAACTGGTACTTCTTGCGCGTTACCGTTCGCCATAGACGCTGCTCGGCATCAGGCACAAAGCTCAACGTCAGTTCCCGGGCCACCAGCCGCTTGACCAGGCGTTCGGCATCGACGAAGTCTCTCTTTCGTCCGCGCCGCCCGCGATTGGACTGCGCTTGTGCCAGATGCAGCGTTCCCGACTTACGGCGTGCGCCTTCTCGCCTCTCGCGCATCGGCTTCCAATACCGTTCCAGTGCTCCCCAAACTGGTTTCCAGTATTGGGCCGTCGATTCCATAACCACTTCCTCGGCCTTTTGCTCGACGAGCCAGGCCGCCAGCGAGCGCAATTGTTCGGGGTTGCTCCCAAACGTCCGCCGCTCAAAATGGAAATCGCTTTCGATTTCGACGTCAGATACAACTACGGCCAGCACTTTTTTATGAACATCGATTCCCGCTATCCGGTAAGGCATTAGTTCCTCCTAGCCGGGAGCGGAGAGCATGCTGCGATTACCTTAACCAGGGTCACGGGCTATCGCCGCTCCCCCGAGGGGAAGACAACGACGCCCAATTATTCGCTCAAACACGCACGCTCCGGATCAGACAGATGGACGGCCTCAAGCTCTCCACTGATAAGCTCGACCTCGCCGCTCCAGACCGTGGCGATGTTACCACCGCGCGATTTTCATAAGGTTTCGCGGGCCGCAGGCCCTAAAGGACAGATGGGATGAGAAGGCCGGTCTCCCGCGGGATGCGATACGCTCCCAATGACGTGCTCAAGGCACAAAGAAAAGGAGACCGGCAATGAAGAAGATTAGCACTATGCGGACGAGTGGGAAAAACATTCTCGAAGGACGGCTCACCATTGGGTTGGATCTGGGAGATCGCTCCAGTGCGTACTGCGTTTTGAATGAAGCAGGAGAAATTGTTTTGGAGCACAAACTAGCGACCACACCGGAAGCCATGGAACAGGTATTCGGCAGCATGCCGCGGTGTCGCATAGCAATGGAGACGGGGACGCATTCTCCCTGGGTGAGCCGAGTGTTGACCGCGCTAGGGTACGAAGTGATCGTTGGGCACGCCCAGAAGGTGCGCTTGATCACCAAGAGCCGGCGAAAAGATGATCGCCTGGATGCGCGCACGCTAGCGCGGCTGGCGCGAATCGATCCGGAGTTGCTGAGCCCGGTGAAGCATCGCAGCGCGCAGGCCCAGTTGCACCTGACGGAGATCCGTGCCCGCGCGGGACTGGTGAGCGCGCGAACCGCTCTGGTGAATGCCGCCCGGGGATTGGTGAAGTCCTACGGCGAACGGCTGCGCAAGTGTGGCACGCAACAGTTTGGTCGGGAGACAACGAGTGCATTGAACGCCGGATTGCGCCAAGCGTTAGAGCCGTTGGTACAAGAGATCGAATCGCTCAACGAACGCATCCAGGAATACGATCGGCGGATTGCAAAGATGGCTAAGGAGGAGTATCCGGAAACGGCGTTGCTAAAGCAGGTGAAGGGTGTGGGAGATCTCATCGCCACGGCCTATGTGCTGACCGTCGAGGACCCGCAGCGCTTCCGGAAGAGTCGCGACGCGGGATGCTTTGTGGGGTTGCAGCCCGGGCGGAGGAACTCTGGCGAGAGTGAACCACAGATGCGCATCAGCAAAGAAGGTGACGAGTATCTGCGGACGCTGCTGGTACAAGGAGCGCATTACATTCTGGGGCCCTTTGGGGAAGACAGTGACTTGCGGCGCTGGGGGCAGAAGCTCTCGGCGCGAGGAGGAAAGAACGCCAAGAAACGAGCGGTGGTGGCAGTAGCACGGAAGCTGGCGGTACTGCTGCATCGGTTGTGGATAAGTGGCGAGGTTTACGAACCGCTGCACAATAGTCAGAAAGCGATGAGAGCAGCAGCATAAAGAAACCTGGTAGAGAAAGAGTTTGCACCGAACAGCTGAGCTCGACCGCCGAGTTTAGGTGACTGCGCCCAACTCCTAAGCCCAAACTTCTCTCTTAAAGAGAGAAGCAGAGGACGCTAATCAGGTTGCAGCGCCTAATGAATCGAGAACACCCAACTGGCACCGAGCGAAAATCGCTCAACTACGAGTGCGGATGGAAGGGTGGCGACAGAGGCGGCTTGGCTGGGCGGAAAAAG
>DASRAA010000120.1:0-7551 GCA_035638375.1 Binatia bacterium | reverse complement strand
GGCAACGACATTCAGAGCGGGTTAGTACTTGACATCTCCACCGGTGCAGACTTTGCGGAAGCGGGAAATTTGCAACCCTGTCTTCTCATGCAAGGTGGTAGCTCTACCATGAGAGTTAGTTTTACGCCCACACAGAAGGGTGTGATTAACGGCTCAATTACGATTGAGACATATCCCGAATGCAACCCGTTTCCACTTCACCACTGCTCCCATCCAGTCATCCTGAGCCTGACTGGGACTGGGAAATAGCTAAGCAAGGCAGGAGGCACGCTTTGCCGCATGAGGTATTGGAACGACATGGATGCCAAGGTTCCCCGATAGTGTTAGCTAGTTAAAGCTGAGGTCACTTTTGAACAATTGGTTGGCTGGAGGAAGCCTGAGTGCGACGGTTCTTTTGGTCTTCCTCCTCGCCGGCTGTGACCGTCTGAACGCGGTGCTTGGCACCTTTGTAAAACGTTGAGGAATGCCGTGGCTTTCTCACTTCGGTAAAAATGCAAGACAACTTTCACTCGGGTTGGAGATGAACGTCGTTCCTGGTTTGCGATTTCAGCAAGTCTATGCCGGAGTGAGCATCGGCGAGCGACTGCTCGACGACGTCAAACGCCATGCAGTGTGCAATCCTGGAATCTTCCCCTGCTCGCCTAAAGAGTTCAATGCTCTCTCCAACCTCGGATTCCTTCAGCATCTTTCCAATATCGTTGGCCGCTCCATTACCACCACTGCTGGGAGCGTAAGCGGCGTGAGCTGCAAAGGCTGCCATGGCGAGCTTTTGTTCATGACTTGAGACCAATTTCCCCTTTGAGCCGGTCTAACTGGCATAAGCGTCGCAAAATCGCCACCAAACTGAATGAGTGGAAGGAAGGGCTGACTACGTGGGGGAGTCAGCCCTTTAGATTTGGGTTCTTCGAGCGCGTTAAGCGTAGCCAGGGGAAAAACCTAGCTGCAATCTTTCGCTGCCGTCGATGCGACTGCGCTAAAGCCAGGTTCGAATCCGCAGTCCAGTCGGCGAGGTGATCTCCTACCCGTTATCGCAGCGGTTCGCCACCGGTCGACCTTCGGGACGAGCAATTTATTCTTGTTGCGTTCATCCTGCACAGTAGTATGCTGTCCCCACGCTCACATCGCTGGGAGAGATCATGAGGCGCTTACTCGTCGTCTTATCGGTTTGCTTGTGGGGTGTGGTCTGCGTTGCGCAGACTCAAAACGCTGTCGTGAAACGGAACACCTATCTTCGGAAGGGCCCATCCAGTGCTGACGAGAAGATCCTCCTCTTAAAAGCGGGCGACGAGTTGGAACTTGTCGAGCTTGAGGCGAGCGATGACTACTACCATGTCCGAACACTCGACGGCGAGGAGGGTTACGCTTACTCGAAGAACGTGACGGTAAAGCAGGCTGCCGAGAAGATCCGCACCGACCTCGCGGCTCCGTCGGGCCAACCTTCAGAAGAGTTTTCCAGCACTTGGGAGAAGCCTGCCCCCAAGAAGACAACCTTCCACGGGCAGGAAGGAGACTGCCCATGGAACGGCGATAACAGTGATTCCGGCACATTCGTAAACAAAAACCGTGCCGATACTGCCGAGAACGACGGGGTGCAGTATCACGATGTGACCTGGGCTGCCATCGCCAAGCTGAATTACCCGGTAGCCAAACCGCTTAGGAAGAACTGGACCCCAGATCAAATTGCCGAGATCACACCATTTGAGGGCGAGGCGATAAGAACAATTGGCTATATCGTCGCCTTTAAGCCGCAGAGCGGTGGAAGCGGCGAGGGAACAAATTGTCACTTCAACGCGCCTGCTGACACTGACACGCACATGGCACTAGTCGAAGGTGTGGGGGAGGCAGAGAAGACCTCAGTCGTAGTCGAATTCACGCCACGCTTCCTGAAGGCTCATCCCAATTGGAAGAAATCAAAGTTGTCGGCCTGGATCAATTCGGACAGCCCGGTTCGAATCAGCGGTTGGTTAATGCTTGACCCTGACCACCGAAATCATCTAAATCGCTTTCGTTCTACGCTTTGGGAAATCCACCCGATCACAAAGATTGAGGTGTGGCAGGATAACGCTTGGGTGAACTTGGACACTTTAAAATAGGGCGTCGGTGGAGCGGATTGGTCAAAGCTGAACCCCTGAATAGTGAGCTTGTGGTGTCGAGCCGTTGTCGGCTGCGACCTGGCTGGGCCTCCATCCTTACCTGACGGTCTTAGCTCAATCCTGTCTTCCGCCGGATTCGGCACTGCCTGCTTTTCGCTACAATGTCCTTCCGTATGAAAGGAGCGCTATGGCAAAGAAGAAGATTGATCCGTTGAACAAGAAGGCCTATGGCGCGGTCTCGGCTGCGCTTACAGTTGCAGATATTCCAGCCGCGGTCAGCTTTTACCAGAAGGCATTTGGGTTCGCGAAGCGCGGCATCATGAACGGCCCCGACGGAAAGCCGATGCACGCAGAACTGACACTGCGGGGCACAACTCTGATGCTTAGCCCAGAGAATGCGGCGATGGGAAGGCGAAGTGCGAAGAGCGTCGGCGCCTCTCCTGCCACTCTCTATCTATACGTCGAGAGCGTCGACAAAGTGGTTGAGAAAGCGACGAAACTTGGCGCTACTCCTCAGGGTCCGGTAATGGACATGTTTTGGGGCGATCGCTGCGGCACGGTTGTCGATCCCGATGGCTACAGCTGGATGGTTGGGACCCACAAAGCAGAGCTCTCGGCGAAAGAAATGAAGAAAGGGATGGAAGAGATGATGAAACAGAAGCCGACGTCCACTGGTGCGGCTGACTGATTCAGTACAGCTGAGGGTGATTTCCGGTTTTATCCGTGGTCTAGGTCATCCGAGACTCTTTGAGCGTTCCTAGCGCGGGAGTGGGCTTTCTGAGCAGCTCGAAGCAAAGAGAATCGACAGTCTCCTAGTTGCTGGTGAGTCTTAAACAAGCGAGCACAGAAAGAATGGCCGCTCATGGTTATAACCGCAGAACGGCATGCCGCTGCCGAATTGGTTGGCGCTCTCTGAGGACCTAATGTCCCAAATGTGCATAGGGGTAGGTGTGCCCAAATTTCATGGGCTGCTCGACCGGCGTCCCCAAGCTGGGTAGAAGCCTATGAGTCCCAATAAAGGACCCGGCAGCAAAACCCAGGCTACCGTCAACCCTAAGCGATTGAAGAGCGACGTAGCAAGAGCTATCGACGCGATCGTAATGGCGAATCCGACTGAGTTCTGGATGGCTAAGACAGCCCCTACCTGGTGAGGAGGAGCTGCCTGAGCTGATAAAGCGGAGAATTGCGGAGAATCTGTAACCACTGCGGCTCCCCACACCGAGAGAATAGCTAGGAATGCCTCGGCGGAAAGTTTTGCCCCAGTAACAGCAACTATCAAACAGCATAGTCCCGAAATTGCAAGGGCAAGAACCGCGACACGCGCACTACCTATTTTGCGGCTCCAAACACCCCCGATAATGCAGCCTGGGGCGCCGATCGCGATGATGAGGAACGCGAGACCCGGAACACTAAGCCGTTGAACCTTTGGCCCTAGACCGGTGGTCAGGATCAGGGGAACAAGTGTCCAGAAGGTGTAGAGCTCCCACATATGGCCGAAGTAGCCCAGAGCTGCGGCGCGAAGTTTTTCCGACCGGAATGCGCTGAGAACACCTCCAAGGCGCTTCAAGGTGAGCTGTGGACGGGTTCCGAGGTGAGGGCCGTCGCCCAAAGAAAAGATCAACACCGCACCTGCAATCGCGATCCCGGAAGACGTGAGGATGACAGCTCGCCAGTTCCATTGCGCCCCGAGGAACCTCACGCCCTGCGGAAGCGCCGTGCCTAACGTGAGCATGCCTACAAGGTAGCCAAGGGCAGCGCCCGTTCGCTTCGGCTCCCAACTCACGACCAGCTTCATACCAATCGGGTAAATGCCAGCCAGACAGATTCCTACCAGAAACCTGAAAACGGCGGCACTCACCAACCCGTGCGAGAAAAACACAAAGCTGGCGTTGAACGCCGCTCCTGAACATGCGCTGACGACGAAGATCTTGCTGGCAGGAAAGCGATCGGCCAATCCGCTGAGGGCGAAGGTCATGGTTCCGAGAATGAAGCCGAGTTGAACCGCATTGGTAAGGAGTCCGATACCGGAAACGCCAATGCCCCATGCGCGCATGAGATCGGGGGCCGCACTGTTGGCGCTGAACCAGAGTGAGGTGCCGAACAACTGCGCAATCGCGATCGTCGCTACCGGGTTGGATCGCAGAACGTTGATCAAGTTGGAAAACTGACTCGATCCGTCAGGGTTTGTGCTGGCGTGCAATGTATAACTCAGGGCCTGCTCAACGGAGCAGTGTAGGTTGTTGCCGTGCCGCTCAAACACACTTCGTCTTTCTGATTACGAACAGATACAGCAAGAGTGCAAATTGGTTTATCTGGTTTGACGCTTGTTACCTCAACCCGTCCGCTAATGGTGTCTCCTACGTAAACAGCCTTCATGAACTTCAATTCCGTTCCGAGAAAGACCGTCCCCGGGCCAGGTAAGTCTTCAGCCACGATCGCATTCAAGATTCGGGAACTCACCCCACCTTGCACAGTCAGATCACCGATTAGTGATTCACGTGCCGCTGCCTAATCGTAATGGAGGGGATTACGATCACCAGTGATTTCGCTGAACAACTTGATATCTCGAATACCCACGGTCTTGGAGTGCCTGTAGCAGGCATCCCTCGAATCGTTCCTGTCCAGCCGTTGCTTGGGTGTCCATTTTGAATGTGCTAACTGCATGATGACCGTCTGCCGGCTCTAGGAGCGAATCCCACCCACCACAACCCCAATGGCCCCGACGAACAATAGCACGCCAATCGGAGCGCTCAGGCGACGACCCCAAGGAAAGTTCTTTTCGAGCGCCATAACCACCCCGAGCAGCAACATCCAAACCAGACTTCCTGCATTCACGAGGAACATCAGCAGCATCAGCGACCAGCAGCATCCGACACAGAAGAGACCGTGTTCCACACCGATCCGCAGCGCCTGGGCAAATTCATTTCCGCCCTGCCAGCGAGACACGAGGAAGGTAAGCGGCGAACGGCATTTGTCGAGGCAAGCGTACTTGAGCGACGAAAACTGGTAGAGGCCCGCGAAGGTCAGAATGACTGCGGCGCTAATCCAGCCAACATTGGCGGGCCATGATAGCCGGCTAATTCCCGCGTGCAAGAACCAGTTCACAATTTGCAAAAGCGCCCCGCACAGAAGCCAGATCGCGATGTAGCCAAGTATGAGCAGCATCAGCAGCCAGCCTGCTGTTGCGCGGTCGCCAATGATGCGGCGAAACAGCACAATCATCGGGAAGCTGGTTGGCAGCATCATTGCCACTGTCATCAGCGTCCATCCAGTGACAAAGATTGCCGCCAACAGCCACGGGCTCTGCACTGCCACATTCATATGCGCTGGCCCGTGCAAGAGCAGGTGACCATATGGAGACCTGCCCCAAAGCCACACTGCATACCAGGCCAGCAGCACCAGTGCCGTTAGCAGGCCGATCAGTATGGTTTCAGGTCTGGAAGCGGAATGCGCCTTGAATGGCATTGCTGTTCTGTATGTTCACGTCGGCAAGGCCGTACTGCTTGGTGTTTCGCCGGTATTTGGAGGCTTTACTGACGTAAGCCGGCGCACCGGGAATAGTCGAAAACACGCTCTCGTTGAGCGTCGTGATGTTCCCCGTGCCTCCTTTGTACGGAGCCATAACAGTATCGACAACGTCGCCGATTCTCAGAATCCCTTCGCCTTCGCTCACCGTAAAGGTGATGGGCGCCCGCTGCACAGTCACGACTTCTCCCACCAGTTTCGCCAGATCAGCTACCGGACCGCCGAGCTTCCCCGTCCAGACGTTGAGCAGTGCCTCTTGCTGCTGCGGGGTTGCTTTGTCATCCACAAATACCGCGACACGCCAACTTGCCTCCTTCAGCACGTTTTCTGGGATGAATGCAACCAGCGCGAGAGTCAGTCCCGAGACATCCATCCCGTCTACCGTACCTTTGTCGATGTGGTACGCCACAACCGTATCGCACGTACCGTTATCTGGATTCTCGCCGATCCAGCAAGGACAAAGCACATTGCAATTGCAGACTTCCAGAAGCTTGCCTTCGAGCTGGTAAGCCATCGACCCCTCCTGAAGAAGATCTCCCGAAGTAACCGCAAATATGTATCACACGTCGCGACGCAATGGAAGCGGCGCCCCCTCAATTAAGGTCTGCCGCCAACTAATGCCCCGATGTGAAAAGGGCAAGGGGCAAGGGGTAGGTGTGCCCAAAAGCCTTTAAGGAGTCTAGCTGAAGCTCGCCGTCCAGGGGCTACGGTGATCCCAACTGGCCACCCGATAGCGAGACGATTCTCTTCGGGCAGACGGCCATTGCGGTAGAACTTCTTGGTTGGCGACATTCTTGGTTGGCGATAGTTGGGTCTGAACCTAGCAAGTGCTAGAATCCCTCCCACGGTAAACGCAGGGTCATTTAGGCGAGAGGAGTCTGCTATGGCCGCGAGTTCTGTCCCCCTCCCAAAACTGGATCTGGCGATCGACAAGACACCGACCGAGACAATCGTCCACTGTACTGGCAGGATAACTTCGGACACGGCCCAGTCGTTAAAAACGACGGTTAAACCGCTGTTATCGGAAAGCAAGACCATTGTGCTGGATTTGAAGAATGTGAGCTACATGGACAGCTCCGGGTTGGGTACGATCGTCGGGCTGTACGTTTCGGCGCAAAATGCACACTGCGAGCTGAAGCTTACGAATCTGAACAAACTCCTCAAGGACCTGTTCAGTATCACAAGGCTTGGCGAGGTGATGGCTCAGGGGCGTGACCCGCACGATTTTGGTATTCCTTGAGCTGCAATCGCCTCCGGTTAACAAATGCCCATCGAAGCGTGCAGCTTGGACAAAGGTCCGCCGCGGCGTAATGCCCCAATGTGAAGAGGGTTAGTGTTAGGTGTGCCCGAATGCCTGCCGGAAGGCGATGGCCTCGGCGCCGCGCCCGTTGCAAGTCGATGCGTTGGAACAGCAGCAATGGGTCATCGCGCAGCTTCCCAATGGTAACGGCCGGCCAGAAAATCATCGGCGGCGGAGATCGCCATCACTTTAGGTCGCTTTCCGCACTCTGGCTTCGCATTCTGCTCTCCCGCTGACACGTTGGTAAACACAAAAAAAACGATCAGCAAAGTAAGTTGTAGTGGAGGAGGCGAAGTAGTAATATCCGCAGCGCCTCTCGTATGTGCAATTTCAGAAAGGAGCTCAGTCATGGAGCAATTTCTCGGTTCACTCCTGCTGGTGCCCTTCAACTTCGCACCCACAGGCTGGGCGCTATGCAACGGGCAGCTATTGCCGATCTCACAATACACGGCCCTGTTTGCACTGATCGGCAACACCTATGGAGGTGATGGCGTAGCTACCTTTGCGCTGCCCGATTTGCGCGGACGCGTTCCGACAGGTGCTGGGCAAGGACCGGGACTGCAAAATTATGCTCTCGGCCAGTCTGGTGGCGCTGAGAGCACGACTCTGGGAGTCAATCAACTGCCGTCTCAC
>DASRAA010000119.1:0-4948 GCA_035638375.1 Binatia bacterium | reverse complement strand
CTCACGTTTACAGGATCGTTTCGCGCTCTAGGTGCGGACCACGATGACGTGAAGCGCATGCTCGTAGCTGCGCTCGGATGCAATCTCGCCTGGGGCATCATCGATGCGGTGATGTATCTGATGGGGACACTGAGCCAGCGCGGGCATAACTTGATGCTGTTGCGCTCTATCCAAACCGCATCGCCCGAAGAAGGGCGACGGTTCATCTTGGACGCCATGTCTGATGATGTAGCGAAACTACTCACAGATGCTGAAATCGAATCGCTTCGCCTACGGTTCTTGCAGTTGCCGAGAGGCCGAGCCCATCTCCGCCTGCATAGCGATGATTTAATGGCCGCCGCCGGAGTATTTCTGCTGGTCTTTCTCTCGACTTTTCCGGTCGTGTTGCCATTCGTCTTTATGGTTCATCCCACGCGTTCGTTGCGCGTTTCGAACTTGATTGCGGTCATCATATTGTTTCTTACCGGGATGGCTTATGGCAAGTTCGCAGGCGGCCGCCCGTGGCGTGTCGGTGCGCTCATGGTGGTCGTTGGGGCATGCATGGTGGGCCTCACGATGGCACTGGGAGGATGACAGTGGGCCGATTCCTGCCCGCTGCGTTCCTTCTCATCGTGGCATGCGCTTACGGCCAGGCGCCGTCGAAGCCGCAGCCACACAGCCCAGTGGTGCAGCCAAACACACCCGACAAAGAACCGTGGGAGTATTCGCTGACTGTCGATGGCTACGTGATCGAGGGGGAGGACGGCTTCGCTCAACCCACCTTCACAGCAGACCATAATTGGCTGCACCTGGAGGCCCGCTATAACTACGAAAACCTTCGCACCGGTTCTTTGTGGGCAGGCTATAACTTCAGTTGGGGAAAAACCTGGCAATTCGAACTGACGCCGATGATTGGCGGCGTCTTCGGGCGAACCAATGGCATCGCTCCCGGCTGCGAAGCCTCGCTGAGTTGGAAGAAGCTGACGCTCTCCATCGATAACGAGTACGTCTTCGATACTACATCCAAGTCGGGTAATTTTTATTACGCTTGGCCGCAACTCACCATCGCGCCGGTGGATTGGTTTCACTTCGGCGGCGTCGCCCAGCGTACAAAGGCTTTCCAAACGGAGATCGACGTGCAACGGGGTTTCTTTGTGGGATTCCATAAGAAAGTGGGCCCTGATCACAAACAGAAGGTCGAATTCACCACCTATATCTTCGATCCGGGATCGAACAGCACGACCGTGACCCTCGAAGTCGGCTGGAGCTTCTGAAAATCCACCGGATCTTCTCCAGCATCTACAATAGAAGTGTGTTTCCCCGTCTGATTCATATAGGCAACTTCAATCTGGCCACGTACGGCGTCATGGCCGCCCTGGGCCTGATCTTCGGCTTGTTGCTGATCGTTAAGCTGGGCCGTGAACAGGGACTCGATCCCGACAAGCTGTGGAACCTGGGTATCGTAGCCATCGTATCGGGCGTCATCGGCTCCAAGCTGCTGATGATCCTGGTTGACTTCAGTTACTACGCAGATCATCCCAGCGAGATTTTCGCACTCTCTACGTTGCAGGCGGGTGGCGTCTGGTCCGGCGGGCTGGTGCTGGCACTGCTAATGTGTATTTGGTACATGCGACGCAACCAGATGCCGGTGCTGGCAAGCTGCGACGTCTTCGCTCCAGGTCTTGCCTTGGGACACGCCTTCGGCCGCATTGGCTGCTTCGCCGCGGGCTGTTGCTGGGGACGCGAAACTCATGTCCCATGGGCTGTAACCTTCCGCAACCCGCTGGCCGCTCAGATTGTCGGCACGCCTCTCGGTATACCTCTGCATCCCACGCAGCTTTACGAGTTCGTCTTAGAGCTGGCGAACTGCATCTTTCTGGTCTGGCTACTGCGTCGCAAAAAGTTCGAAGGGGAGATCATCGGCGCATACCTGATCATCTACGGTATTGGCCGCTACTTCATCGAGTTCTTCCGTGGCGACCCCGGACGCGGCGAGCTATTCGGCTTCATGACGGACACGCAGGGAATTGCCCTCTTGCTGGTCATAGCGGGAGGCCTGCTCTGGCTCCGCCGCATGCCGTTGCGCGAAACACCGAAACTCGCCTCAGCCCGGTAAAAGCTAGAAGGGGACACGGAGCGTACATAATCCATGTCCCTCTCTGTGTTTATTACGCGGCCTTATTGCGGAGACTGCTGTTTGTCCTTTTCAGGCTGAGTCTGAGGCGTTTCTGGAGCTTGTGCCTGCGGCTTGTCTTTGGGCTCTTCTTTCTTTTTGATCGACAGCAATTCGATATCAAAGATCAGCGCCGAATTCGGTCCGATCTCCGGACTTGGACTGCGCGGCCCGTAAGCCAGATCGGCGGGAATGAAGAGCTGCCACTTCGATCCTACTGGCATGAGCTGCAACGCTTCGGTCCAGCCCTTGATCACTTGATTCACCGGGAAAGTCGCTGGCTCGCCGCGCTTGTACGAACTGTCGAATTCGGTACCATTGATCAGGGTCCCCCGGTAATTCGTCTCCACGGTGTCGGTTGCCGTGGGCTTGGGACCGTCTCCCTGTTTGATGATCTTGTATTGCAGGCCGCTAGGCAGGGTGACCACGCCCTCCCTGGTTTTGTTCGTGGCAAGGAACTGCTCACCTGCCTGCTTGTTCGCGTCGCTGATCTTCTTTTCCTCCGCTTGTTTCTTGGCGATCATTTCGTTGCGGAAGGTGGTAATGACAGCCTTGGCTTCTTCCTCCGTCATCTGTGGCTTGCTGCCCGCCAGAGCGTCCTTCAGAGCCCGCGTAAGAATTGCTGGGTCAATATCGAGTGCGTCTTTCTTCATGCTCTGGCCGATGTTCATGCCGATGGCATAGCTTAGCTTCTCTTTTTGTGTGGTCAGCTTCAGGGGCTGCTGAGTCGCGCTCGAAGATGCTGTCTTGGGCTTGGAGGTGGTGGTCGGTGGCTTGGTGGTTGTAGCCGGTTTTGTCGTTGTGGATGGGGTCTGCTGAGCCATGCCGCTGCCCAGAGAAAGAACGCTTGCGGCGAGCACACAAATAGCCGCACGGAATTGATTTCGCATAGAGATGATTTTCGCATTGAAGCCCGCCATCGGGCAAAATTGCTAAGACCGTTGGCAATCGGCGGCTCATCGGGCAGATGTGCTGCCACTCTGTTTCCCACTTGAAACTCGAAACTTGAAACTTGAAACTAATTCTTTCATGCCGAAGTCACGCTTCCCTATCACCATTGCGGTTCCTGCCGAAATTGCCGGACAGCGCCTGGATCAGTTCCTGACCGCGCAACTGCCCGACACCAGCCGCGGGCGGGTACAGCAATTGCTGAAAGAAGAGAAGGCACTGCTGAATGGCCTGGCCGCGAAGCCCTCGATGAAATTGCGTGGCGGTGAAACCATCACAGTGCTGGCTGACCCGCAGCTCCCCCCGCTCCGGGCTATGGCGGAAGACATTCCGCTCGAGGTACTTTACGAAGACGCAGATCTCGCTGTCATCGACAAGCCTGCCGGCATGATGGTGCACGCTGGCGCGGGCGCCACCGACTCCGAGCGCAATCGCGGCACGCTGGTGAATGCGCTCTTGCACCGGTTCCAACAACTCTCTGCTGTAGGGGGAGAAACTCGTCCGGGCATCGTACACCGGCTCGACAAGGAAACCAGCGGCATCATCCTTATTGCACGCAATGATGTCGCGCACCGCAACCTTGCGCGCCAGTTTGCCGGACGCGCGGTGAAAAAGCGCTACGTCGGGCTCGTTCACGGCTGGCCCTCGAAACAGCGTGGCACCATTAACGCGCCCATCAGCCGCGACACCATCCGCCGCACCCGCATGACCACTCGGGGCAGCGGTGGACGCACTGCAATCACACACTACGAGGTTCGGGAGCAGCTCGAAACCGCATACGGCAAGTTCACCCTGCTCGATGTAGACATCGAAACCGGGCGCACACACCAGATCCGCGTGCACTTGGCATCAATTGGCCATCCGGTCGTCGGAGACACGCTCTACGGTGCGCCAGCCATGCTGCAGCCCGCTGCCCCAGTAGGCAGAGCGGATCGCAAATCGCCCGCCCAGAAACAGACACCGGAGTTCAGCCTGAATCGCAACTTCCTTCATGCGGCACGCATCGAATTCCGGCATCCGCGCAGCGGCGACACCCTCTCATTCGAAACGCCGCTGCCTGCAGAACTGGAGGAATTTCTCGGTTTGCTGCGGTTCAGGATGCGAAAATAGCCTCAGGACGCGAAAAATGGCCCTCCCCTTGCAAGCCGTACGCATATCGGCCAGGAAGTCAAAAATTCGAATTTGCCGCACAACACTCTGGCTATCCCCAGCACTCCACTGCTCAACAAAAGCAACGTTCCTGGCTTGGGAGAAACCCCGAAGTTCGGCCCCCAATACCCATAAAGCGACGTGATTGATTCGATAGTGTGCATGAAGTTGTGAACTTGCCCTCAGAATGCGTATCCCTTAGGTCGGTTGGTTTTCGAGATTACATCATCTCGTCGTAGTCGTCGTGACGGTGGGAATGTGGAAATCGGCTTGATCGATTTCCAAGGTCGGTGGGAAGGGTGGAAAAACAGCTTCATCGTTTTTTCCACGCTTTCTATCGACCGGCATTTCCACAGTCTGTTTCGGTTGCCGCATTCCTCATGCGGCGACCAGGGAATGTTTGTTTTCCCAGTGGCATTCGAACTCCACCGGGCTGAGATAGTTCAGGGTTGAGTGCATGCGTTGCCGGTTATACCAGAGCACCCACGCCAGTACTGCATCCTTCGCCTGGCGAATGGTTTCGAAGCGCTCCCCGTGCAGTCGCTCCACCTTCAGGGATCCGAACAGCGTTTCCGTTACTGCGTTGTCCCAACAGTTCCCCTTGCGACTCATCGAAGCCATGACGCCGTGCTGATCGAGCACAGCACGGAAATCGTCACTGGCATACTGGCTGCCACGATCACTGTGAAAGATCAACTG
>DASRAA010000118.1:0-12981 GCA_035638375.1 Binatia bacterium | reverse complement strand
CTGCTGTACCAGTTCTGGGTCCACACCGAACTGGTGAATCGACTCGGCGCCCTTGAGTGGGTGATGAATACGCCGTCGCACCATCGCGTCCATCACGCCACCAACCCGCAGTACATTGACCGCAATCATGCCGGCATTCTGATCATCTGGGACCGCATGTTCGGCAGCTTTGAACCCGAGCAGGAAACTTGTGTGTACGGCCTCACCGCCAATATCAACAGCTTCAACCCGCTGCGCATCGCCTTCCACGAATGGATCGACATCGGGCGTGACCTGCGCAACGCGCGCTCCTGGCACGAGCGCTGGATCGCTGTCTTCGGCAACCCCGGTGCCGTCAAACGCAGAGACGCAGCGATCGGCAACCAAGCCACCGTCGCAGCTTGAGTTGACTTCGGCGTTGGAGTTCAGGTTTTTAGGGTGGAAGCACTACGCTGCAGAGGCGACAGGTTTTCGGAAATATGGCCGGGGCTGCTGATCCCTAGCTCCCACACCCCCTCAACGTCAGCACCGGACACGTTGCCTCCCGCAGCAACTCATACGCAATCGGCCACATGAAGCGGTCCAGTACTCCCGCCGACGGCCGTACCCCCAGCACAATCAGGTCCGCATCCAATTCTGCCGCGACATCTAGAATCGTCGAAGCCACCCTTCCGCTCTCCACCCGATAGCGAATATCCAGGCGCTTCCCTTCCGGACCAACAACCTCCGCGAGACTGTCGCGAATCCCCGCCTTCACGCGCTCCGGGTCGGGCTTCGTGCCTTCTGTCGGAGGCTCGACCACGTGCAACACGGTCAACCAAGAATGATGCGACTCCGCCAGTTCACTCGCGAACTTCACCGCCGGGTGTGACCTCGCCGTCCGATCAGATGGCGCAAGAATATGCCGCAACTCCACAGGTCCATGACGTGGCCGAAGGTTTGGCCCAATCGTCAGCACTGGCACCGAGGAGTGGCGAAAGACTTTCTCAGCCACCGATCCGAGAAAGACCTTGGCGAACCCGCCTCGCCCATGCGTTCCGACAACCATCAGGTCGGCATGATCGCAGCTCGCGCACTCCAGCAGTTTGTCCGCAGCCGGCCCTTCCAGCAGGCACACACGAATCTGAGTATTGTCGTCATATCTGGAATTCCGCCTCAGGCGCCTCTGCAATTCCTGCAGATCACGCCGTGCGGCATCCCGCCCTGGCTGCAAACTATCGCCACCGGCAAGTACGTATTCCTGCCCCGGCAGGGCATAGGCGATTTCGGCCTGCGCGCCTAAAAGCCGTGCAAATGCCAAACCGTACGCCACAACCAATTCCGATTGATGGGAAAAATCCGTGGCGATGAGCACTTGATGAATGCCCGCGCCCGCGCGAACAACTTCAGCGGCTGACACGATTGCGACCAATCTCCCCAGGTTGTGGGGTGTCTCGGCGAACCATTCGGCTCGTCTGGGAGAACTTCAGACGAACGATGTCGGGCGTTGTTTTCGACTATACGCCGTCCAGCTACCTCTGTTGTAGCGCAAAACAAATAACGGTTCAGTGACATTCGTCACGCCAAGAAGGCGATTACCCACATATCCCTGCTTTTGGGACATGTGGGAGTTAGCGAAGCGGGTGGAAGCACCACGCTTTCAACCCCCTATCCTCCGACCGCTGACTTCCTTTCCAGCGTCGACTTCACGATCACATAGAGCAAGGGAATAAAGAACAGATTCAGCACGGTCGACACAATCATCCCACCGAACACCGTGGTCCCGACGGAGTTGCGACTAGCTGACCCCGCGCCGGTAGCAAACACTAGCGGCAAAACACCCAGAATGAATGCGAACGACGTCATCAGAATCGGGCGCAGGCGAATCTTCGCGGCCGCAATCGCTGCCTCCGTGATCGACAATCCCTTAGCGCGTAACTGTTCAGCGAACTCGACAATCAGGATGCCGTTCTTACTGGCTAGCCCAATCAGCATCACCATGCCGATCTGGCAATACACGTCGTTCAGCAAGCCTCGCAGCGACTGCGCGCCCAGCGCGCCCAGCAGCGCCATCGGAACACTAAGCAGGATGATGAACGGCAGCACGAAACTCTCGTACTGTGCCGACAGCGTCAAGTACACGAACAGCAACCCTAAGCCGAACAGGATTAGCGACTGGCTGCCCGAACGGATCTCCTCCAGCGAGAGGCCCGACCAAGCATAGTTGAATCCCAGCGGCAGATTCTGCTTCGCTACTTCATCCATTGCCTGGATCGCCTGTCCCGAGCTGTAGCTGGGCGCCGCCGACCCGTCAATCTCCGCCGAGCGGAACAGGTTGAAATGAGAAATGACCTGCGGCGAAGTCGTCTCGCGAATATCCACCACGTTGTCCAGCGGAATCATCGTCCCGGTGTCAGAGCGCACATAAAAATTGCGAATGTCGTGCGGTTGCCTGCGGAAATCCTGGCCTGCTTGCACGTAAACGCGATAGGCACGGTTGTTGAAGTCAAAATCGTTCACGTAAGCCGAACCCATGTACACCTGCAAGGTGTCGCTGATCTGCTGCAGCGGCACCTGCATGCTGCGGGCCTTTTCGCGGTTGATGTTCACCAGGAATTGCGGATCGTTGGCCGTATAGGAGCTGAACAATCCGTTGAGATCTTTCCGCGAATTGCCCGCGCCTACCACTTTTTGTGTGACCTGGTGCAGCTCTTCCAGCGAACCGCCACCCTCTTCGAGCACCTGGAAGCTGAATCCGCCGAACGCTGCAACACCCGAAATCGCCGGGGGCAGGAAGGGAAAAGCTTGTACGTCCGTGATCTGCGACAACGGCCCGCGTAGCCGATCCACGACGGCAGCAGCTGAATGTTGTTCCCCTTTCCGGTTGTCGGCCAGATTCAGGAACACCATCCCACGGTTCGCGCCGTTGCCGGAAAAGCTGAACCCGGCTACGGTAAACGCACCTGTAATGTCTTTTTCTTTGGCCAGCACAGCTTCCACCTGCCGCATCGCATCAGCCGTGTACTCCACCGACGCCCCCGGAGGCCCTTGCACCAGCACCATGAACCAACCCTGATCTTCGTCGGGCACAAATCCCGTCGGCACGCGTTTGTACACAACATACGTCGCGAATAAACCAGCAAAAAACACCACCAGCGCGAGGTACCGTGCGCGAATCACTTTCCGTACCGAGATCGTATACAGCGTCGTGCCCTTCTTGATCACCGTTTCGATTCCACGGAAGACGACGTTCTTCTCCTCGTGCGCCTTTTCCGGCCGCAGAACCAGCGCCGACAGCGACGGTGTAAACGTAAGCGAATTGAATGCGGAGATGGCGATCGAAAAGGCGATCGTTAGCGAGAACTGCTGATACAGCAACCCCGTCGTGCCCGGGAAGAATGCCACCGGCACGAACACCGCCACCAGCACCAGCGACGTTGCTACCACGGCGCCCGTCACTTCTCCCATCGCTTCCGATGCCGCCACGTGCGAATCGCAGTGCTCCTCGCCCATGTGCCGCTGAATGTTCTCGATCACCACAATGGCATCGTCCACCACCAATCCTGTTGCCAGCACGATGCCAAACAGCGTCAGCGTATTGATGGAGAATCCGAGAATCTTGATGAACGCGAACGTACCGACCAGCGATACCGGAATCGTCACCGCCGGAATCAGCGTGCTTCGCCAGTCCTGTAAAAACAGGAACATCACGATCATCACCAGGATGATCGCTTCCACCAACGTCTTCAGCACTTCTCGGATCGAGTCGCCGACGAAAGTTGTCGAGTCGAACGCCATGGCGTATTTCAGTCCCGGGGGAAAACGCTGCGACAGTCGTGCCAGCTCCGCCTTCACCGCCTTGTCCACATCCAACGCATTGGCTGTCGGAAGCTGCGAGATGCCGATACCAATGCCTTCATACCCGTTGAATCGCAGCTTGCCGCTATAGTCTTCGGCACCCAATTCTGCCCGGCCTACGTCCTTCAGAAGAACCAACGCGCCATTGCCTCCGGGCTTTAGGACGATGTTGTCGAACTGCGTCGGCTCCGATAGTCGCCCCATGGCTCGAACGCTGATCTGGAATGCCTGGTCCTTCGCCGTGGGCTCCTGGCCCACCTGCCCGGCTGCGATCTGCACATTCTGCTGCTGCAAGGCCGACACCACATCCGAGGCCGTCAATCCACGAGCCGCCAGCTGCGACGGGTCCAGCCACAGCCGCATGGAATACTTGCGCTCACCAAAGATCTCCACGTCGGCCACGCCACGAATCCGCTTCAGGGCATTTTTTACGTAGATGTCGATGTAGTTGCTCATGAACTTATCGCTGTACCGGTTGTCCTCGCTGTAAAAGCCCACCGCGCCGATAAACGAGCTTGCCACCTTGTTCACCGTGACGCCTGTGTTCTTGACCTCATTCGGCAACCGCCCGGTCACGCCCTGCACGCGGTTCTGCACATCCACCGAGGCAATGTCCAGGGGCCGCGTTAACTCGAACACCACCGAAATTTGGCTCGATCCGTCGTTGCCGCTGATGGAAGACATGTAGCGCATGCCTTCTACGCCGTTGATAGCTTCCTCAAGAATGGTAGTTACCGAAGTTTCAACAGCCTGCGCGTTTGCTCCTGTATAAAACGAGTTCACCGCAATGGTGGGGGGAGCCAGCTCGGGAAACTGCGCAACCGGCAGCAGTGGAATACAGACTGCACCCGCGATGACAATGACCAGCGACGTCACCGTCGAAAACACCGGCCGTTTGATAAAGAAATCAGCAAACAAACCGCGAACTTCCTCCCTGGAAGTTGGGTGCCCCGTTCAAGCGCAGCTTGAACAAGGAATTTTTCCTCCCGCGCTGAGATTGTGGGTGCCCCCACTCTCTCCTTCTTTGGACAGGGCGGGATTAAGGAGCACCCCTGAAAACCTAGCTGCTAATTACCAATGACTGATTACCGGCTACCAGACCCAGCAGCATTCTTCTTCTCCGTGTCCTCCGGGTTGAAAACCTTTCGCCTTATTGTTCGACCTTGATCTGCATCCCATCCGCCAGGTTCTGCCCACCCGACACGATCACCTCATCCCCCGGCTTCAATCCGCTAATAACGCGATAATTGTTGCCCGAGATTTCGCCCAGCGTCAGCGGAACCTGCCGAGCCACTTCTCTGCCCTTCTCTTTCTCGGCCACAAAGGCGAAGAACTGCCCACCAAGCCGCGACACCGCGACCACCGGAATGGTCACTCCCTCGTGCGACGCCCACGTGATGCGCGCCCGCACCAGTTGGAGATTCCGCAAATTGTCCGCCGCCTGGTCCGCCGGAGCCTTGGCCAGAATCGTCTGCGTTGCCGTGTCCACTTGCGGTGAGATGAAGTAAACCTTGGTGTTCAGAATTACATCCCCATTCGACGCCAGTATCTGCACCGGAGCTCCCATCTTCAGATCGTGCGCGCGCTCCGTAGGAATCGGTAGGTACACCTCCAACCCCTTCCGCTCATCGATCGTGGTCAGCGGCGTCGTGTTCGTGACGCGGTCCCCTACACGCACCGGAATGTCGCCTATGACCCCCGCAACCGGGGCGTGCACTTTGAAGTAGCGCAATTGCACACTCTGTTGGTCGATGGTTGCGTCCATCGCCTTCACATCGGCTGCGGCCGCTTCATAGTTCGCCTCCGCCTGGTCCAAGTCCTGTTTGCTGATCACTCCGGAAGCCGCCAACCCCTTGGCTCGTTCAAGCTGCACCTTGGCCAACTGTAAGTTCGCTTGTTTCGACGCCTTTTGCGACTCGTAGTTGGAGACAGTTGCCGCCTGCCGCCGCGGATCAATCTCCATCAGCGACTGTCCGTTCTGCACCACATCGCCCGACTTCACATAAATCGCGAAAATCCAACCTTCCACGTCCGACATGATGGTGGCTGAATTGCGCGACTTGATCGTGGCCACATATTCCGAAGTGACGCCCAGCTCCTGTGATCCGACCTGCTGCACCTTCACCGGCATCACCGGGGGCCCCTGCGGACCCTCGGCCGATCCCCGATTACACGAAGTCAGCATTGCCACGACCGCTGTGGTCAGCGCAAGACCGACCCCGGCACCCGCCGCCCAGGTCTTCCTGCCGCGCGTGGAATCATTGAGACGCATCGAAATCGTCTACCCATCTCTCAAAGGGGGATTATGTGTTTGCACAACTCCGGGACTCGGAGTTCTCCCCTAGCTTACTAAATTGCCACCTTGGCGGAAGGCAAATCTTACGCTAGGTAGCCGATATATCTCCGGTTTTGGGATATGTAGGTTGCCGGTAGCGGTTGGTGGCTACCCCACCCGGTCCGCGTCTTTGCGGGCAGGGTGGGATTGTCTTTCGCGCTGGTCTCATCCTGAGCGAGGTCGCCGGGCAACCCGAGGCGAACGGGCACCTACCTCGCCGGGCCCGGTCTCGCCTGTCAGAAGGGCTTTTACGTCAAGCCGTCAAGCATCGCTACAACCCCAAGCACAATCTGACACACGACTGCATTCTCATTCACTCCTCGCAGTTCAAGCAGAAGGAAATACATGGGGGGACGGCTACTGGTTCCACTCCTCCCGATTTTTGCCCCACTCAGGCGACGACGGCTCTTAGGCGAGGGCTTCAGACAAGCTTGCGGGGGGCATGTTCCCACTGACGAAGAATCTGGGTGCCCACTTTGGCGAAGTTGTGGGACCCATTAACTCGCGCATCGCTAATTGCTAGTTGCTAATTCAGTCGTTCCGGTAATTGATCAGCGGCTTCTGGTCCGGAGGAATAGCCGTGTAGTAACTCTTCCCTGCAAGCTGCTTCTTGAAATCGTCCTTCGCCGCCTGTACCAGGGCCGGGTCGGTAAACAAATCAAGGGCCGTCAGAGCGATCGCTTTTGCCGCAATCACCATTCCCTGCTGCCCAATGCTCATGCCGGAAGTAGCGGCCGCTTGCCACGTATGGGCTGCGGTACCGGCCACCCACGTAGCCGCCGAGAACCCAATCGTCGGAGCGTTCCAGCTCACATCGCCCACATCGGTTGATGCCGAGGGCTGGTTGGGGTCGAATTTCTTCAGCGGCTCGATTTGATTCGTCGCGGCCAGGCTCGGCGGAGTGTCTATTACGAATGTCTTCTGCAACACCTCGGCAAACTTCCTCTGGTCGGCATCGAGCGTATAGCCGCCCACTTCTTGCAGATTCTTCTGCGCCACCGCGGCCAACGGGTCATTCGGAATGATGTTGGCGTCGCTGCCAATGTCCCTGATTTCCAGCGTTGTGCCGGTCATCAGCGTCGCGCCTTGGGCAATCTTCTGGATCCGGTCCCACACCTCCTTCAAGGTCGCATTCGACGGGCTCCGCGCCACCAGCTCCATCTCTGCGAGGTCGGGAACGATATTGGGCGCCGCGCCCCCCTTCGAAATGATGTAGTGAATGCGCGTGCTGCTGGGCACGTGTTCGCGCATGAACTCGACACCGCTGCCCATCAACATCACTGCATCCAGCGCCGAGCGGCCCCGGTCCGGCGCCATCGCCGCGTGGGCTGCAACTCCGTGAAACGTGAACTTGGCCGAAACCACTGCCAACATGCCGCCGTTGTTGACCGAATTGCGGTCCGCCGGGTGCCAGTGCAGCACCACATCGACATCTTTGAACGCACCTTCACGGACCATGTAAACCTTGCCCGATCCGCCCTCTTCGGCTGGCGTGCCGTAATAGCGTAGCGTTCCCGGCAGGTGGTGCGCCTCCATGTATTGCTTCAGAGAAACAGCGGCCAAGGCTGCGCCTGCCCCCAGCAGGTTGTGCCCGCATCCGTGTCCCGGCGTCCCTGCTTTTACGGGATCCTTCTCTGGCACCGTCTGCTGCGAGAGTCCAGGCAGCGCGTCAAACTCGCCCAGAATGGCGATCACCGGTTTCCCCTCGCCATAGCTCGCAATGAACGCCGTCGGTTCGTCGGCTACGCCCGCCTGTACCCGGAATCCTGCCGTTTTCAACTGCTCCTGCAGCAGGGCAGAGCTTTTCGTCTCGTGATAGCCAAGCTCGGCATAACCCCAGATTTGTTTCGAAACCTCTTTCCAGACGGGTGCGTTCTGCTCCACGAGCTGCATCAATTGCGCATGGGCACCGGCAGCCTCCTGTGCCGCTGCCGTGCCTGCAAACACCGCCGCAAGCGCAGCCATCCGCAGCAGCATGCTGATCTTGGAATGCAAGGAAGGCGAAACCGGGGAAGACTTCTCCATTAGCAATCTCCTCACACGCTGGTCACGAATACAGCTCTCAAAATTGCACCGAGTGAAAAAATCATGCCACATATGTAGCCCTCGAGCCTAGCCCGCCAAAGCCGCGCCAAGCCCCAGAGTGTGCTCTTTGTGAGGTTGGCCTTGATTCTTGAATCCATCATTGTCGGGCAATTTTGTTGACTGCAGCTACTTACTCGTGCAAGCCCTGCAACAAACTATTGAGTACTTGGAACGGAAATATGACCTCCGAGTCGTCCCATCCTGTCCTCAAGAAGAGAGCTTCAACGACGATGGTGATATAGGCGCCCGCTCAACCAAGCTCCTTCTGGGCGTCATCATGGCTCATCTGAGGCTTGGAAATGAGTTTGCACAGGGAGCGCTTGTAGGGAAGAAGCTGGGCCTCACCAGTTATTACCAACGCTATGCCATAATGCGATTCTCTGGAGTGGGTCCTGTGTCGACACGGTTTCTGCTGTGGACGGTAGCAAGCGCGAACGCTCTCGTCGCCGGAATGACCTATGCGTTGCTGGGGTGGAGTCGCGCAAGTGCATCTGCGGCAACACGGAATACGGCGCGATTTGCCGGTGTGTGCTTCCTGTTTGCGTTCGCCGCTCCAGCCCTGGTGCGCTTCGTCAGGCGATTGCCTTCAGAGGCAACATTGGTTCTCGCCTTTGTCGCAGCGCAGGGTGTTCACTTTGCCACGGTGATTGTGTTGCTATCTGCATTCGAGCGCGAACACGTAGCGCAAAATCCACTGCGCACCGCGCTCGTTGTTACCCTCGGCTTTGGGCTGGTGTTGACGGCCGCGCTGACTGCTCATTCTCGAACCGCGCGCTGGTTCGCCGCACTTCGGACATTCGCCCTTTACGCGATCTTCCTCATCTTTACCGTGGCGTTCGCCTTCAATCGGCTGAAACCCTTGAGAGTTCTTGCGGTGCTGTTGCTCGCGGCACTCCTCGCCCGTCTGACGTCACGGGTCCAGAGCCCTAATCGCTGGGCCGCTGGCGGTACCGGGACTGTGCGGTGATGCAGTCGCTTTGGTGAGCACGAGAACTTGCGGTCGGGTGTCCCCATCTCGAACTGTTTTAGCTGGCGCGAAGCAGGAAGCCAGCTGGGCGATCGTCCCCGCCGCGACCGACGATTCGGAGGAATTGCGCCGCCGTCCTTGGCGGTACGGGCAAGGAAGCCGGCTGCCCCAAGCATCGCCTTGTTTTGCGACACCTGGGGGTTGAATTAAGGGGCAACCCACATATCCGTGAGCGAGCATCTCTGCTGACATCTGAAAACTGCGACCTGCCAACCTAAAGCCAAATGCTAATTGCGGATCGCTTCTTTACAATCGCAAGGTGAAGCACTGGGACGTCGCCATCATCGGCGGAGGAGTCATCGGACTCTCGCTTGCTCTGCGCCTCAAAGAGCAATCTCTCACCATCATCATCGTCGAGAAGCACGAGCCTGCCGGCGAAGCCACCCACGCTGCCGGAGGCATGATCGCCCACTGCGATCCTCACACGCCTGCGGCCTTGCTGCCGCTGGTGCGTGCCAGCGCGAAGATGTATCCGGACTTCGTCCATGAGGTCGAGACCGAGTCCGGCGAGAAGATCGATTTCCGTAACACCGGAACCATCGCCGTTTTTGCCGAACCCGAAGTGCCCTTGTGTGAGGGTGCCCGGCCAATCCCAGCTCTCGAACTGACCAACCTTGAGCCCAATCTCTGCCTAGGCGAAGACTCCTGGTTCCTCCCAGAGTCCTGCGTCGATCCCCGCGATCTCGGCCGCGCACTCGAAAAGGCCGCCCGCCATCGCGGAGTCGATTTCGTTACCGGCGCTGCCGTGCGTGAGGTGCTTACGGCTGGCGATCGCACAACCGGTGTCCGCACTGCACATGCCACATATCATGCTGGACTCGTCGTCAATTGCGCAGGAGCATGGGCCGCTCAGATTGCCCCACTTCCGATTCCAACCAGTCCCGTAAAAGGCCAGATTCTGTGCGTGGTGCCACAGCCCGTGGGTGCCCCAGGTATCCGCTCTTTTGGGATACGTGGGAGCGAGCTGCTGCACCACGTGATCCGCACGCCCCACATCTACATCATCCCGCGCTCCGACGGACGAATTCTCCTGGGCGCAACAGTCGAAGAGGCCGGCTTCGACAAGCAAACCAATCCCGAAACCATCAAGGCCATGTTCGAGACCGCTGTCCAAATCGCGCCGGTACTGAAGAACACTCGCATGCACGACGCCTGGGCCGGACTTCGGCCTGGCACGCCTGACCATCTGCCGATTCTGGGAGAAACCTCCATTTCCCGGTACTTCGCCGCGACGGGACACTATCGCGATGGCATCATGCTCGCCCCCGCCACAGCTGAAGTGATGACACAACTCATCACGGGCCGGAAACCCGCGTTCGACCTTGCGCCTTTCTCCCCCCTGCGATTCTGACAACTGACTAACGGGTGCCCGGGCGACCTTCCTCCGGATCGTACCGGCACCTTTGAGGATCTTGACTCACAACCCCTCCGGAACCATTATCTGAGCACTCGCGCGCAGTATTCCCTCTCCGGCAACCATCTTCCGTCGCTCCGTCTATCAGCTCCCAGGCAGCTTGTAGAACCTACTCCAGAGCCTCCGGCTCCAGTGCTATGTCTTTTTCCCCTGCAGCCTTCTTCTCCCAGTACTTGCGGACCCAGGCTTCCCAGCTTTTGCCGGCGGCGGTGTCGCGCCCGGTAAACGCAAGGGCGGCGATGTCGGAATAAGGAATGGAAATCTTCTCGCGGGAGTTCTGCGGGATGACACGCACCACCGAATCGGCCAGCGTAGCGGCGCTGCGCCGGTCGAAGATGTATCCCTCGATGCGCTCGCCGTTTCTGCGCGTGATGGTGACGTCTCCGCGATAGTCGAAGGCTTTCTCGAGGGCATCGCGTAGGTCGGCCTCGGAGGCGAGTTCGGGAACCCATCCTTCGATGCGGTGGTGCTCGGTGCCCTCGACTACTTCGAGGTCGTCGGCGGTGAGATGACGTTGGGGTTCGGACATGATGACGGTATTCGCCTTTCGCTATTCTTTGAAAATCCACCACAGAGACACAGAGAAAATTGGGTCTAAAACTCTGAGACCGCCCTGCCTCAATTTCCCTGCTAGTGAAAAATGCGTTTCGCCCTTGGTTAAAACGCTTGCCACAGAGGCGTTGAGGCACAGAGAAAATTTATTAAAACCTCGTAACCACCTCGACCAGGTTCGCGCACTCGCACAAGACGTCTTTTTTGCGATTATTAGCTTTTTCCCAGTGTCTCAGTGCCTCTGTGGTGAGAATTACTTAACTCTCCGCAGCTCAATCGCCTGCATGCAATGACACCGCTGGCTCATCGATCTGCACCAGTGGGTTGTAGGAATGCACCGGGCGGAACTCTTCGTTGAGCATGGCGGCGGCTTCCACATCCTTATAAGACGTGGAGAAGGTCGCCTTCACCGTGGCCCAGAATCCGTTGAGCGAGCCGAAGGTGTCGTTGACGGCAGAGGCTTCGTATCCGCTGTGCACCATGCAGTTGGCGCACTTGGGATTACCTGACTCGGTGCCGTACTTGCTCCACTCGGTGGCCTGCATGAGCTCTTCAAAGGTGTCGGCATAACCGTCCTGGAGGAGGTAACAGGGCTTCTGCCAGCCGAAGAGGTTGAAGGTCGGCATACCCCACGGCGTGCAGGGGTAATCGCGCTTGCCCATGAGGAACTCCAGAAAGAGCGGCGACTGGTTGAACACCCAGCTCTGCTTGCGGTTCGAAAGCATGGCGCGGAATAGGCGGCGCGTGCGGGCGCGTCCGAGGAAGTGCGACTGGTCGGGCGCTTTGTCGTAGGAGTAGCCGGGCGAGAGCATCATACCCTCGACGCCGAGCTGCATCATCTCGTCGAAGAACGCACGCACACTGTTCGCGTCGGCGCCGTCGAACAGCGTGGTGTTGGTGGTGACGCGGAAGCCGCGGCCGATGGCCTCGCGCATGGCCTCGATGGCGATGTCGTATCCGCCTTCGCGGCAGACGGAGAAATCGTGATGCACGCGTTGGCCGTCGACGTGGACGGAGAATGTGAGGTACTTGCTGGGCGTGAAGAGGTTGATCTTCTCTTTCAGTAGCAGCGCGTTGGTGCAGAGATAAATGTATTTCTTGCGCGCAACCAGGCCCTCGACAATCTCGGCGATCTGCGGGTGCATGAGGGGCTCGCCGCCGGGAATGGACACCATGGGCGCGCCACACTCGTCGACTGCACGGAAGCACTCTTCCGGCGTGAGCTGGTCTTTGAGCACGTGGGGCGGGTACTGGATCTTGCCGCATCCGGCGCAGGCCAGGTTGCAGCGGAACAGCGGCTCGAGCATGAGTACGAGAGGGTAGCGCTTGCGACCTCTTATCCTCTGTTTGAGGACGTATGTCGCCACTGTCCACATCTGCGAAACCGGCACAGCCATAAGTAAGATCTACTCCGCGAACTGCGATTTTTGAACGCGAACCCTAAAACACGAAACGCGAATCGTTATTCGTATTTTTAGCTAACTTGTGACAGAATGTCAAGTTACGAGTTCGGCAGCCGGCAGACGAAACAATGAGCTATGGGCGAAATCAAGGTATAGCCGCGATGATTGTGACCCTCGTCTCGGTGATTTCCACGCTAACCTCGGAGTGCGCATGCGACATCGCATTCGGCGGGCGACCGACGAGGGGGACATCCGAATTGACCTGACTTCCCTAGCTTGGGATCAGGGTCGACGAAATCGAGGTGCAAAGGAATCTCAGTGAACTGGTTGAGTCGAAATAGAGACCGAT
>DASRAA010000117.1:0-7116 GCA_035638375.1 Binatia bacterium | reverse complement strand
GGCTACGCCAACGTGCTGGTGCGCCACAGCAACACGCCGAATACTCCGGGATATTTGCATTCCTCGTCCTTCGGTGCGCCGGTCATGACGGTCGGAGGCATATTCGGCTCCGGTGGGCCGGGTGCATTTCAAATGGCATTGCGATATAGCTTTTAGGTCATGGCGCAAGCTCCGAGATCGGCCACGAACCCAGGCGGTTTGCGCCGCCAGTTGGGATTGGGTTCAGCCGCCGCGGCGGTGGCAGGGGAGGCCATCGCCGTGGGAATCTTTCTGACGCCGGCCGGCATGGCCAAGGCGCTCGGGTCTCCGTTCTGGCTGCTGGCAGCGTGGCTCTTCATGGGTGCGATCACTATCAGCGGGGCCTTGTGTTTTGGCGAGCTGTCGGCGCGATTTCCCGAGGCGGGTGGGCTTTACGTGTATCTGCGTGAAGCCTACGGTGAGCGGATTGCGTTTCTCTATGGCTGGATGAGCCTGCTGGTGATGGACCCTGGCGTTACGGCCGCGCTGGCGGTGGGAGGTGCGACCTACGCGGCGTTCATCTTTGGATGGAATTTAGGAGTCTCGAGGCTCATCGCTGTTCTGGCGATTGCCGCAATTTGTCTCGTCAACATGCTCAACACCCGCGCCGCCGCTGGTGTGCTGCGATACGCGACCTGGCTGAAATTCGCGATTCTGGCGCTCCTGGTGGTGTGGGCCTTGGTTTTTCGGCTAGGGTCGTGGTCGCATTTTGTTCCGTTCGTGGCACAGCGCCCAGGTTCTCAGCCTCTCTTGCCTGCCATTGCCGGCGCGGTGGTGGCGGCATTCTACAGCTTCGGAGGTTGGTGGGATGTAAGCAAGATCGCCGGAGAAGTGAGGGACCCGGTTCGCACCTTACCACGTGCCTTGGTATTAGGAGTGCTGGGCGTCGTTGCTGCTTACGTGGTGGTAAGCGGTGTTTTTCTGTATCTCGTTCCCATCGAAAGCGTGACTTCAGACCAGACATTTGTTGCACAGGCCGGAACCGTGCTGTTCGGCAAGGCTGGTGCTGATATCTTGTCGGCTGCGGTTGTGATTTGCGTGGTGGGAAGCGTAGCGGCACTCGTCATGGTGTGCCCGCGAGTGTATTACGCGATGGCGCGCGATGGAGTGTTCCTGCACGTTGTGGCGCAGTTGCATCCCCGCTTCGGAACTCTGGTGCGCGCCATCGGAATCCAAGGCATGCTGACGGCGGTGCTGGTGGCGATTGGCGCGTTCGACCAGATCATCGCGTACTTTATCTTCGTGGCTGTGCTGTTTCTGGGTCTCACCGTGAGCACGTTATTTGTGTTTCGACGTCGTGATGCATCGTTAGGCAGCGCGCCGGCTGTGCGCGCTATGGGTTATCCGCTCACACCGCTCGCGTTCTTGGCACTGATTGTCCTGCTACTTGCGCTAACACTCTTCCACTCACCGCAACAGGTGCTGCTGGGCTGTGGGGTGGTACTACTGGGACTACCAGTCTATGCCCTGCTGCAGCACAAGCAGATCGTTCCTGAAGATGCAGATCGAGGGACTTCTGAGGACGCCAGCGAATAGCACTTTCACAGTAAGGTCATTCACCTCAGGTTTCTTCCATAATGTGTAATTCCTCCCAACGTGGGTGCAGCGCACCCGATTTAAGACACCTCTCCAAAATTCGATGCATCGAAAATTTTGAGTAGGAGAAAAACGCCGAGGAGAAGCATTGTATGCGAACTTTACTTTGTGTTCTCACTCTGTTGCTGGCTGGCGCGATGTTTGCCCAACGGACGCAACCAGGGTATCCGTCGACCAGCCCTCAGCAGTCAAATCCGCAAGGGCAAATGCAGCAGCCAGGTCAGCAGATGCCGCCAGACCAGATGGAGCAGCAGCAGCAGACGATGACACCCGAATCGCAAATGTCTGCGGCCGACTCGACGCAGGTTCAGCAACAGATCGAACAGGGATTGCAGTCGCAACCTGACCTATCGAATTCCAAGATCGATGTGAAGGCGGATGATACGTCCGTAACCCTGACCGGCACGGTGGCCAATGAGACTCAACATCAGAAGGCGCTAAATGTGGCGGCTGCGCACGCAGCGGGCCGGAGCATCGTGGATCACGTCAAGATTCAACAGTAGGCGCGACCAATGGAGGTAAACCATGAAAATTAAAGACGTCATGAGCCAGAACCCGGCTTGTTGTGTCCCTACGGATAATGCACAGGCAGTGGCACGGATCATGTGTGAACATAACGTGGGTCTCGTTCCCGTGGTAAGCGATCAACAGTCAAAACAACTGTTGGGAGTTATCACCGACCGTGATTTGTGCTGCAGCATCGTTGCGCGCGGTCTGGACCCTAAAACTACTCCCATCCAGAATTACATCACTCAACACCCGTTCACCTGTCGCGATGGAGAAAATGTCGAGAAGTGTGAGCGCCTGATGCAGGAGCATCAAGTGAGGCGGGTGCCAATTGTGGATGGAAATGACGGTGTGATTGGCATCGTTGCTCAAGCCGATTTGGCATTGAAAGAGAAGCCGGATCGACTCTGGAAAACATTAGCTGAAATCTCCAAGCCATCGCGGACTTCAGCTGCGGCATAAGGGGCGATAGGTCCGCTCTATCTGTATCTGTGTTCGTCTGGGTAGAACGGACCTCGCTTTTAGCGAATCAGTTCTTCCCTCCCTTATTTCACGGCTAATACATTTCGAGTATTGTCTGTAACCAACCCAGCTGTCTACATTGCTTGCAACTGAGGTACATTGGGATTGGGTAGGCGTAGGCTCTCTGCGTTCTTAGGATTAGACTAGGATGCTGAGTCTGTCATGCCGGGGCTCTAACGAAAAATGAATGCCAATACTGCCGAGCAATCGAAGTCTGCTTTTTACGGGCCTGTAATCCCGCCCAGAGTGGAGGGCCAAGCGCCGCCTTCACCAAAGATCCACATCATCGAAGATGGGGATGCTGCTGGTGAAACTCTTGCTGCCTACGACTATTGGCGTGCGAACTCCGGACGCACCCAAGTGCCGGGCATCATCAAGTGCTTCAGTGCACGCCCCGACTTTCTGCGTCAAGTGGTGGACTTCTCTAACACGATCCATTTCTCTGAGGGTCACCTCCAGCGCCGCCACAAAGAGATGATTGCCAGCTACGTCAGTTACCTGAACCGATGTCCGTATTGATTGGACAGCCACGCCTACTTCCTGCGTGTTCAGGGAGCCAACGATCAATGCGTCACGGCAATTCTGGAAGGAAAGGTCGATGAAGCCGCCCTGACTGGCGCGGAGCTTGCTCTGATGGAGTACACCAAGCTCATCACAGAGGCTGCACCTCGTTCGACCAGCGATGATGTTCAGAAACTACGCGACCACGGCTGGACTGAAGACCAAGTCTCTGAGGCCGTGTACATCATTGCCATGTTTGCATTCTTCAACCGAGTCGCCGATGCGTTTGGCGTGCCGCTGCAGCATTACCTGGAATTGGGAAGGGTGACGCCGTAGAAGCCACCTGGCGACTCCGCCAGTATTCCCGCGCGGTAGCTATCGGCAACCCAGCGACTTTCTTATGCGGGTGGCGGGTTCGACGTTGCGGCTGATCGGATCGCAGTACATCTCGACTTTCAGCCGCCAAATGTTTTCGCTGCCGGACTTCACCTTCTCTGGGGCCACGCGGATAATTCTGGGATTTGAAATGTCAGCGTAAAAAGGATTGTTTTGAGGTCGGCGGAGAGTTATTGCAGCCCACCGTTCTTCTTGCCCTCGTCGCTGTTCTTTCCATCGATGACGAATGCTGGAACCAATCGTAGAAGTCGTCCGCGCGGGATTCGAGCGCGGTGAGCAAAAGGTGGGGAAACTCCACCTGGCCCAGATCGATTACTTTCCCGCAGCCAGTCGAATCCTGGGATGAAGGCGGCTTTTGCTTGATCGTTAACGCCTCCATTTTAGCCATTCCTGTGCAGTCCACCTTGTCGATCTTGAGACGCGAATTCGCAGGTATCCATTTCTTGGTGGGCACGTTGCCCGTAGCCATCAGCCTTCCGTTTGCCTTTCGTATCTGGGTAGGTTGCGGTGTGCGGCGCTCCTCCCTATGGGAACCGCAGCCCCAGTGTCGGCTATTCTTACAGGGAGATGACTGGCGAAGTTAAACGTTCTAGCTAGCAATTTATCGCAGGAGACAAAATGCGCTCTCAGCCTTGGCCTCATTCTGCAGGGGGACAACTTCTTCTTCTTGCACTGTTGACCGTTCTGACGGTCGAACCTTTCGCCGCCGCTTCTGCTCAGACACAGCCCGCCTCGCCTACAATTGCCGCAACGCCCGAGACGGTCACTACCGAGTTCTCGCCTCCGCCCGAAATTGTCGTGAAGGCGACCGCCTATCGCAATGCGCTGCATCAGCACTTTTTTGCTAATGCTTTGTATGGAATCGTGGTCTTGCTGGTCGTGCTGTATTTCCGAGTGGCGCCGAAGTATCGCGACTGGGCCGAGCGCGCCTCGGGCCACCGCTTCGCACAGGTCTTGATCTTTGCCCCCTTGCTGCTGCTGAGCCTGGCTGTCCTGAACCTCCCTACCAGCATCTCCGATCAAATGCTCGAACTGCGTTTTGGCCGCTCCGTGCAGAAATGGGGTTCCTGGTGGAGCGACTGGGTCACCAATCAGATCATTGTCCTCATCATCGCGACCATCTTTATCTTTATTCTGTATGAAGTGATTCGTCGCAGTCCGCAGCGCTGGTGGTTCTACTTCTGGCTTGCGTCGGTGCCGTTGATTGCACTCACGTTTTTCTTGCAGCCACTGATCATCGATCCGCTCTTCTTCAAGTTCAAGCCGCTCGCAGAGAACCATCCCGACCTGGTGACGCAGGTCGAGCAGGTCGTACACCACGGCGGCATGGACATTCCTCCAGAGCGGATGTTCGAGATGAACGCGAGCAGCAAAACTACTGAGATGAACGCTTATGTCGCGGGTTTCGGTGCCTCCAAACGGGCGGTCATGTGGGACACGATCCTCACCAAGGCTACTCCGCAGGAAGCTTTGTTTGTCTTTGGACATGAAATGGGGCACTACGTGTTGTTGCACATTCCGCAATTGATCGCCATCATCTCTCTCATCCTGCTCGTACTCTTCTATATCGGCTACCGTTTCACGGGAGCGATCCTCGCCCGATGGGGACCGCGCTGGAGCATTCACGGCATCGACGACTGGGCCTCACTGCCGATGCTCATGCTGTTGCTGTCAATCATGACCTTACTGACCACACCGTTACTCAACGCAATCGGGCGCCACTATGAGCATGAAGCTGACCGCTACGGTATCGAGGTGATTCATGGCATCATGCCCAACTTCAACCAGGTAGCGGCGCGCTATTTTGAGAAAAGCGGCGAGATCAATCTGAATGATCCGGCACCGAGTGAGTGGGTGAAGATCTGGTTCTATGACCACCCTACCCGGCCGGAGCGCGTGCACTTCGTCGCCACCTATGATCCGTGGTCGAAAGGCGAGAAAGGAAAGTACGTGCCAGAATAGAAAACCCTCCCGGGGACGAGAGGGTCTAAGCTAAATACCTGACTGAGGAAGTGTTACGCCTTTACGACTTTGCCGCTCCGCAGGCAGTTTGTGCACACGCGCATGCGCTTGTTGCCATGCGCAGTCTTGGCGTGCACAGGCCGTAAGTTGATGTTCCAGCGGCGTTTAGTTACGTTGTGGGCGTGACTAATGTTGTTTCCCGTGCGCGGCCCCTTGCCGCAGATCTCGCAAACTTGTGCCATTGCTTACTCCAGAGGACTCCCAATGTGCAGGGCGAAACTCTCATTATAACTGTTCGCAACGCATACCGGCAACTGGCAGCATCTGTAACCGATGTAACCGACAACGGCAACCCTGAGGTGTACACTTTCCGCGTATGGCGAAGCCGCAGACCACAACGCGGGTGGTGCGGGACGGAGGTGCCCTCGGCGCGGGCACGCTGTATCTTGTCGGCACTCCCATCGGCAACATGGAGGACATCACCCTCCGCGCGTTGCGCGTCCTGAAAGCAGTGGACCTCATCGCCTGCGAAGATACTCGCCATACGATGCTCTTGCTCGACCATTACGGCATCAAGAAGCCGACAATCAGCTACCACGAGCACAACGAACTGACGCGCGCGGCCGAGCTCATTGTCCACTTGGAACAGGGTGAAAGCGTCGCCATGGTAAGTGACGCCGGCATGCCTGGAGTGAGCGATCCTGGTTACCGGTTGATTGCGCTCGCCGTGCGTCATCACATCAAGATTGTGCCTGTGCCCGGTGCGTCAGCGTTTCTTTCGGCGTTGGTTGCCAGTGGTCTTCCAACGGACTCATTCCGCTTCAGCGGCTTTCTGCCGTCCAAGCCGGGCGCACGCCGAACGCTGCTCGAGGCGGTCAGTGATTCGCCACGCACGCAGATCTTCTATGAGGCTCCGCACCGGATCATCGAGGCTTTGCAGGATGTGGTCGAGCTGTTGGGACCGGACCGGCATGTGGTGGTCGCGCGCGAGGTCACCAAACTGCATGAAGAATTCCTTCGGGGGCGGGCAGAAGACGTGCTTGCCACATTGCAGAAACGTGGAGAGGTGAAGGGCGAGATCACGTTGCTCATAGGAAAACTCGATCCCATTGACCAAGGGCACCCAGCAAACAAAAACATCGCCCAGCGCGTGCGCGAGCTGATGAAGACCGAATCGCTCGATGAAAAGGCCGCCCTGAAACAGGTGGCGAAGGAGTTCGGGGTCTCGAAGAGCGAGGCGTATCGGGAACTTCAGCGAGTCAAATAGATCCTCTCCTACCTCGCCCGCCCCGGCGGACGATACGTGTAATGCACCTATTTTCGAGGCGCGGGGGAGGTGCAGCACGACCGCCCGCAAATCGGTTGCGAGCGCGAGGCGGCGTCGGATGAAAGGTACCCTGAAATCGGGCAAGGGACGCAAAGGTGGCAAGCAAAAAGCCGCAAGCAAGCAGTCGCCATAGGCCTCTCGGAAGCCCGAAAGAAGGGAGCCACGGTTCCCAGGAACTTCGAAATCCTAGCGGAAAGTTGTAAGCGATGTTGCTTGCGCTCTGTGTCCAGCATCGATATCGCGCCATTTTCCGCCAATAAATTTCGCTACATCACACAAAACACACC
>DASRAA010000116.1:0-4208 GCA_035638375.1 Binatia bacterium | reverse complement strand
GAGGCCGACGAGAACCGATTGCTGGCACTGTTGCACCACTGGCAGCAGCAGGCAGTCAAGGCTGGTCGCGAGATCAAGCGGATCGTCGTAGCCTTCGAGGCTGGCCGGGACGGCTTCTGGTTGGCGCGCTGGCTGCGGGTTAGAGGCATCGAAGCATACGTCATCCACCCAACCAGCGTTGCCGTGTCAAGAGAGCACCGGCGCGCCAAGACCGATCGGCTTGATACCGAGCATCTCAAACGCGTCGTCCTCGGCTGGCTGCGCGGGGAGCCTGATCATTGCCGGATGGTGGCAATTCCAACCGTTGAGGAAGAGGATGCGAAGCGACCTAACCGAGAGCGTGAGACTCTGGTGGGGGAATGCACCAGGATCGTCAACCGCGTGAAGGCCTGTCTGGCGCGGTTCGGCATTCGCGGTTTCAATCCGACCTTGCGCAAGGCAGCGGACCGTCTAGAGACCCTTGTCACACCGGAAGGTGCGCGGCTGCCACCGCTTACGCTGGCCGAGATGCTTCGCGATATCGCGCGCCTACGTTTTCTCAGAGAGCAAATCAAGTCGATCGAGAAGGCGCGTGTACAACGCCTGAGAGATGCTCCAGCAACACGGACAAACGCGATGGTGAATTTGATTGCTCGGGTGTTCGGCATAGGAATCGAGACGGCAGACTTGCTCGTGCACGAAATCTTATCGCGCAATCTGCGGGACCGACGAGCCGTCGCACGGTATGCTGGTCTAACCGGATCGCCAGACGAGAGCGGCGATCGTCGGCGCGAGAAAGGCCTCGCGCGAGCTGGCAACGCGCGGGTGCGCCGCGGCATGGTGCAACTGGCTTGGCGCTTTCTCGGGTTCCACCCAGACAGTGCGCTCACGCAGTGGTATAATAAACGAGCTGCGGATGGTCGCGGCTCTACTCGGAAGACGATGATCGTAGCACTGGCTCGCAAGCTGCTGATTGTGCTATGGCGCATGGTCACGACCGGCGAGGTGCCGGCAGACCTCAAGCTGCGTCGCACCACGGCCTGAACTACTCATCAAACCCTTCGAATGAACAAAGATTTCGGCGGAGCTACTGGCTGCCTGCCGATAACGATCCGAGGTGGCGGTGATCCCGCACGCTTCCATGGCTTCTAAGCCGCTCTTAAAGATTGGGCACCGCTGCTTCGGAGCCTCGCTGCAGATGCGTATATCTGCATCATGGTTTGGATCCACTGTCGGGGGTCCACCGCATGTAAGGGTGTGGCAACGATGACCGAGCCACTGAAAGCGGGCTCCGCCTCGTGTCGTGTTACGTTCGTTGTACGGTTCTCTGGGCGTGTGGAATAGCCTCGGGCTCTCCGTCGCCCCAGGCTGAGATCGGCGAAACATCCGGGCCGTCCGCGACGGGCGGAACGACGGGCGGAGTTTGCCTAAGGCTTCGTGGGGCTGCCAGGATGTCGATGTCGTCCCGCTCACCACATTATAGTAACGCCCGAAAGAAAGAGGTGCTTGCCTGCAGATTTTTGCTCTTGACATCGAAGTCCCCATGTAAGGAAGCGTGGAGCAAACGTGCGAGCCGATGGACAAAACAAACCGGATACAAGGCGCAAGCGCCGGACGAGCGGCCAACTTACCGCGAAGTCCATATCCATCAAGGACGCGAAGCGTAGATTCGGCGGCTGTGCACGGAAGGCGGCTGAGATTACCCCAGGAGATCTGCTTTGTGTCGCCGCGGCGACTGAGGCCGTCGAGAGGCGGTCTGACCGCAGAGCAGAAGTCAGCAGACGGCATAGTAGTCCCACGACGTCGGCGAAGCTATTGAGGCACTCCGAGGCCGAAAGGCGGAGAAACGGATAGGCGGAGCCGGAAACGAGGGGGCGAAGGCCTGAACGAGAAGAGAGGCAAGTAGGACATGAATCTCGAGAGCGACAAGCGACAGAGCGCCCAGTCAGAGCTGGACCTTTCGCCCAGGGGTGAAGCCCGGAAGGCGGGACGGCAAGAAGTCGAATCGCGTTCGGTGACACATGAGCCCGAAAGCCCCGCCAACACGCGTCGAATCATGGAAGAAATATGTGAGCGTGAAAACTTGAGGGAAGCGTTGCAACGAGTGAAGGGCAACAGAGGTAGCGCGGGCGTAGACGGGATGACTGTCGACGACCTTAGCGCTCACCTGAAGGCGCACTGGCCAGCTATCCGGGAACAACTACTGAGCGGAACCTACAAACCCAAACCGGTGAGGCGGGTGGAAATCCCGAAGCCGGATGGAGGAGGGGTTCGCAAACTCGGCATTCCAACTGTGCTCGACAGATTCGTCCAGCAAGCAGTGATGCAAGTCCTGCAACGCCAGTGGGACCCGACGTTCTCCCGACACAGCTATGGGTTTCGACCGGAGCGATCGGCACATCAAGCGGTAGCCCAAGCACAGCAGTATATTGTAGCAGGTTACGGCTGGGTGGTTGATCTTGATCTGGAAAAGTTTTTCGACCGAGTCAACCACGACAAATTGGTTGGTCAAATCGCCAAACGTGTCGAAGACAAGCGGCTGTTGAAACTCATCCGTGCATTCTTGAATGCCGGAGTGATGGAGAATGGGCTGGTCAGCCCAAGCGTGGAAGGGACCCCGCAAGGAGGCCCTCTTTCGCCCCTGTTAAGTAACCTCGTGCTCGATGAACTCGATCGGGAGTTGGAGCGCCGGGGACACCGTTTCGTTCGCTACGCGGACGACTGTAACATTTACGTTCGTAGCGAGCGAGCGGGTCAGCGGGTGATGGAGAGCATTACACACTTCATCACCTACAAGCTCAAGCTCAAGGTAAACGAGTCGAAGAGCGCGGTGGCACGACCGCAGGAACGGAAGTTCCTCGGGTTCAGCTTTACAGTCGGTCCGGACGTCAAGCGCATCATCGCGCCAAAGGCTCTGGAACGGTTCAAGCGACGAGCCCGGGAGATCACGCGCAAGGCCAAGGGTGTCAGCATCGAAACGACAATGAAAGAGCTGGCCTCGTATATGCGGGGCTGGGTCGGCTATTTCGGCTTCTGCGAAACACCCGAAGTGCTCATCGCCCTCACTCGCTGGGTCCGGCTGCGACTCCGGGCCGCTCTGTGGCGGCAGTGGAAGACACCACGCCGTCGCCGCGCGGCGCTGATCGCACTGGGGGTGAAAGGGCGGCTGGCGAGCAATACCGCCGGCAGCGGTCTTGGTCCCTGGCATCTTGCCAGGAGCAAGGCCCTCTCAGTCGGACTCAGCAACAAGTACTTCAGATCGCTCGGACTTCCATCTCTATTTGGCACGTGTTAGCGAAACTTCTCGAACCGCCGTATACGCGACCCGTACGTACGGTGGTGTGGGAGGGGCGGCGTCGTGAGGCGCCCCCCTATCCCGATCTATGACCCCAACCGGACATCCGGCGATGCGCCCCTCTATCCGCGAACGAATTGGAGCAATAACCGAGTGACCTCCTCCGGCTGCTCCTGTTGAACCCAATGTCCCGCACCATCAACCAGGTGCGTGCCGCGCCATTGAGTGCAGACGGCGGCAGTTTCCATTTTCTCAAGTGCACCGGGACGCTGAAAGATACCCCAATCGCTCTTGCCGGAAATGAAACACGCCGGCACATCGATGGTGCGGCCAGAAAACGTTTCAAGCTCGGTGACGTATTTGCCGACAAGGCATCGATACCATTGCAGGCCGCCCTGAAATCCGGTCCGAGCAAATTCGTCTGCGTACACGGACAACTCTGCGTCAGTGAGCCATCTGCACGCAGCAACCTCCTCCGCAGATGGCATGTGCTCGGCCGCGGTCTCTGCCATCCCCTTGCTGAGGTCCATTATGTAATAGGTCGGTATTTTCGCCAACTCAGTCGCAGTGAAGGAGACCAGCTTGAATGGCTGGTTCTGTTTCCAATCAGCACTCTTGTAATGATAATAGGCACGCAGGAAAGCTGGGATGCCCTGCGGAGCTCTCCACATGTTATCATTGGCTTCGCGCGTTCGGTAATATTGTTGGTAATGCTTCCGTGGAGGATCGAGCCTCGCCAGGTCCTCGAAAACGCTGGAGGGGACAGGCGTAACGGACGACGTAAGCTCCTCAGCAGTATTAAACGGCAATTGCGGCGGGCCTGCGAATGGAGCACTCATCAGCGCTACGGACCGGAACACATCGGGCCGGATGACTGCGCAATAGGCCGCGACCGGCGAACCGAAGTCATGCCCGATCACAGCGGCCACGGAGC
>DASRAA010000115.1:0-24526 GCA_035638375.1 Binatia bacterium | reverse complement strand
ATTGTTCCCGGCTAATTCCTAACGCTGCTGACGATGGATGCCACGTTGACTCGATTGTCTACGTGCGAGAGAATCAGAGAGGTAGTTTTTCCTCCCCTCGTGGGCCTGTGGCGCAGCTGGGAGCGCGCTTCCATGGCATGGAAGAGGTCGTCGGTTCGATCCCGACCAGGTCCACCAATCTTCTCAATAACTTAGACGGGGCGGGTGCTCATGAACGCGGAATTTGTGTCGCGGCTTATCTCATAACCCGCCGTTTTGTACTTGCGGCAAGGGCCTCCACTGCGCTTCGCTTCCAGCCGAACCTGGCTGCAGCGTTCAGCGCCCGTTTGCTGATGCGTCTCCGGCCTCCGGCCATGATCACCGAGTTTCAGGTCCACGATCTTAGGCATTGCACCATCACGGAGCTTGCGGAGAACGCCTCTCTTGGTGAGGGTAAACTGCAGCTCCGCTCCCGCTACCCAGTAGTTGGCGCTCGTCCATCCCACACTGTGAGAGTCCTCCTGCCACGATCCAAATGCATTCAGCCGCGGCCCAAACGCTGCCTTCGACATCCCCACGGTTTTTGTCTTGTGCGCTTCGCTCCCACTCCGAGCGCTTCAGGTCGGGACGTTTCTCTAGCGCTGTTTTCTCCAGTTGGTTCAGGTCTGCCGCAGGCAGCGTCCAACCCTCTAGCGCCTCCCTTGGCTGGTACAGGGCATCCGCGGCAGCGCCCATCGCCAGTGCCAACCGCGTGCGTGCCAACGCGAGCTCGTTGCGTCGCTCGATCAGTTCCTGCTGCCGCGCCGATGCCTGCACCTGCGCGCTCAGCAGGTCCGAATCGACAGCCAGGCCGCTCTCCACGCGTTCGTGGCTCTGCTGCTCGATCGCTGTGACGGTCTTCACCGCTTCTTCCGCAACCTGCACTTGCTTTTGCGCCAGCAGCACAGTGTAGTAAGCCTGGACGGTCTGGTAGATCAATTCCTGATCGGTGCGCTGGAGCTGCTCGCTGGCAGCGAAATTCAGGTACCTGGCACGGTCCAGCGCCTTCCAGCTCTGCGTGCTGTCGAATAGACTCCACTGCCCAAAGAAGCGGCTGGCGTAGTTGCCGATTGGAGTAGGTTTATTCAGCTGGTTGAGCGCAAAATCCTGAACAGTGAAAATCTGCTGCCGCAGCTTGGTACCAAAAAACAAACACCGGATCATTGCCCGCAGTAAAGTTCTCCGCGAAAGTGATTTTCGGCAATAGTGGAGCGCGAGCTTCGCGCACAGCCGCAGACACGGCCTTCGTGTCAGCCAGCGCCGCCTTATGCATGGGATTGTTCGCTAGCGTCATCTTCACCGCCTCGGGGGAAGACTCAGCGGAGTGGTAGCCTGCGCAGCGGCGCCTATGGCCAGCACCATCGACGCCATCAGGTCCAACGAAATCGCTCGAAGTGCGCGCATCATGCCGCTAAGCGCCCGCCGCAACCGCTTGTTCGGCGGGGACGATCTCCCAGGTCGTTTCGATCTCCGCGCTGAGCTTCAGCATCGCGCTTACCGAGCAGTACTTTGACTCAGAGAGGTAAATCGCATCCTGAAGAGCACGTTCGGGGATGTCGACGCCAGTCACGGCGTGATGTACGTGCACTTTGGTGAAGACATTCGGCGGATCCGGCTTCTGTTCAGCCTCTACGCGCACTTCGTAGCCGGTCACGTCCTGCCGCTTCTTGCGCAGGATGCTGATAACGTCGAACGCGGTGCACCCGGCCAGCCCAATTGCGATCAGTTCGATGGGCTTGGGCCCGGTGTTTCCCGCCGCATCATCGATGATGAAGTTGTGACCGCGATTATCGCTGGCGATGAATTGTCGATGACTGCCTTGCGCCTGGGTCAAAGTAATGCTGCCCGAAATCATGTTCGTCTCCGTGTGTGAGCGAGGAAGCCGTTCCTCGCCGTACCCTCTTGCCGGGCCACACGGATAAATGCAGGCAATCTATGGGGCATTACAGGAAAATACGCGAGGATCTGAAAACTTTCCCGATTCGCTAAAGAGTATTCAATTCAATAACTTGCAGTCTCAGCTGTGATCCACAGGAAGGGCAGCCAGAGCTGCCTGATACTTGCGGGCCAAATCCCTGCGCAGTTGGCCTGCGCGATCACTATCGCATTTGGGCTGATAAGTCCGCCCCTGTGCCACAGCCGACTTCAGACTGTCGAGAAATGCCACGCAAGGCTTGCAGTCGTTCAGGTGCTTCTCCATCTCTCGGCAGCGTTTGTCGTCCACCAAACCATCCAGGTAATCGGAGAGCGAGGCGAACATTTCGCGGCATCGGCGTGGCCGGCGGGGCTGAGGTTTCCCAGCGGATGCGGGGTGGAGCCGTTCCAGGCCGAAAGTAGTGGAGTGGGAGAGTCGCGCAATCTGTTGCCGCAGGAGAAGTCGAGCGCGATGCAAGCGCACCCGCACGGTACCCTCGCGAACGCTGGTGACCTCAGCGACCTGCGCTGTGCTGAGGCCTTCCATATCGTGCAGAACCAACGTCATCCGGTACAGCGGCGGGATTCTTTGGATGGCCTGATGCAGTCTGGCGTCGCGTTCTTCGCGCAGCAGGTTGGTCTCAGGATCAGGCTCCTGAAGATTCATCAGAAACTCAAGTTCCCCAGGGCTGGGCATTAATTTGTCGAGCGAAACGTGCCTATTGCGGTTGTTCTTGGTTCCACGCCGGTTCATCAGGCAGCGATTACGGGCCACTTTGTAGAGCCAGACCGAAAGTGCTTGCGGGCTATCAAATTTGGGCAGGTATGGCAGGAGTTTGACCAAAACTTCCTGCATGGTATCCTCGGCATCCTCAGGATGCCCGCAGACTTTCATGCTGAACGAATAGACCGTGTTTTGCAGAAGAGCTAGCGCCTCGTCCACTGCTTCTGGGCGGTCCTCGCGAATCAGCTCCAGCGCCTGCTCCAGCTTAGGGGACATGGCTCTAGGTTAGCCGATGCAGCCCGGCTAGCCAATATTGCTGGGGTCGTCCAGTGACGCCGATTTCCGGCCGTTGACTTCGCCCTCTGCAGTAGAATGCACGCCAACTTTTAGTTCAGATCCGCCTCGCGGCCAGGATTAACGTGCATCGTTCCTCCTTTAGCTATGTCTTCGTAGTTAAGCTGTCGCTTGCATTGTTCGATCTCTATCTTCACGCAGGCTGTGCACGCGCAATCTGCCTGCGAGCAAATCAAAGCCGCCTGCGTCAATGCCGGTTTTATGCCGGGCGGAGCCAGTTCGGGTACCGGACTGGTGGCGCGCCTGGGTGGCACCCATTCTGCAATCGCTATGCCCATGCGAAGAAAGCCGCAAAGCCGATGCCGGTAGTTGAACAGCAGATTGTTGCAGCATGCAATGCACAGAACCCAAACTTTGGGCACGGAGGAGGGGTCGCGCACAATTTAAAGCGCCACAGTCCACATTGCCGGCGACGCCAGCGACGAAGCTGGCGAGCGCGCAGCATCCCAACATCATCTTCACTCTGACAGACGACCTGGCAATGGATCTGGTGCAGTATATGCACCACGCAACATCCCAAGCTGATCCCACAGAGTAAGACACAGCCCTAATTTAACTAACAGGAAAGGAACGTGATCACAGGCGCCTCGGATTTCGTCGTCTAACCCCCTTCGCAATTTCGAGTTGCGCAAGTTCTAAGAAATATATTTCGCATGCATCCCGCGACACGTCGTAGGGCCGCGTGTTTCATGTGGCAAAGCGCATATAACGTCGCAACCCAATTCAGGAGAGAACAGTTTCGATGAAGATCCACATTGGCAAGACCCTATGTATAAGTGCAGCCATAGCCATTATGGTACGGCCGGCCGCCACCCAAACCACCAGCAGCGCCACCGACACGACCAAGCCCGCGACGATCAACCAACGCACGGAAAATCAGCAGGACCGCATTGCGCGAGGCATCCAGAGCGGCCAGCTTACCGCAAGCGAGACGGCTAACCTGGAGAAAAAGGAATCGAATCTGAACAGGGAAGAGAAGCTGATGCGCAGCGAGGACAACGGCAAGCTGACCTCTGCTGATCGCAATGCGCTGACCCAGCAGCAGAACCAGCTCTCTAATCAGATTTACAAAGACAAGCACAATTCGGCGGTTCAAAACACAGATCCCAAGAGCGGAGTGGGCAAGCGCTCCGAGAACCAGCAAGATCGCATTGCACAAGGTGTGAAGAGCGGACAGCTCACGGCGGGGGAAGCGGCCAACCTGGAAACGAAGGAAGCCCATCTCAACAAAGAAGCCTCTACCGACCGCAAGGCTAATGGCGGCCATTTAACTCAAGGCGAGAAGGCCGAGATCAACAAACAGCAGAACCGCCTATCGAAGCAAATCTACAAGGACAAGCACAACAGTTTTCGCCAAAGGCCGTAGGTCGGCAACGTGTACCGAAGCTAGAGCGTCTGCTGGCGGCGGGCGCTCGCTTGTCCTTCCGATCGATGCTCACAAAACATTGCCGACGCCATCGACGGGCGTATCCCTGGGCTGATGGATGGGATTAGGTGCGGCGCCGATGTCGTCAAGGCCTTTGCACTGGGCGCAAGCGCAGGTTGCGGTCGGGCATCCGGTGCTTTGGGAGCTTGCCGCCGGCGGTGAGGACGGCGTCAGGCAAATGCTCGAGATGTTGCGCTCGGAGCTCGCCCGGCTCTCGCACTATGCGGATGCGGCGTGCCAAGGGACCTTATCCGAGACTTCGTACAGCTTCGCGAGCGGAGGAACAGCGCTTGCGATTGTGATCGTATCGCGGTCGCAGTTACCTCTGCCACCACTCCTTACTGCTGCTCGCACTGGTCGTTTGCTGCACATGTAAATCTTCCCTGCGATTAATGGCGAAGAAGGAGTCGAAATTCACGGTAAGCTAGTGGATGCGTCGCGACTGAGGCAGCTCTACTCCCATTCGGTTGACAATGGCAGGAGTCGGAGGCGAAGACTCGTCGTTCAGCCTACGTCGGCAACAGGCCCGTTTGGGGCTCGCGATCTCGCGCGGATGAATCTGACCGCTGACGCGCGCCGTCCAGAACCATCTTTGAGATGTTTTGGATGAACGCATCGTTCAGGCCGACTTTCCAGATCAGAAACCGCATGTAGATTGCGCCATAGAGCGAATCAAGGATGAGATCGAGGTCAGCGTCTGGAGGTAGTTCCCCTCGCTCGATTCCTTTGCGCAATGTTTGATAGGCCTCTTTGCGTCGCGGCCTTACGAAACGCTCGCGAAATGCACTGATCAAGTCCGGATCGGTTTGCCCACCCCCGATCAAAGCGGCGACGATCTGTCCGCGGGGTGACAGCATCAGTTGAACCAGATGGGACATCTGCAGGCTCATGTCGGAATAGACAGAGCCCGTATCAGGGAACAACAACTGCCTTCGAACGCTGGAGGAAAAGGCGTCAACCACCAGCGCCCCCTTATTCGGCCACCAGCGGTAAACGGTAGCCTTACCGACGTTGGCGTCAGCGGCGATGGCCTCGATCGACAACTCACCGAATCCGGCGGTGCGCAGAAGGCGCAACGTACTTCGCAGAATGGCGCGTCTTGCTGCTTCGCTGCGAGGGCGTCCCGGTGACCGCTTGCCATTCTCCGGTCCGTCGATTTGCCGTTTCTCTTCTTCTGACACTTTCGCCGGCATGTGCCTAAGGTATCATGGTATTGGATCCAATACGCACCGTATCGAATCGAAAAGCCTGCTGGTTCTTCGTGCGGGGAAAAGAACGACTCGGGGTAAGCTACAGCAATGTGGATAGTTTGGCTGGCTCTGAAGCGTCCGTACACGTTTATCGTGCTGGCGCTCGTCATCATGATCGTGACACCGCTGGTGATCATGCGCATGCCGGTGGACGTGCTGCCTGATATCAACATTCCTGTTGTCAGCGTGGTTTGGTTTTACGCCGGCCTTTCGCCGGCGGAGATGGCTGACCGCATCATCACTAACTCCGAGCGCGGCCTCACGATAACGGTGAACGACATCGAGCATCTCGAGTCCCAGTCACTGGCAGGCATCGGGGTCATCAAAATCTTCTTCCAGCCGGGAGCGAACATCCAAACGGCGCTTGCGCAGACGACTGCGATGGTGCAGACGCAACTGCGAGCCATGCCTCCCGGCACAACGCCTCCGCTAATTATCACGTACTCGGCTTCATCCATACCGATCGTGCAATTGGGGCTGAGCAGCAAGACGCTGCCGGAACAGCAGCTATTCGATCTAGGACAGAACTTCCTCCGGACCCAGTTGGCTACCGTACGAGGCGCCGCGACGCCTTACCCTTATGGCGGCAAGATGCGCCAGATCCAGGTGGACATCAGCGTTCCAAGTCTGCAGGCAAACGGGTTATCGCCCAACGATATCGTCGCGGCGTTAAACGCCGAGAACCTGATTTTGCCGTCGGGTACCACAAAAATGGGCTCTCTGGAGTACCAGGTGGAGATGAATGGCTCGCCACGAACAGTGGATGAGTTGAATTCGTTGCCGGTTAAGACCGTGAACGGCTCCACGATCTACATGCGCGATGTGGCCCATGTTCGCGACGGCTTTGCACCGCAAACCAACATCGTTCGCATGAACGGGGAGCGTGGTGCACTAATGTCCATCCTCAAGGTTGGCAGCGCGTCGACGCTTACGATTGTGGAGGGTGTTAAGCGAATGGTCTCCCTCGCCTCCCAGTCATTACCATCCGAACTCAAAGTCTCCTCGTTATTTGATCAGTCGCTCTTCGTGCGGGCGTCGATTGGCGGGGTGGTGCGCGAGGGACTCATTGCCGCGGCCCTGACGGCTGCCATGATTTTGATATTCCTTGGAGACTGGCGGCCCACGATCGTTATCTCGATATCGATCCCGCTATCGATCTTCATTTCGATCATTCTGCTGAGTGCGCTGGGACAGTCCATCAACATCATGACGCTTGGCGGATTGGCCCTTGCCGTGGGCATCCTGGTGGACGATGCCACCGTAGCCATCGAGAACATTGAACGGCTGTTAGCTCAGGGAAAGGAGCTCGAATCAGCCATTCTTGAAGGTTCACAGCAGATTGCCGTGCCAGCTTTCGTGTCCACGCTGTGTATCTGCATTGCGTTCGTCCCGATGTTCTTCCTGACAGGCGTCGCAAAGTTTTTGTTCGTGCCGTTGGCAGAGGCTGTGGTTTTCGCCATGTTGGCCTCGTACTTCCTGTCGCGCTCGCTAGTTCCGACCTTGGTGATGTACCTGATGCGTGGGCATGAGGAACGTGCTGTGGGCCCGAAGGGGTTTTTTGGCAGGATGCAACAGGGCTTTCAGCGTGGTTTTGAGAAATTCCGAGACAGCTATTATGAGATGCTGGAAACCACCCTGCAGCATCGGGCCTGGTTCGCAACGTTCTTCCTGGCCTTCTGTGTGTTGTCGCTGGGATGGCTGTTCTACCTAGGGCAAGACTTCTTTCCATCCGTGGATGCGGGCTTGATGCGACTTCACTTGCGAGCGCGATCCGGGCTGCGGGTAGAAGAAACAGCGCGCTTGTGCGATCAGGTCGACGCCTACCTGAAAGAGGCGATTCCGAAAGATGAGTTCGTGAATGTACTTGACAACATTGGCCTGCCGAATTCCGGCTTGAATCTGTCTTACAGCAACTCGGGCGTCATTGGAACTAGCGATGCAGAAATACTTGTTGGACTCAACCCTGAGCATCATCGTCCAACCGCCGAATATGTAAAAACACTGCGTCAGGAATTGCCTCGCCGCTTTGCGGGGGTCGAGTTTTTCTTTCAGCCAGCCGATATCGTGACCCAGATCCTGAATTTTGGACTACCCGCGCCGATCGATATTCAAGTGATCGGCAACGATTTGCAGTCGAACTATGGGATTGCTCAGCAGATCGCCAACCGCCTCCGGCATGTTCCGGGCACGGCTGATGTGCACGTGCAACAAATGCTCAACCTGCCGACTCTGCGCCTGGATATCGACCGAACCCGCGCCACTCAGGTGGGTATGAGTTCGCGTGACGTGGCACAGAGCGTGCTGGTCAGCTTAAGCGGCAGCTTCCAAACCACCCCTAGCTACTGGCTTAATCCAAAGAACGGGGTTACGTACTCCGTCGTAGTGCAGTCACCGCAGTATCGGGTGACTTCAATGCAAGACCTGATGAATACGCCGGTGAACGATTCGACCGCACCGGGTGCGCAGATTCTGGGCAACCTGGTGCAGTTAAGTCCGGTGGCTCGTCCAGCCGTTGTAACACATTACAATGTGCAGCCGGTGATGGACGTTTATGCCAGCACGCAAGGGCGAGACCTTGGAGCAGTCGCAAAGGACATGACGAAAGTTCTTCAGCCTTTCACGGACCATCTGCCGCGGGGCACGCGCATCGTGGTGCGCGGGCAGGTGGACACAATGCGTACTTCTTTTGCCGGGCTGGAACTCGGTCTGCTCGGAGCAATCGTCCTAATCTACTTTTTGATCGTGGTGAACTTCCAGTCCTGGCTCGACCCGTTCGTCATTATTACTGCGCTGCCCGGTGCGCTGGCGGGTATCACATGGATTTTGCTGCTGACGCATACCACGCTCAGTGTTCCTGCGCTTACAGGTGCTGTTATGTGCATGGGCGTGGCCACAGCCAATTCGATTCTGCTGGTGTCGTTCGCTCGTGAACGTATGGATGGGGGTGTCCCGGCACTGCAGGCGGCTCTGGAGGCCGGCTATACGCGGATTCGTCCGGTGCTGATGACGGCCCTGGCAATGATCATCGGTATGTTACCCATGGCCCTCGGACTAGGGGAGGGCGGCGAACAGAATGCTCCACTTGGCCGCGCCGTGATTGGAGGACTTTTGTTTGCCACTGTGGCGACGTTGTTCTTTGTGCCGTCGGTATTCGTAATCGTGCACAGCCGTCGCGGCAAACAGATTGAGGCGGAGCGGCCGTAGCCGCCTGGAGTTAATACAGCATCATGCAATCTGAAACCGAAGCAGCACACACAACGACGGCGCCAGAGCACGGTCGCGATTCGAGCATCACGCCGCCCTCTGAGCTTCCAGCTGCGCCTCCGCGTACGGCATTGCGCATGATCGGCCTTGTCCTACTGGTACTCCTAGTCAGTGGCGCAGTCACCATGTTCACCCGAATTCGAGCTGGCCGAACCCTCGCTCGGGAAACCGAGGCCGAAGCGGTACCTGTGGTTGCGGTCGTGCATCCTTCGGCAGAGAATCCCGATGAAGACCTCGTATTGCCCGCTTCGGCCCAGGCCTATGAGGAGTCGCCGATCTTCGCGCGTACCAACGGATATCTGCTGCGTTGGAATAAAGACATCGGCAGCCACGTGAATAAAGGCGAGTTGCTGGCAGAGATCGATACGCCGGAAATCGACCAGGAACTCATGCAGGCACGTGCCACGCGTCAGCAAGTGGCTGCTCAGTTGGATCTCGCGAAAATCTCGGCCGAACGCTGGCAGAACTTGCGCAAGACCGATTCTGTTTCCCAGCAGGAAGCGGACATGCAGGTCAGCAATTATCAGCAGGCGGTGGCGAATCTGGCGGCGGCCGATGCTAACGTGCGTCGGCTGGAGCAACTGGAATCGTTTAAGCACGTCTATGCGCCGTTTTCCGGAGTTGTGACCAACCGCAATGTAGATCCAGGAGCGCTGATCAGTGCCGGTTCGACCGGTAAAGCTCTCTTCGAGCTGGCCCGCGTGGACCCACTGCGCGTTTTCGCGAAAGTTCCGCAAGCGTATTCGGCCGCAATCAAAGTGGGAATGCAATCGTTTCTAGTCTTGCAGGAATTTCCTGGCCAGAGATTTTCCGGCACGATCGCGCGCACCGCCGACGCGATTGACCCGGCAACGCGCACACTGCTGACCGAGGTAGATGTGCCCAACCCTGATGGGCGGCTTTTGCCGGGTGCTTATGGTGAATTGCACTTTAAAGTTGCGGTTGATGCAGCCAAGTTAACGGTCCCGGTGAATTCGATGCTCTTTCGGCAGGAAGGCCCTCGCATCGCAGTCGTCGGGCCAGACAACAAGGTGCATCTCCGGGCTATAACCATTGGGCGCGATTATGGGTCGACTCTCGAAGTCCTGCAGGGTGTCGGTGTCGAAGACCGCATCATCATCAATCCAGCAGACTCGCTCGAGGAAGGGCAACAGGTTCGCATCAGCGACGAAAAAGCCGGAGCCGACCACTCATGAAGTGGTCGGTCATCGCGCTTATGGCACTCATCGCTACCTGGCTGACAGCCTGCACGGTTGGTCCGAAGTACCAGCGGCCGGTTGCTCAGGCCCCAGAGAAATGGTCAAACGAGGGCCCGTGGCGCGCCGCTGCGCCTAAAGATGCGATTCCGAAAGGTGTCTGGTGGGAAATCTTTCACGATGAGCAGCTGAATCAGTACGAGCAGGAACTGTTGCGAGCCAACCAATCGTTGATTGCTGCACAAGATCGCTTAAGCCAGGCGCGCTCGTTAGCCACAGTTGCATCGGCCGGGCTGTTTCCTACAATGACAGTCGACCCGGCGGTTTCTGGGGTGCGGTATTCGGGAAACCGGCCGGGTAACTCGACACCAACCAGTCCGCTGACTCAGAGTGTGTACGCGATTCCATTCGCGCTGAACTATGAAGTCGACCTGTTCGGCCGAATCAGAAAGACTTTGGAAGCCGCAAATGCGAACCTCCAGTCCACCGCCGCTGATTTGCAGAGCGTGCAGCTTGTTCTCACAGCGGAGTTAGCGGCCGACTATTTTAGCCTGCGCGAACTGGATACGGAAACGCAGGTGGTGCAGGATTCAATCGCCATTGAGCAGAGGGGTCTCGACCTCGTCAACAGCCGTCACGAAGGCGGCCTTGCGTCGGGATTGGACTTGGCCCAGCAGCAGACGCTACTCGATTCGACCACGACACAGCTATATCTAGTTCAGCAGCAGAGGGCAAGCTTCGAGCATGCCATCGCTGTATTGACTGGAATCCCAGCCCCCACATTCAAGATTGCGGCCATTCCGCTGAATTTCGTCCCTCCGCCGGTTCCGTTGGGAGTGCCGTCGGACATGTTGGAACGCCGCCCCGATGTGGCGAGTGCCGAGCGCCACATGGCACAGCAGAATGCCCTGGTAGGAGTGGCCAAAAGCGCCTTTTATCCGCAGTTTACGATTGCCGCGGGCGGCGGATTCCAGAGCATCAGCATTAGTTCCTTGCTAACCGCGCCAAGCGCGTTTTGGGCGGTCGGGGGTGACCTGCTGCAGCCTATTTTGAATGGAGGTCGCAATCGGGCCAACTTAGCCGCAACTCAGTCAGCCTATGACGAATCTGTGGCCAACTATCGTCAATCCGTACTAACGGCTTTCCAGCAGGTGGAAGACGGGCTCTCGAGCCTCGACGCACTTTCCCAGGCCGCAGCAAGCCAGAGCAACGCTGTCAACTCAGCGCGCCGATCCTTGGAGCTTTCCAACAACCGCTACATTGGCGGAGTCGCCTCGTATCTTGATGTGATCACCGCTCAGGTTTCGCTACTTAACAGTCAGCGGCTCGCTACGCAGCTGCTTGGTCAGCAGATGGTCACCTCGGTTTACTTGGTCAAAGCACTGGGGGGTGGATGGGATGCCTCACAGATTCAAAACGACGTGGTGCGTCCTAAGGCCATCCAAGCCATTCAACAGTAAATAATCACCGAATGTTGCAGCGGGACCCGTGCGTTACCGTGGTGTCTTTTCAGCCTTCTCTGATTATTCAGACGGGTTCGACCCTGCTCGCCAACCCGCTGCCCTGTTTGCGCCGAAAAAAATGGACGAAGGCCCCCTCAGGGCCGAAATTTACTGCGAATCGACAGATCTTTGAGTTTGCCGCCACTTCCTGTCGCTGATAGACTTGTGCGTTTGCCCTCGTCGTTGAAAGGCCCTCCTATGCCTAATTCTTTCCCCGAAATTGCAATCGTCAACGGCGCGCGCACGCCCATGGGACGCTACTGCGGCAAGCTGCGCGACTTCACCGCCCAGGAACTCGCCGCTATAGCCTCGGTTGAGGCCATTAAACGCTCCGGCGTCGAGCCTGATGAGATCGATCACTGCGTCATGGGCAACGCCCAGCAGACGTCGAGTGATGCCATTTATGGCGCGCGGCACGTGGCGCTGAAAGCCGGCGTGCCAATCGAAGTGCCGGCGATTACGGTAAACAGGCTTTGTGGTTCCGGCATGCAGTCGGTGGTCACCGCGGCGCAAATGATCCAGCTTGGGGAATCGAAGTGCGTGCTGGCGGGCGGCATGGAATCGATGTCGCAGGCGCCACATGTCATCCGCGGCATGCGCTGGGGTGTGGGCTTAGGCGAAGGCAAGCTGGAAGACTCGCTCTACGTCGCGCTCACCGACAGCTACTGCAACATGCCTATGGCCGTGACGGCTGAGGCATACGCCAGCCAGCAGGGCGTCACGCGCGAAATGCAAGACGAGTATGCGCTGTGCTCACAAAAGCGTGCCGATGCCGCTTACAAGGCAGGGCGGATTCGGGAAGAATTAACGCCGGTTTCGCTGCGCGACAAACGCGGCGAGCCCACAGGCGAGATGTTCACCGAAGACGACCATCGTCGCCCCGAGACGACAATCGAATCACTAGCGAAGCTGAAACCCTCTTTTGGCAAGAACGGAACCGTTACCGCCGGGAACGCCAGCGGCATCGTGGACGGCGGTGCTGCGGTCGTGGTGATGCCGCTGGAAGATGCGCAGAAACGCGGGCTGAAGTCGCAAGCCCGCATCGTGAGCTGGGGCATTGCCGGTGTCGAGCCTACGCTGATGGGTTCCGGACCAGTTCCGGCGACGCGCATCGCACTGAAGAAGGCTAGTCTGACGCTGTCGGACATCGACCTGATTGAGTTGAACGAGGCGTTCGCGGCACAGTGCCTTTCGGTGATGAAGGAACTCGGCCTTGACCACGCGAATACAAACGTCAACGGGGGCGCGATTGCACTGGGGCATCCGCTAGGCGCCAGCGGCACGCGGTTGTTAATCACGCTGATGAACGAATTGCGCCGTCGGAAGGGGCGTTATGGCCTGTCAACCGCCTGCATCGGCGGCGGCCAAGGAATCGCGGTCATCATCGAGAACCTTCAAAGATAGTTTCGAGTTTAGACGAATTTCCAACACAATCTGTAAGCTCCTACTTGAAACTTGAAACCAGAAACTTGAAACTTGTCGTTCATGCTGCGCGCTATCGCCGGAATCGTCGTCGGTTACCTGATCTTCGCCGTGCCGTCATTCCTAGTTTTCCGGCTGACGCACGTTGATCCGCACGTGCCGGCTTCGCCGGCATTTGAAGCGATTGCGGTTGTCTACGGCATAGTTTTCGCCCTGCTCGGCGGATATCTCGGAACCGCAGTCAGCGGCAAACAAAGGCTCTGGATTGCATTCACGATCGCAGCAATCATGGCCACCCTTGCGATCGCCTCTATGATCGTGACCGGAATTAACTGGTCACCGGTGACGGCGCTGGTGTGCATGGCTCCCGCAACGATCGCCGGAGGCTGGCTGCGCTTAAGGCAAGGCCAACGAAACGACAAGGGAGCTAAGGCATGACGACGGAAGAGCGGGCGCTGCACGAGGTCGTAGAGAAGTTGAAAACAGCATGGAACAGTGGCGACAGTATGGCTTGGGCCTCGCTGTTTGCAGAAGATGCCGATTTCATCCACATTCTCGGCGGCCACTTTAACGGACGGACTGAGATCGAACGCGGGCACCGCATGATCTTCGATACCATCTACAAAGGCAGTCGCAACAAGTTCACAGTAGAGAAGGTTCGCTCGGTACGGCCAGATGTTGCCATTGTATTCGTCCGTGCACACCTCAAGTGGTACCTGAACGGCGCTGAGCAGCAGATCGATGCGCGTCCGACGCTGGTGGTGCAGAAGAAGGACAACAGCCAATGGGAGATCGTTGCCTTCCAGAACACCCTGATCACGCCCGGAGGCCCAACGCCGGATGTGGTAAAGAAGTTGACCGATGTGCACCCCATTAAGGGCGACACGCCGATTGAGAAAATGAGCAAGGGCTAAAGACTGACAACTAATTCGAGGCTCTCATGGAAATCAAGAAAGTCGGAGTACTGGGTTGTGGACTGATGGGTTCGGGCATTGCGCAGGTCGCGGCCACCGCGGGCTTCGACGTGACAGTACTTGAGCAGGAGCAGAAGTTTCTCGATAAGGGCTTCGCGACTATCGAAAAGTCGCTTTCGCGGTTGGTTGAACGCGGTGTCGAAAAAGGTGGAATCACTGCGGAGCAAAGAACAGCGGCGCAATCGCGGCTGAAGGGCACCACCAAAATGCAAGACCTTGCTGACTCCGACATTGTGGTAGAGGCAATCATCGAAAATGTCGGGGAGAAACGCAAAACCTACACCGAGCTCGATGGCATCGTGAAAAAAGACGGCATCTTCGCCACCAACACCTCATCCATCTGCGTGGCCGAACTGATGACCGCTACCAAGCGCCCCGAACGCTTCGTCGGACTGCACTTCTTCAATCCAGTGCCCATGATGAAGCTCGTCGAGGTCGTGCGCACCATCGCCACTGGCGACGAGGTCTTCGACACCGCCGTCGACTTCGGCAAGAAGTTGGGCAAGCTTCCAGTCCGCACAGTGGACAAGCCGGGATTCATCGTCAACCGCCTGCTGGTGCCCTACTTGCTCGACGCTATCCGCGCCTACGAAGAGGGCGTGGGTTCTATCGCCGACATCGACGAGTCTATGAAGCTGGGCTGCGGCTATCCCATGGGGCCGTTTACGCTGCTCGACTTCGTCGGTCTCGACACCACCTACTACATCACGCACGTCATGTACGACGAGTTCAAGGAGCGCCGCTTTGCTGCCCCCCCGCTGCTGAAGCGGATGGTGCTCGCCGGCTGGTACGGCCGCAAAACCGGCAAAGGCTTCTACGATTACACGGATCCAAATAAGCCTGTGCCGGGAAAGTTCGTGTAGCTATGGAGAAGGGATCTGTGAGTTGAGTGGAATCAAGAGGTCTACCAATTTGGGGATGGCAAGCGTGTTTCCAATCGCGACCATTTTCAATTCCAACATTCGAAAGATGGAGAGAGCCTGCGAGTTTTGCCTCTGCTCGAATATCCTGCGTCCTGGCCTTGCTCGCTGGCCCACGGGGGAGTAAATGGTGGCTGATCGTTCCGACTGTGATCATTGCGGGGTTGGCCGGATTATATAGAGATATAGGAGCCACACATTCTGAATTGCCAACAATTCATTGCTAATTACTAACCACTACTAACCACCAGTTACCAGTCGCCGAAGCAAGTTGCTGGCGGCTAGTTGCTAATCATCCGAGGCACTCATCATGACCGATTTCCAGAACCTCCACTGCGAAACCAAAAACCACATCGCCTACATCACCATCGACCGCCCCAAGGTGCTTAACGCCCTGAGCATGGCTGTCATGGACGAACTCCGCCGCGCCTTTGCCGCCGCGAAGGACGACCCCGAAGTCCGCTTGGTCATTCTCACCGGCGCGGGCGAGAAGGCTTTCGTCGCCGGCGCCGACATCAGCGAGCTGGCGCTGCAGACGCCCATCGCCGCCAAGGAATACACGCACCGCGGCCAGGCGGTGCTCGACGCCATCGAGAACCTCGGCAAGCCGGTTATCGCCTGCATCAACGGTTTTGCCCTCGGTGGAGGCTGCGAGCTCGCCCTCGCCTGCACCCTACGCCTCGCCAGCGAGAACGCACGCCTCGGCCAGCCCGAGGTCAAGCTTGGACTCATCCCCGGTTACGGCGGCACGCAGCGGCTCTCGCGCCTTGTCGGCAAAGGCGTTGCCATGCAACTGGTGCTCACCGGCGAGGTGATTTCCGCCGCCGAAGCCCTCCGCATCGGCCTGGTCAATGAGGTCGTGCCAACCGCCGAGCTTATCCCGCGCGCCGAAGCCATCGCCGCCAAGATCATTGCCAACGCTCCGCTAGCCGTGCAGTACGCTATGGAAGCGGTCAACCATGGCCTCGACATGACCCTCGCCGAAGGCCTCTACCTCGAGGCGACTCTGTTCGCCGTCTGCTGCACCACGGAGGACAAGAGTGAAGGGACAAGGGCATTTTTAGAGAAGAGACAGGCAGAGTTTAGGGGGAAGTAATTATTCGCTGTGACGGATTTCAATCCCACCCTATCACCAACGAAGGCGACAGGGGTGGGTACCACGCTACTTCGGCTTATGCTCAGTGATCAGGGCTAGGGCCGCAGACGTCACGAGAACCAACAGCCGTCGCTTGTCGGAGGCTATTTCCAGTTAAGCCGCGCTCATTCGCTTCCTCCCACACCGCTAGCTGGGGATACGATGTACGCCAGGCATCCATCTTTTCCTGGTAGGTACGTTCTTCTGTAAGACGAGGTTTTCGACGGTTTCGGATATAGGCAAGTCCAGTCCGATTTTACCCCGCCAGCAGCCGCCTCATGCCAGCTTGATTATCCGCCGAGAAACCAAAATCGGCTCATTTTGGGAAACCGGGTGCTAAGAGCCGTGGCAGAAGACAAACGGATCCTCGTATGGCCGACACAGGACAGAAGTAGGGGATCCGGCTAGCTTTTCTTTGAGGTCACGGCGTAAAACGCGGCCGCATCCTGCTCAACGTTTCTGCTTCCGCACTTGGGGCAGCTGATATTGTTCTGGTCATGTTCGCCGAGAGTAAGGACCAATTCAAATGATTTCTGACAGTCCTTGCAGACGTAATCGTAAACGGGCATAAACACCTCCCGCAGATTCCCGCAAGAAGAATGTAGTCCATTTTGAGGGCGACGAGAAGCGCTTTGCGAAGAATTCTTTGTCCCGGCGCCAATGTCGGACAGCTTGTGCAATGATCGTAGACGAAGATGGCTAAAGCAGATCCCACTGAGCGGGTGCTCGAGAGGCTGGGTGAGCTGCGTCATGACAAGGCCACTGCTAGGGTTGTGGAAGAGCTGCGAGGAGCGTTGCGCAACCGATCGAACCTAGTTGTGGCGAAGGCGGCGAAGGTGGCGCGCGAGCTGTGTGCGACCGAGTTGCTTCCAGAGATGGTCATAGGCTTCAATCGGCTCATCACCAATGCTCCTAAGCTAGACAAGCGCTGTGCCGCCGTCACCGAATTGGTGACCACGTTGTACGAGATGGACTATGACGAGCCGGAGCCTTATCTCACGGGCTTAAAGCACGTGCAGATGGAGGGATCCTACGGACCCCCGGTGGACGAGGGAGCTAAGCTGCGGGCAGTGAGCGCCCAAGGGCTATTACGCACGCGTTATCCGGACGCGTTGGCCGAGGTCGTGCCGTTGCTGGTGGATCGCGAGCCCGCTGCGCGAGCGGGAGCGGTACGGGCCTTGGCCGCCAACGGGGGCGAGTCCGGTGCGCTGCTGTTGCGGTTGAAGGTGCTTGCGGGAGATGAAGAGGTGACGGTCCTCGCGGAGTGTTTTGCAGGACTTCTGTCAGCGACTGAAAAGGCGGTTCCGTTTGTTGCGATGTACCTCGATGGCGCGGATGACGCTGTTGCCGAGGCCGCGATGCTGGCGCTTGGAGAGTCGCGGCTGCCGGCGGGGTTTGAAGTGCTGAAAGAGAAATGGCAACGGACCGTCGCAGCGCCTGTGCGTAAGGTACTGTTGGCGGCTATGACGGCTTCGCGGCTGGACGAAGCAGTAGCGTTTCTAATTTCTGTGATTGAGAGCGCCGATGTGCGGACAGCGCAGGATGCGTTGGAATCGCTGACGATCTACCGGAGCAACGAGCGGATAGTAGCGGCGGTGCGACGGGTGGTGCAGAGTCGCAAAGATCGAGGATTGCTGGCCCAGTATCAGAGGGAGTTGGGCAGGTGAGATCTTCGCGAGGGACGACTTACCCCCAGCGGCTAAAGCCGTTTTAGTTCATTCAGAACAGCGGTTGCTGTAGGCCTGAAGGCGTACTTCGCCCTTAGGTGATACTCACCCGGCGATTCGGTTGGCCGTTGCAGGGCCGAATAACTTAGGGGTTCAATTTTCAGTGGCTAACGGCTAGAATTGCCTCGCCGTTGCTACGCGGCCAAACCCAGCTCCGCCAATTAGTTGCTAGCCGTAAAGTGCCTCAGAGACCTAAAGTTAACTGGAGCGCATCGGTTCAGTTGGGCATACAATAGTAGTAACAGGCTTGCGCTAGTACCCTCATGTGTTCGAAGTTTGGCAATCGTTTTGCCTTGAGACGATAGGCTCTCGTGTGTAAGCCGTTTACGCGAGCGAGGCGAAGAGGTTACCAGCAGCAGGGTAGTCCGGCTGTAGTTGCGAATGTTTGGTCGCGAGGAAAAGGTATCGCAGTTCCGCCTCACGGCAGTGCAATACGTGCTGCTGGCGATCTTCCTTTTGCTGGCCTTCGGATTGTGGCGGCTCCAGGTAGCACGCAGCGATTATTACACCTCACTTGCCGAACAGAACCGCATCAAGCAAGTTCCGATTCTTGCGCCACGCGGTAAGTTGCTCGACCGCGAAGGCCGCATCATCGTCGATAACTATCCGTCGTTTTCCGTTCTTCTGCTACGCGATCAGAATCGCAATCTCGACGCCGACGCCGACAAGATTGCCGAGGGGCTGCACCTTCCTCCGGATGAATTGCGTACACGCCTCAGCAAAATGAAACTGGTACCCGGTTACCAGCCGATGTTTTTGAAAGATGACATCACGCCGGATGAGCTGGCGTTTATCGAGTCACATCGCGCGGACCTGCCTGAGCTCGACATTATTACCGTGCATCGGCGTTTGTATCCCAAAAACGGATTCATGGCGCACGTGATCGGCTATGTCGGGCAGGTGAGCGAAGAGATGCTGACACAGCCGCAATGGGAACTCTACAGCCCCGGCGATGTGGTCGGCATGTCGGGAGTCGAGCAGTACTACAACGATGTCCTGATGGGCAAGAATGGCTCCCGGCAGGTGATCGTCAATAGCCGCGGAAAGGAAGTCGGCACACTGAGCGACGTGCCGGCCGTGCCAGGTAAGCAGCTGAAGCTGACCATCGATCTTGACCTGCAGATTGCCGCCGAACAAGCGCTGGAAGGGAAGCCGGGCGCGATTGTGGCAATGGACCCGCGCAACGGCGAAATTCTCGCGATGGTAAGCCGGCCGGCGTTCGATCCCAACGCGTTTGCCGTGAAGATCACGCGCGACGAGTGGAATGCGCTGCTGAAAGATCCGGGCAAGCCGCTGCTCAACAAATCGATTCAGGCGCAGCTCGCGCCGGGGTCGGTGTTCAAGACCATCATGGCGACGGCCGGCATGCAGGAAGGCATCGCGCAAGATTTGCATGTGAATTGCGGCGGCGGAAAGACATTTTACGGCCGCTTCTTCAAGTGCTGGATTGCGGGCTCGAAGGGAGGAGCGCGTTCGCACGGCGAGGTTGGGATTACCAAGGCGATTTACCAATCGTGCGATTCGTACTTCTATACGCTGGCGGAAAAGCTGGGCATCAGCCGCATCGCGAAATACGCGACGATGCTTGGATTGGGACAGAAGACCGGCATCGATTTGCCGCAGGAAGCTTCAGGTGTGATGCCATCGGAAGAGTGGAAGATCAAGAACTTCAAGCAGAAGTGGTATGCCGGCGAAACCATCTCGGTTGGCATCGGACAGGGCGCAGTGGCAACCACGCCAATTCAGTTGGCGCGTGCGGTCGCGGCCATTACCACCGGCGGTTCGTTGCGTCGGCCACACGTGGCATTCCCGGAGCAGTTCCCGCCGGAGTTTAAACAGGTTGCTCACTACAACGACGATGCCGCGATTCCGATCGACCCGAAGAACTGGACGATCATCACCGATGCCATGGCGCAGGTGGTTTCGCCTGTGGGAACTGCAGGCAGGGCAGCGATTGCTGGAGTGGACATTGCAGGCAAGACCGGCAGTTCGCAAACCGTCTCCAACGAATACAAGAAGAAGATGTCGGCCAGCGAAAAGAATCTCTATAAGGACAACGGCTGGTTTGTTGGTGTGACGCCGCGACGCAACCCGGAAATTGTCGTGGCCTGCCTCTTCGAAGGTGGCGAGCATGGCGCGTTGGCGGCTCAGGTCGCAACCAAGGTGATCAAGGCCTATGTGGAGAAGCAGCGCAACAAGCAGACACAAGTAGCCAAGGCTGCGACGACCAACAAAGCCGAAGTGGCTGCAGTCTGGCACGAGGGCGACGCGCAGTCCGGCGAGAACAAGCTGCAAGGCGGACGCTTCACCGTGCCGCTGGATGCAAATAAGCAGCTGCAGACGAAATCTGCCAGGGCGACAACAGTCAACCGTCGTGCGGATTCCTCGACCCTGCAAGTCGTTGAGTCGCACACCGAAATGGCCAATCCCGAGGTGGATGCATCGCAGGCACAGCCGACTGAGCCTCCGCTGCGACCGAGCGCTGCCCCGACAGTGGCGGCGAAGGGGATAGCCTCCAAAAAGCCAGATACCCAGCTATCTCCTGCAGCAGGCGGCGCAGCTCTTCCCAGGACCCAACCGTGAGCCGTTACGTTTCCTTTCGCGATTTCGACTGGGTGCTTCTGGCGCTGGTGCTGCTGATTTGCGCGCTTGGAGTCGTCGAAATTTACAGCGCCACCTTGAACACGAAGTTCATGGGTGTCCACATCAAGCAGGTCTACTGGGTGATGGGCGGTGTGGCGCTGATGTTCGCCATGAGCCTCATTAGCTATCAGGCGCTGATTGAACGCGTGCCGATCTTCTACGTGATCTCGATTCTGTCCCTACTGGCAGTAGCGGTCTTCGGCAAGAAGTATCTTGGGGCGCGACGCTGGGTAGATGTCGGAGGCTTATTCCACTTCCAGCCTTCGGAGTGGGTGAAGCTGGTTTTGATTCTGGCCATAGCCAAGTACTTTGCTGACATCAAAGGACGATGCGACGCTCAGGACATCGTCAAGGCCGGCGCCCTGGTGGGCATTCCCATGCTGATGGTCCTGGCGCAACCAGACTTGGGGACGGCACTCACCTATATGCCGATCGCCATCATGGGACTATTTCTGGGCGGCATCAAAGCAAAACATGCGCTGGCTATCTTGTTGGTGGCGGCGTTGTTAGCCCCTGTAGCCTGGCATGTTCTCAAACCCTACCAGAAGGATCGGCTGACCACGTTTATCGAGCCGGAAGCCGACCCGCAGCACAAGGGTTACCAATTGATACAGTCCTTAGTGGCCGTGGGAGCGGGGGGAATCTTTGGCAAGGGCACGGCGCAAGGCAGCCAGACACAGGGACAATTCCTGCCAGTCCCGCACACCGACTTTATTTTCGCGGCTTTCGCCGAAGAACATGGATTCATCGGTGCTATGGGCCTTTTGCTGCTATACTTTATAGTACTGATGCGTCTAATTCAGAACGCTCAGACGGCCCCTGACCGGGCGGGTGCCTTCGTGGTCATGGGGGTGGTCGCGGTTCTCGCGTTCCACATCCTGGTTAACGTAGGTATGGTTGTTGGGTTCATGCCGGTTACGGGAATCCCCTTACCGTTAATGAGTTATGGGGGATCTTCGGTACTGTTTATGTTTCTGGCGCTGGGGATTGTGATGAATGTCCGCATGCGCCGGTTCGTGAATTAATCAGGCTTTTGCCGGTTGGAGCCGCGCCATCGGGACGCGGGCCGGCAGACCCCGGGTTCACTCGCCGGGAGGGTGGTCGCAGGGACCGGACCTTCGAAGAGTGACGAAAAGATTACGAACGCCCTCACGAACGGGGGCATTGAATCGGTCGCACGATGAGTGGGCCGGACAGGATTGCAAGAACAGGTGAATGGGCGGCGGGTAACGACCCCTTCCAAGTGAAGGTGTGGTCACAAACCTCCCAGGCACCTGCCGATAACGGTGCAGACAAACTCCATCTATTGCTGTAGCAGTCATCAGGCTGGAGCACATCCGGGCGTGTACTGCTGTGTGTCATAGGCTGATACCACCGTTGGTTTCCTTTCCGTGCTTTCTCTAGTGTGCCCCGGTTCCGCGGAGCATTCCATGAACAAAGAACTTTATGTGTCTTCCACCCCCCACGAAACCAAAGTTGCGCTGGTGGAAGATGATCAGCTCGCCGAAGTATTTTACGAGCGGGAAAATGAATACACCCTGGCAGGATCCATCTACAAAGGCCGCGTTACGCGGGTCCTTCCCGGAATGCAGTCGGCCTTTGTCGATATCGGACTGGAGCGCGATGCATTCCTGTACGTTTCCGACTTCCTCGAACTGGGCGGCGAAGAAGAGACCGAGGAATTCGGCGAGATCCCGGCACCCCCAGTGGCAGCCAGGGTGAGTAGCCAATCGCAGCCGCAAGCCGACTCGCCTGCCACTGAGATCAACGGTGAAGAAACGGGCGATTCGGATACGGCAGCGCAGGATTTTGCTGCCAACGCTCGTATCGACAGTGAGAACCAAGAGGAGCGAGGCGAAACGGAAGCACCTCGCGTTGAAGGCGCGCGCCGCTGGCGCGGACGCCGCCGTCGTGGCGGCCGTCGTGGGGGACGCGAGGAGCGCTTCCAGCGGACGGAGTCTCAAAAAGAATCGGCTGATGTGGCCGAGGAATCCGAAAGTGATCGACCTGCTTTCGAGAGTCGACCAGTTCCGCAGCGCTACGCTCCAATCGTGCTGCCCGGCGAGTCGATTTCCAAATATCGCAACCTGACTACAGCGGCTCCGGAAGCTAGGGTGCAAACTGTGTCTACGGTGTCAGCGCCTGTGGAGGACTCCCTCGCGGTGCAGGCGCCTGCACCCGAAGAAGAAGAATACGAAGCGAGCGAAGAAGTCATTTCTCCGACGGCGGCCGAAGTTGCCCCGGAGGAGTCAGCCAGCGAAAGACACGCCGAAGAACACAAGGAAGAGCGGCAGGAAATTGTCGACGTTTCGTCTGTCGAGCCTCCGCAAGTCGAGCCTTCCGTGGAGACGAGGCCGGCGATTCTCGAGGAACTGCAGCCCGGTTCTGCTGCTACATTTCAGCCTGTCGAGACGACTGAGCATGGAACTATCGAGGTTGCCTCTGAGCCGGACAGTCGGGTTGAGTGGCGTGACGAAGCGGCGGCCGGAGCCGAACCGGCGGGATTCCGGCATCAGGAAGCTCCGTCGGAAGCGCCTGAAGGCCGCACGCTTGAGCACGAGACGCTGGAAGACGACGAGATGGAATTTCATCCCATGCCCGAGAACCTCGAGGCGATGCGCGAAGTTGCTGGCGACGTCGAGCTTGAGTTGGAAGAGGAGACGCTAGACAGCGACAACGATTATTCCGATCGCTGGATTCCCAAAGTCGCGGATGTCGATGAGGACGAGGTTGTAGCCGCCGAAGAGCGTGGCGAAACTCGTCTGCTGGCCCGCGAAGAAGACTACGAAGAGGAAGAGAACGGCGAAGACGAGAGGAACGGCCGCGCCGAACTCAGAGCGGCTCCTCCCACTGCGAGTTATCAACAGCGCCAGCCGCGCCGCGGCGATTACGAGCGAGGCGGAAGGCGCGGTTTCCGCGGCCGCCGCAATAACGTGCGCCTGCACGCGCATCGCCCGCCGCCGCTGATCTCCGATCTGCTGAAAGAAGGACAGGAGATTCTGATACAGATTGCTAAGGAACCGATTGCCAAGAAAGGCGCGCGCATCACCAGTCACATCGCATTGCCAGGTCGGTTCCTGGTGTACATGCCGACGGTCAACCACGTGGGCGTATCGCGCAAGATCAACTCGGAGGAAGAGCGCCAGCGTCTGAAGCGCATTGTGACCAGCGAGCGCGAGAACGGCGTGGGCGGATTTATCGTGCGTACCGCCGCTGCGAACATTAAGGAAGATGAGCTTCGTGCTGATATTCGCTTCCTGAAGCACTTGTGGGCAGAAATCAAGAACCGCGCCGACAACAGCAAGTCTCCGGCGCTGATCTATCACGATCTGAACCTGGTGGAGCGCGTGCTCCGCGACCAGGTCAACGCTGAGTTCTCGCAGATCTGGGTGGACACCGAGGAAGAGTACGAACGCGTGGTTCGCTTTGCGCAGCGATTCCAGCCTTCGCTGGTGCGCCGCATCAAGCTATACACCAAGTCCATGCCGCTGTTCGAGAACTTCGGAATCCAGGACGAAATCAACAACGCCCTGAAGTCGAAGGTGTGGCTGAAGAGCGGAGGATACATTGTCATCAACCAGACGGAGGCGCTGGTGGCAATCGACATTAATACCGGCAAGTATGTTGGTAAGACACAGCGTCTCGAAGACACCATCGTGAAGACAAACATCGAGGCCATCAAGGAGATCGTGCGGCAAATAAGGCTGCGTGACCTGGGCGGCATTATCGTGATCGACTTCATCGACATGGACGAGCGCAAGAACCGTCAGAAAGTCATGCAGGCGCTGGAAGAAGCTTTGCGCAATGATCGGGCGCCCTCAAAGGCGCTCCAGTTTAACGACTTCGGACTGGTGGCGATTACCCGCAAACGGGTGAAGCAATCGCTGGAGCGCACGCTGAGTGAGGCTTGCCCCTACTGCACGGGTGCGGGATTCGTGAAGTCGGTGCCTACCATCTGCAACGAGATCTATATCGAGATGCGGAAGATGATTAAGGCGCATGACCGCACCGATGTGACGTTACGCGTGAATCCAGAAGTGGCGAAGGGACTAAAAGC
>DASRAA010000114.1:0-10654 GCA_035638375.1 Binatia bacterium | reverse complement strand
GTCGATCAAGATTGCATACAGCGACGGCGCCTACGTTCGATTCGGCGGAAATTACAGCAATGTTTCCATGGCCTGGCAGTACTCTTGGTTAGGCCGGCCGAAGTAGTGCGATGATCGCTCGTCTGAGCCGCTACGTGTCTCTAAACTCTATCCCTGGTGGTACGGCCATTCGCGCCTAAGTCGCGAATCAGGTAACCTTATACCGCCCCAAAAATCTTAGTGCCGCCCCACCGGCGGCCGAAGGACTCGGAGGACCTCATGTCCCATTCCCGCACACCGAAGTCGCGGCGGCCTCGTATTGTCGCGTCTATCGCAATCGCAGTGTTTATCTCTTCGGTATTTCTAACCGGAACGGCCGGCCTGGCCCAGAATCAGCAGATGGTCGACAGACTCATGACACTCAAAGCAAACCAGGAAGCGAATAAGCAGAAGCTGGCGCAGTACACCTGGACGGAAACCGAAACCATCAGCATCAAGGGTGATGTGAAAGATACCAAGGTGTATCAGGTGCAGATGGTCAATGGACAACAGCAGAAAACCCTGGTCAGCAACCAGCAGGCACAGCAGGGAGGTCGCCAAGGCCGCTTGAAGGAGCACGTCGTCGAGAAGAAGAAAGAGGAGTTCCAAGAGTACGGACAGCAGATCAGCGCGTTGGCCAAGCAGTACACCACGCCGAATCCGAACGCACTGATGCAGGCCAAGCAGGCAGGCAACATATCGTTGCAGCCGGGAGCTGGAACTGCGAACTTGGTCATCAAGAACTATGTCAAGCAGGGCGACACCGTCACATTCACGATCAACGAGCAGAATAAACAGTTGCAGGGTCTGAACGTCCAGTCGTTTCTGAACGACCCGAGCGATGCAGTAACGATCAATGCAGCGTTCGCGCAGTTGCCGGACGGCACCAATCACGTTTCCAGCACGCTGATCAACGGCGTCAGTAAACAACTGGCCGTCAACGATGCAAACTCGAATTACCAGAAAAGATAAAACGACGGCCGGCCCGGTGCCGGCCGTTCGGTTCTCCAATTGGGATGGTGCAGCAGTATGAAACGCAGCGGTTCGGTGCAGCTTTTTGCGGCACTTCTTGTTTTTTAGCGTCAGCCTAGGATCTCCTAACTTCTGTTTCGCACAAACCCCACCAACAACGTCGCCGGCGCAATCGGCCAAGGCGACGACTAATACTTCATCTCCGCAGGATCCCAATGAGCCCTGGCCGCGTGTGATGACTTACCAGGGCGCCACCATTTCTATCTTCCAACCTCAGATTGAAAGCTGGACTGGCAACCAGCTAAGCGGGCGCGCAGCCGTGCGTGTGAAGTCGGCTTCAAGCACGGATTACGGCGTCATCTGGATTTCTGCTCGCACCGAAGTTGACAAGGTCAACCGCGTCGTCACGCTGGAAGGTCCGAGTATCACTAAGCAGAACTTTCCCACGCTCCCGAACAACGGATACACCTACACGACTGCGCTATTGAAAGACCTGCCGTGGAATAAGACGGTTCCGCTTGACCTGCTCGAAGCTGATCTGTCGGTGACGAACGCCGCAGCGCAGCAGAAGACGTACGAGCTAGAAAACAACCCGCCCATCATTTACTACAGCATGACTCCGGCAGTGCTAGCCTTGATTGATGGTCAGCCGGTGTTAGCTCCTACTGCCGACAACCTGCAAAAGGTGGTCAACACCCGTGCCCTGATCATCTTCGATCCCAAGAAAGGCAAGTACTATCTCGCCTTGATGGACGGATGGATGGAGGCGTCGGCTGTCCAGGGGCCGTGGACCGTCGCCAAACACGAACCGACCAAAGACCTCAACAAGATCAAGCAGGGTGCGGTCGAGACCAATTCCAACCAGTCACTTGGTAATCCCACCCAATCAATGAAAAATGCAGAGGAAGACGGAATACTTCCCAGTGTTTACGTCAGCACTCTTCCGGCCGAGCTGCTGGTGACGAATGGGCAGCCGCAATTGACGGCAATTCTAGGCACAAGCCTGCAATACGTGTCGAACACCGGCTCCGACATTTTCTTCGACTCCGCCAATCAAAGCTATTACGTCCTGATCGGCGGACGCTGGTTCCAGTCCGGCACATTGGAGAACGCGCAGTGGAGTTATGTGCCGGGCAGCAGCCTGCCGCCGGATTTCGCAAAGATACCGGCATACAGTCCCAAGGCCGACGTTCTCGTTTCCGTCCCCGGCACGCCGGAGGCGAAAGAAGCTGTTATCGCCAATAGCATTCCGCAAACCGCAACCATCACGCGGAGCGCTGCCCAGCTGAATGTGAACTACTACGGCAATCCGGACTTTCAGCCCATCCAGGGCACAACGCTGACTTACGCCGTCAATACGGCAACGCCGGTGATCTATATACCTGGAACGGCGTATTACGCGGTCCAGAATGGAGTGTGGTTCACCTCGGCGTTGCCGAATGGGCCATGGGCCGTCGCGACCTCCGTGCCACCGGCGATTTACAGCATTCCGCCCAGCTCAGCTTTGCATTACGTCACGTACGTTTACGTCTACGGCTCCACCCCCAATGTCGTATATGTCGGATATACACCGGGATACTACGGAACCGTCGTGTCCTCCAGCGGTGTCGTGGTTTATGGAACCGGCTATTACTATTCGCCTTACGTGACCACCTACGCTTGGGTACCGGCTCCGTACACTTACGGAGTCGGAGCGAGCTTCGCTTGGAGCGCGACCGCCGGATGGGCGCTGGGCTTTGGCATGGGCATGGCCATCGGCTCATGGTGCAGTCCATGGTGGGGCCCCGTGGGAGGCTGGGGATGGGGCTATTACGGCGCACCGGCATGGGGCTGGGGTGGCTACGGAGGCGCAGCAGCGGCGAACGTTTACGGTCATTGGGGCAACACAGCCTATGCCGGCACGCGCGCTGCATGGGCGAATCCATACACCGGCAACGTAGGAACGGGAGGGCGAGGCGCGTACTACAACCCTGTCACGGGAAACAGCGGTTATGCAGCGCACGCGCAGAACTACAACGCCTACACCGGGAACTACTCGAGCGGCTCGCGGGTGAGCGGCTATAACCCCACGACCGGCAATCGTTATGCGGGAGGAGCTGGGTCGGTCAGCAACGCTTATACCGGAAACTACGCCGCTGGTGCTCGCGGCATGGACTACAACCAGAACACTGGTGTGGTGCGGGGTGGCGCTGCAGGCACCTACGGCAACGCATACACCGGGCAATCCGTGAGCGGCGCTCATGGCTTTGCCTACAACACCAATACGGGTAACGGTGTTGGGCACTACGACAACAACACCTACGCCGACCACGACGGAAATGTGTACAAGTACAATCCGTCAAGCGGCTGGCAGCAGCACTCCAGCAGCGGCTGGTCGCAGCCATCGTCTAGCTTCAATCGCTCTGACGCGGATAACTGGGCCTCGGCACGCGATTCGGGGGCGGGCCGCTGGGGCAATTTTCACTCCGGGGGGTGGGGCGGCGGCTTCGGCGGCGGAGGTTGGGCTGACCGCGGAGGCGGCGGCTTTGGTGGATTCCGCGGCGGAGGTTTTGGAGGCGGTTTCCGGCGCTAGGCAGCTGTGGGAGCCAGAAGCACAAGGCGAAGCAAACATGCGCGGTAAGGCTAGTGTTTACTCGGCGTCCTCGGTCTTATCGCCGGAGCTGCGACGCGCGGCCTCGCTCAGAACGCTCCTGTGCCTCCGAGCAGCTCAAGTGCCAACCGCCCAGTCGGTGAGGAAAAGCAGCAGCTTCCAGTCAATTGGCTTTACGGCGGGCAATCGCTACGCGCAGTTTCTGATGCAGACTTGTACCGCGATCGGTGATGCCATCCCCGGATGGGAAGTTCGCTACGATCGCTGCCGCAACTGTTTCAGCACTGGCCAGGGTATCTGGCACCCTCCTTATCGAAATTTCGTGACCTACGGTAGCGACGAGAAATCCCTGCGCCCTCAGGTATTTCACGCGGCATCGTTCGGAGGAAACCGAATCCGGTTGTAAAGGGCGACCAGGCTGTAGCAACGCAGGCCCGGGTCTGCGTGCTGATGAGTCTGGTGAGCGAGTTTGCCCCTAACCTTTAAACGCGCATTCCCTCGCGCGAAGCAACGCGGCCCTGCAAATGCCGGCAACGCCTTAAGTGGCGAGAGGTTTTTCGCTTGGACGGCTAGTAGTTTTAACCTTTCCGAAAAATGGGATATGAGCCTACCCTCTGGTCGTGGTGGTTGCTGACGGAAGCCGCGTTTACTGCTACCATGGCAGCCACCCTGACATGCGAGGAGACTAGCGATGAAACCCTACTACGCATTCGCTCTGTGCCTGGCCTTGTTGTACGTAACCATCGGCAGTGCTCAGCAGTACCCCATCATGGACAAGATTGCCGCCAAGGTGATCCAGAAGTACCAGACATCAACCTGTGAGCAGCTATGGCAGAAGAAGAGTGCGAAAACTCCTCCTTCGCCTGAAGAACAGAAAGCCATTCAGGTCCTGAAAGGCGATCCGCAGATGCGGGAAGCGTTCATTAATAAAATTGCGGCACCCATCGCCAACAAGATGTTCGAGTGCGGCATGATTCCGTAGGTCTGGCCGCAATGACGATTCTGGAGAAGACCAATGGCATTCCATAAGGCAATTCGTCGGCGTGGCTGCTTTCTGCTTGTTGTGACGTTCTCGCTCACAACGTTACTGGCACAGACCGTCCCGCCTGCCAAGAAAGCGGCGCCCACAAAGAAGACGACTCCGGCGGCCGCTCCCCGATTGCAACTCGATCCCAAAGCACTCGAAATTCTCAAAGCCGGTAGCGACAAACTCTCAAACGCCAAGACGCTTAGCTTCACAGCCGTCGAGCTGTTCGAACAACTGAGCCGCCAAGGCGCACCGCTTGCCTACACCAACAAATACGAAGTCACCATGCAGCGTCCTGACAAGCTGCGCGTGATACGACCGGCGGATGCACAGGCCGCTGATTTCTACGTGGACGGCACGTCGATGATGGCGTACATACCGGCCCAGAATCTGCTGGCCAAGACCGATGCGCCGCCAACCATCGAAGGAGCGTTGGAAAAGGCATATAAGACGGCGGACCTCTATTTGCCGTTTACCGACTTCATCGTCCCAAATCCCTACGGGGACATGGAGAAAGGGTTACGGCACGCCTATTACATCGGGCAATCGAACGTCGTCGGTGGCACTACCACTGACCAGGTCGCATTTGCCGGCAACGGTATTTTCGCCCAAGTCTGGATCGGTGCTGACGACAAGCTGGTGCGCATGATCCGGGCAGTCTATCTGGACGATCCCAATCATCTGCGCCACGAGCTAGTCTTCTCAAACTGGCAACTGGATCAATCGGTGCCGGCCGACACTTTCGTTCTGGCCAACGCAGCCAGCGCAAAGCCCATACCATTTGCGCGTCCCAAGCAACTGTCAACCCCAACCGACAAGCCTCCGGCGAAAAGCAAGCCGGCGAAGGCGCAGCAGTAAGTGAGGAGGTAGACATCATGAAGCGGCTCAGTATCGCATTGTCAACATCGGCAGTTCTGCTGCTCGGTGCGCAGACCGTTCTTGCATACGGACACGCCAACGCTTGGGGCGGTCACTCATCGTGGGGAGGGGGAAGTGGGTCTCACACCAATCGCTATGGCGGCACCACCTCGCACACCGAGGGGGGTGATACCACCCACAGCAACGTTTACGGCGGCTCCACAACAGGTAAGTACGACGAAGGCGCGACCCACACTAACGCTTATGGCGGAACGACATCCGGAGCCTACGGGGAAGGCGCGTACCACAGCGGACCCTACGGGGCTACGGCTTACCATCCCCCGGACACGGCATATTACGGCGGGGCGTACTATCATCCGCCTACGGCTGTTTACGCCGGCTGCTACGATTGCGGCGGTTATTCAGCCGGCGCAGTGGCTGCAGGGGTTGCGGTCGGAGCGGCCGCGGGAGCAGTAACCACAGCAGCTGTGGCTAGTGCAAACAGCGCCAACGCACAAGCTGCCTACGCCCAGGGATACAACGCCGGGGCGACGAACAACGCTGCGGCCAGCGCAAACTCCTACAATGCGGGATATGCCGCGGGTGCCACAAACACAGCGGCTGCATACAATGCCGCTGCGGCTGCAGCACCAAAGCCTGCGCCAGTGAGTTACTCGATGGGGCAAGTTATCTATAGTCTGCCGACCGGATGCATTACACCGCCTGTGTCCGGAGGGGGAACCTATTACCTTTGCGGCAACACCTGGTTTGCCCCCGGGTATGCAGGCAACGGCGTGTATTACACTGTCGTACCTGCTCCGTAATCTGACTGATGGCATTCGGGAAGGACGCCAGCCAAGCGAGAAGCTAAGAGGAAGCTGGCTCGGCAATCCGGCGAACGGGAAGCTCAATCGTAAAGCGCGTGCCTTGTCCGAGGGTACTCTGGACGCCGATGGTGCCTCCGTGCGACTCGACCATACGTCGAGCCAGCGACAGACCCAATCCTGTTCCGTGACCCTTGGTGGTATAGAAAGGCCGGAAGATATTGGTTAGCTGCTCTGGAGGGATACCCCTGCCTTCATCGTTCACAGTGATTGCGACTAGATCATCTTCTGTCTGCTGTAACACGACGCGAATTGTGCCGGGCTTGTCCATCGACTGAATCGCATTCAGAAGCAGATTCAGCAGCACCTGGTTGATCTGCGCCGGATCGTGTTCGACAGGCGGAAGTGCCTCTTTCACTTCGAATTCAATCTGGATTCGCTTTGTTATTGCTTGCTGACGGGCAAATATCACAGCATGTTCTGCGGTGCCGACGATATCAAGTAAGCGAAACTGTGGAGGCTTTGGCCGCGCCGTGTCCAGTAGTTCAGTGAGAATTCGGTTGATCTGCACCGCTTCCTGCTTCGCGTCTTCCATCACATTGCGGGCCGGGCTGGTCTCGGGCAAGTCACGGCTGGCGATATCGAGTACTCCAGCAATGCCAGCCAGAGGATTGCGAATCTCATGGGCTAATCCGGCTGCAAGCTCGCCCAGGGTAGCGAAGTGTTCAGCACGAGACATCTGCGTCTGATGAAGCCGCGTGATTTCTTCACGACTGGCTTTCAGTTGCGCAACCATATCGTTGAAGTCGCGTCCCAGATCGCCGATTTCATCGTTACGGTTGGCGAAACTCACTCTTGCATCCAAGTCACCGGACTGCACCCGGGCGAACTTTTCCTGGAGTTCGATCATGGGGCGCCGCACCATTACCGCAAGCACCATCAGCACCGCAACACAGATCACAAATGCGCCTGCGGCCGCGACCGCAATGACATCATTGCGGGGTCCGGGTGCCAGCGAGGATGACACCAGCATGAACAGCAGCAAACCATTTAGCAAGACTGCCGCGATCGGTAATACCGCCTTCAGGGCCCAATTGATGTGACGTTTGCGGACAATCGTGACGGGTCGTTCAGGCGCGGCCAGGCCTTCGGTTTGTGCGGTTACGTCCATAGAAATTCAACGGTGCTCTATTATCCAACAATTCTTCCGCACACTTGAAGAGCGGGGCGGGTAAGAGCCACGGATGGAAGGGATCCGTAATAGCAGGCTACTTTACCAGCCCCTGGTTGTCCTCATGCGTATGCGTGTAAGCCGGGAAGCAGATACGTTACGCCGAGGAAAGTGAAGATCACGACACCGAAGCCGAGAATTGCGAAGTACGCCGCTCTGCGCCCGCGCCAACCGCGCGTTACGCGCATGTGCAGGTATCCGGCATAAATCAGCCAGGTGATGGCTGCCCAGGTCTCCTTGGGGTCCCAGCTCCAGTACGAGCCCCACGTGCGGTTGGCCCAGTAAGCGCCGGCCGCAATCATGCCGGTCAGGAGCGGGAACGCGATGCAGATCGTCTTGTACGTAACTCGGTCGAGAGTGTTGGCGCTGGGCAGCAGGGCTTCCAGGTCAGCGCGCCGCCAGAGCAACATGAGGTACAGCAGGGAAGCGAATATCCCAGCTACCAGCCCTCCGAGGATGAAGGGCGATGCTGCTAACGACGTGGGATAAAGGCCTTCCTGGAAGGGCGAAGCATAACTGGCATCTCGTACCCTCATTAAGAACGCAGCCAGCACAACCGTTTGCAGCAGAATTCCAACAAACACCGCTTTATTAGCGACGTCATAGTAAGAATCGTTCTTCCGCCAGCGCGCAACTCCCCACAGGACCAATGGAAGCAGCGCTGCCGTAGCTGCCATCACGAACAGCCAGCCCAGATCAGGTACAGTTACAAACAACCGCATGCCTTTGCCGAGAAAGATGTCGCTCTTCTCTTTGGCATCCCAGGCTGTTACTGAAAGACCGCCCCATTTCTCGAAGCGCGTAGCTACGATCGACACATAGATTGCGCTCACCAGCGCGCTGGTCCATGCCAGAAAGGTCTCAGCCGTAACGTGATCTTTGATGAGGAACATCATGGCGAGCGCAAAGCTCACAGCGCAGGCCGCATAGCTCAACATTGCCAAGGTGACGTGCACATGCAACCAGGTAGATTGCAGTGCCGGAACCAGCGGCCGCACTTCCGAAGGCAGAAGTTGCATCAGGATCACGCACACCACAGCTAGCGGCATCGTGATGCTGCCTATGATTTTGACCCCGAATTTCTTTTCGGTCACCAGCGTAAGCGCCGCCAGCGTCCACACAAAGCTGAGCAGCATTTCATAAATACTGGCGAAGGGAGGACGCCCTGCCAGATACCAGCGATGCCCCACCGCCAGGGTGTTGGCGGCTAAACCAACGGCGGTTGCTACCGAGGCGAACTTCACATACTTGGCAACGCCGGTGACTCCAAAGCCCATGTACAGGGCACCGGCGCCGGCATAGAAGATCAACGCAACATAAAGAAGATTGCTTTCGTTATATAGAGGCTCGTTGGACTTAGCGGCGCCCAGCAGAGCGGTGATCAGAAGAAATGCCACTCCCAGTGCGACCAGCACCAGCAGCGCATTTCCTCCTGTTGTGGACGGAGTCTCCATTTGCATGACGCGTGCACGCGTTGCCATTGCTTCTCTCCTCAAATCCCCTCGCTAGTTCTTACTTGGTCGCGACGACTGTCAGCTCGGGTTTCTCGTCGCTCTTGTGCGCAGAACGAGGGGTGATCAATGCGCGGCCTAACTCCGCGCGAATGCTCTCCACCACTTCATCGAACTTTTGTTCAAAGCGGTCCTTGTTTTTGTTGGCCTGGCCCCCGACCCACAGCACGAGCTTGCCGTTGTTATCCGGTATGGCAGTGACCCACAACCGCATGTGCACCATGTAGAACGCAACAAACAGTCCTACACCCATGAGGATGCACCCAGCCCAGACCAACCACTGTCCCGGCTCGAAAGAGACTTGCAGCCCGGTGAAATATCCCATCTGCATAGCTTGATACTGAAAGCGATAGTTGGCCTTCTGTCCTTGCGATGCGGGATCATAGGCTGGGAAGAGCCATTGCACGGCCTCGGTGCCGGTCGCTAGGTTTTTGACCATCAAGCGGAAGGCAGGATTTACAGGATCGTCGGAGCGCTTGAACACCTGGTTGTCGCGAATGAAGAAGTCGGGAATGAACTCTGCCAACGTGACCTCATTGTTGGAATCAAGCCGGAAGGGCTGGTTCATGGCAAGCGTGATTTCCTGTGGAATGCCACTTTCCGGCACGGCAGCGACTTTCAGGGACTCAACGGCTCCGGTACGGCCAAAACTTGCCTGGTAGAAACGCAATCCGTGGTACACCAAGGGATCGTTAACGACGATCTCCTTACTACGGACTTCCTTGCCGTCCTGCACGACCGCCAGTTTTGACCACCACTTTTTGGGCGAGCCGTCTGCGTAGTTTTCCTGGCCGGCGCCAAAACACTTCACGCCAAACGGAAGAGTCTTTGTGCGCTCGCCTTTCATTTCGATCACGTTTGCCGTCTGACCCTTCTGCAGCGCCATGAAACCGCTGTAACCAAAGATTCCGTCGACGATTCCGCCGAGGAAGATCAGCAAGAGACTGGCGTGGATCACATAGACGGCCATCACCGAGAAGCGGTGGCGCTCACTGTAGAGTGAGATATCGGTTCCCTCTGTGATTCGCTCAACCGGCCAGCCCAGCTTCTTCACTGCACGTTCGGCGGCGTTCAAACCATCTTCCGCATTCCTGATGGGCAACTCGATCTTCGTGGGATTGGCATTTCGAAAGTGAGAGTCCGTCCGGCGATAGGGGCGGGCGTAGAACCTCCATGAGTTGGGAAACCGGTCAACCGATACGAACACGATGCTAAGGCTGACCAACGTCAACAGCGTCAGGAACCACCAGGAGTGGAATACGTCCGTGAGTCCGAGGCGGTCCAGCACTCTGAGAGTTTCGGGAGAGTATGCAGCTTGCAGTTGCTGAAGATCGGTAATGGGCCGCTGCAGAATAAACGTGCCCAGCGCAGCGGAAACCCCTGCCAGAATAAGAAGTATGATGCCGGTACGCAGGCTAGAAAGTGTCTTATGCAAACGTCTTGGTATCGATACGATGTCGACAGCCATGCGTGCTCCTTGGGTGCTACAAGTTTCAAGGCACGTAGGGAGCCAAAGCTCTAAGGGCCACTAAGTTATTGAGAAACTGGATCGTAAAGCCGAGAATGTGGCACACCGACGAGGTATTGCTGAGGCATATCACGCAAGCCAGTGATTAAAACCCC
>DASRAA010000113.1:0-9909 GCA_035638375.1 Binatia bacterium | reverse complement strand
CTGAGCCGTCAGCAACTTGGCCTTTGCCAGCCTCTGCAGGATCTTGGCAAGTGCCTCCTGCGGAATGCTGTACATTTCAGCCAGGTCTTTGGCGCTGCAAGCCCCCAAGTCAGCGTGTTGCGCCAGATGGCGCATGGCAATTAGCCCGTAATCCGCTTTCTTGGTGAGCTTGAGCAAGTTCTAACCCTCTCGGCAGTACCGTTGGACGAATTGCCGACCAATTCGGTCGCAATTTAATTGTAGCCATCCAGGCCGCTGAAATGCAAGCCTTTCCAGCCAATGCAACCGATTAGCAGCAAGCGGTAAGTTTATGAGGCTGAATGGCTTGCTAATTGGCGATAAATTTCGTCGGATATCGTGTGGTAGGGATGCCCTGCGATGCCCTTTCAGGCATTTTAGGGAACGAATTCATCTGGCCTTCGGGAAGTGAACTAGAGATCCTAATTCCATTTCTTGGTCTTCGCCGGTCGCCTCTCGTTACGGCAGAAGGGCTAAGACTCTGGCCGAACCGGTTGAGACCCACAGCCAACAGCCAGGAGCGAACAGCCGCTGATGGCCCCAAGGTCACATGTACGAGCACTTCCACGTGTGGCGCGATTTTCACATTCCAGTCGCGAGAAATGCTTGACATGATGTGCCGCGGGGCTACAATACCGCTCAATTCGCAGCTGCCCGAGGGGGTTCGGGCGAGGCGTTATGAGCTATATCCAACCGACAAACACAATCCACAGCTATCCCCAGAGCGAGACAATGGCCCACACTTGCCTTCATCCTCGAGTCCAGGTGGTGTCGCGCGACGAAGATTCGGAATTCGTAGAGTGCCTCGAATGCCGAGAGATCTTCGAATCGAGCGAATTCCGCGACATGGAGATTGAGGCGAAGATTCCCACCGAAGAAGAATAGGCCGTCGAACAATCCAAAGCTTGTGCGAGAGGATAGAGGTGTGTCCAAAGGCCGCTCTTCGCTCTTGGCTTGATTCTTATCCTAAACGCAAAGCTGAATCGGACGAGACATCGGCGGGGGCGAGCTCGCCGGCGAGAAACCTCGGATAGGCTGCTGCGGCGATCATGGCCGCGTTGTCCGTCGAGAGCTTGCGAGAAGGGAAGAACACTGGGAGAGCTTCTTCGGCGGCGCGGTCTTCGAAGGTCTTGCGCAACTCGCTGTTGGCAGCGACGCCGCCGGTAACCATCAGCGTCACTACTGAGTGGTCGACAGCGGCCGCCACCGTCTTACTAACAAGGTCTTTTACTACGGCGTGTTGGAATGATGCGACGAGATCGAGCGTTTGACGATCGCAATGGGCAAGGTAGTCTTCTGGTTTCGGTTTCGCGATCGACTTGATCGCCTCGCGGCGGCGCCGGATACTCTCTGCCATGACATGCACTTCAACATACCTCAGCACGGCAGTCTTGATGCCGCTGTAGGAGAAGTCAGTGCGCAGTTCGTCAAGCGAATGGCGGTTTTCCGGGTTGCGGTCACGGTGCTTAATCTGCGCAAAAGGAAACTTTACAGCGTCGGGATCGCCATGCTTCGCGAGGAAGTCGATGACCGGCCCACCGGGGTAGCCAAGCTCCAGTAGCTTCGCGACCTTGTCGAAGGCCTCTCCGGCAGCGTCGTCACGCGTGTGGCCAATGTTCCTGTAGGTCCAAGCGGAGTCGCGGCGTTCGGCGAGATAAAGGTGGGTGTGGCCCCCACTGACCACCAGAGCGAGAACCGGGAATTGTAGCTCAGTGTTGCCGTTTTGCCGCTCCTCGAGCAGCACAGCGTGGATGTGACCTTCTAGATGATTCACCGCGATGAGCGGCTTATCGACCGCGAATGCCAGCGCCTTGGCATAGCTCAGGCCCACAAGCAGCGAGCCGGCGAGGCCTGGGCCTTGGGTGACCGCAATCGCATCGATCGTTTCATACGTTTTGCTTGCGTCTTCTAGCGCTTTTCGTACGACAGGAACGATGGCCCGCAGATGTTCGCGCGAGGCCAGCTCGGGGACAACCCCTCCGTAGGGATGGTGTGTCGCAATCTGCGAATAAACCACATTGGAGATGAGCTCTTCGCCCGACCGCACGACAGCAGCAGCCGTTTCGTCGCAAGACGACTCGATGCCGAGGATGTAGGTGTCAGCCACCCATCCATTTTAAGGGGAACGAGCACTGGACGCATTGGTTAGTGCGAAGTCTCAGGAGTCGTCATGTGCAGGCTAGAGGTTGCATCTTGCAGCTTTGGCAAAAATACCCGCCACAATAAAATCAATACCAATGATTAACCCTGGCAGCGCCTTCGGCTGCCACTCTTGCGGTCAGCCACATAGAAGCAAGCTGCCATCATCACTCCTCCACTGATATACGAATTGAAAAAGACTAGCACGATAGCGAACGAGGATCGGGAAGACTACAAATATCTTTGATTTAACCCTGCCTTCCTCACGCACCACAAAAATGCCGAAGCTCACGAGGCGGGCTTTAGAATCTCTTCATGTCTATTCGCGCATTCGCCGTTGATGTGGTCCGCGAGCTCCGTCGACACGGCTTCCAGTCCTACCTGGCGGGAGGCTGCGTGCGCGACATGCTGTTAGGACATGAACCGACGGACTACGACGTCACTACTGACGCCACTCCCGACCAAGTGATGCGCATCTTTCCCGAGACCTACGCCGTAGGCGCACAGTTTGGCGTGGTCCTGGTGCCGGTGCCGAAGGATGGACGTGAATTCGGTCCCGCGGGACCTCCGCATCCCGTCGAGGTTGCAACATTTCGTTGCGACGGCATCTACTCCGACGGCCGGCATCCCGACCAGGTGCAATATTCCAAATCGCCGCAGGAAGATGTCCGGCGCCGCGACTTCACCATCAACGGTTTACTGATGGATCCGCTGGACGGCTACCGAGTGCTCGATTTTGTCGGCGGGCGAGCAGACCTTGATGCGGGTGTCGTACGTGCCATCGGCCAGGCCGAGCGCCGCTTCCAGGAAGACAATCTGCGCATGTTACGCGCGGTCCGCTTTGCAGCGCGTTTCGAATACAGGATCGACGCCGCGACTTTCGCGGCGATCCAAAAGCTCGCAACCGGCATTCACCAGGTCAGTCGCGAGCGCGTGCGCGACGAGCTTACGAAAATGTTGACGGAAGGCCACGCGCGGCGTGCCTTCGAGTTGCTCGACAACTCGGGGCTTCTGGAAGAAGTATTGCCCGAAATCACGCGCCTGCGGGGTGTGGAGCAGCCGCCGCAGTTTCATCCCGAGGGCGACGTATTTGTGCACACCATGCTCCTGTTAGCGCAATTGCCGGCGAACGTGCCGCGCACACTGGCTTGGGGAGCGCTGCTGCACGACGTCGGCAAGCCCGCAACCTTTCGGCTGGCTCCCGATCGCATTCGCTTCGACGGGCACGTGGAAGTCGGAGTCGCCATCACTCGGGAGATCGGTCATCGGCTGCATTTCTCCAAGGATGACATCGAGCAGATAGCTGCGCTGGTTGCCAATCACATGCGCTTCATAGACGTTGAGCGCATGAAGGAGTCCACCTTGAAGCGCTTCATGCGGCTGCCTCGTTTTGAGGAGCACTTGGAAATGCATCGCATGGACTGCCTGGCCAGCCACGGCAATCTGGAGCTGTACCAGTTCGTGTCAGACAAGCTGCGAACCACTCCGGCCGCCGAAATCAGACCGTCGCCATTGTTGAGCGGGCGAGACCTGATTGCGATGGGCTACCAGCCCGGCCCATGGTTCAAGGAAATTCTCGCGGCGGTGGAGGATGCGCAGCTCGAGGGTAAGCTGCGGTCGCGCGAGGAAGCGGTGCGCTGGGTGGAGCACGAGTTTCAGCGATGATCGGCTGCAGCTGCGCTTCAGCGCAGCCTGGTCGTGCATCGGCCAGCCACACAGCCGTTTTTAGCCTGGGGCCACAGCTGACGCGAACCTCTCGTTTGCTCTAAAATCAAGGTTCAACTTATGCAGCACGCGCGTGCAACACTGCGGCAGATTTTTGCCGAGAAAGTATGTGTTCCCTCCGCTGCCGAAGCTCCGCTGCTCGCGTGGCCGGTAGTCTGCGGAGCCGCTGTGGCGCAGAAAACTCGTGCGTTGAGCTTTGTGGATGGCGTGTTGCTGGTTGCCGTACCCGACATTGCATGGCGTGCCCAACTGCAAAGCATGTACCAGCAGTACCTTGCCGGTCTGCATCAAGTGGCGGGCAAGCAGGTGAAAAGCATTTCCTTCGTGGTGGCGCCGCAAGTCACTCGTCCAATTGACTAATCGCGGAGACAGCAAGGCATGGTTTCGGAGAAAGACGTCTCTTACGTCGCAGACCTGGCACATCTCGAGCTGACCGCTGAGGAGCGTGTCCGCATGTTGAAAGACCTGAACTCCATCCTTGGATTCATTGAGCGACTGAACGAGCTCGACACCTCCAAGGTCGAGCCCATGGCGCAAGTCACCAGCCGCTACAGCACTAAGAAGGATGGCGACGCATTCAGCTACGCCATGCGCGCCGACGAGTTGCGCCCCAGCCTCCCGCACCAAGAAGCCATGCAGAATGCTCCGCAGACGGACGGCACGTTCTTCAAAGTTCCCAAGGTGATTGAACGATGACCGCCCTCGAAACCATGACGGTGGAATCGACGCGCACTGCGGTCCTGGAAAAACAGACCACAGCGTCGGCGCTCGTGGATGCGTTCTACAAGAAGATCGAAGCCGCTGATCCCGCCATTGGCGCCTATCTTACGCTTTGCAAAGACCGTGCGCATCGCCAAGCCGAGCGCATTGATTCGCTGGCTGACAGGGGCGATGCGCTGCCTCCGCTTGCCGGCGTGCCGATTGCGATCAAGGACGTTCTGACCACCAAGGGTGTTCGCACTACGGCGGGCTCGAAGATTCTCGACAATTTCATCGCACCTTACACAGCGACTGCAGTTGCACGCCTTGAAGACGCCGGTACGATCGTGCTCGGCAAGACCAACTGTGACGAGTTCGCCATGGGTTCGTCCAACGAGAACTCCGGCTTTCATCCGGTCAAGAACCCGCGCGATCTCTCACGTGTACCGGGAGGATCCTCTGGCGGGTCGGCGGCGGTTGTCGCAGCGGGAACCGCCGTCGCGTCATTGGGCTCCGATACCGGGGGGTCCATTCGCCAGCCGGGGGCGTTCTGCGGCGTAGTTGGCCTGAAGCCAACCTATGGCCGCGTCTCGCGCTATGGATTAATCGCGTTCGCTTCTTCGCTCGATCATGTCGGGCCATTCGGCAAGACGGTAAATGATGTCGCGCTGATCTTGCAGCACATGGCCGGTCGCGATCCAATGGATTCCACTTCGGCCGACCTGCCGATCTCCGATTACGCCTCGCACATCGGCGAGCCAATCACCGGGCTGCGCATTGGAATTCCTAAGGAGTACTTCGGCGAGGGTCTGGATCCTGAAGTTCGGGCGGCGGTTGAAACCGGTATTCAAGAGCTTGCCAAGGCGGGTTGCGAGATTGTTGATATCTCACTGCCTCACACCGAATACGCGATTCCAACCTACTACCTCATCGCCACTGCGGAAGCTTCATCTAACCTTGCCCGCTTCGACGGTGTCCGCTACGGCCTGCGAGAACGTGGAGCCAAAACACTCGCTGAGATGTATCGCAAGACGCGGGACGCTGGGTTCGGCACAGAAGTGAAGCGCCGGATCATGCTCGGAACCTATGCACTGAGTGCCGGCTACTACGATGCTTATTACCTGAAAGCGCAGAAGGTGCGCAGTCTGCTGGCCCGCGACTTCGACGAGGCGTTCGCGAAAGTCGACGCGATTGTGACGCCGACCACACCGACGCCCGCATTCAAACTTGGCGAGAAGGCCGACGATCCGCTGGCCATGTATTTGGCCGATATCTACACGGTGACGGCGAACCTTGTTGGCGTGCCGGGCATCACGGTTCCGTGCGGCAAGAGCAGGGAAGAGCTGCCCATCGGACTGCAGATTCTGGGCAAACACTTCGACGAGGTGGCTGCCTTGAAGATCGCGCATGTGGTGGAGCATGCACTGGCGGCGTCTACAGCCTAAGCAGGCGAGTAATACCGCTCTCCCGCGCACGCCCTGCAGAGAGTCCCGCCTTCCCACCGTACCTCGCGCCGGAAGTTGATCCCCTCGCCGCATTGCGCGCACACGATGCGTTCACCTTTGTAGCCGGGAAGCTCCTGCGGACCAACCTCAACCTTCACCCACTGCACCTTGAACAGATCATCATTCGACATCTCACGGTAAGCCAGCATCTGCTGCTGGTTTTTGTTCTCTATCTCCGGATGCAGCTGCCGCGCCAGTGCCTTAGAACTCTCGCGGGCCGCCAAGCGCACTGCGCGTCCGCTCTCCAGATCGACGAATGTCGCCGCCACCTTGCCCCAGTCCCTAAACTTCAGCGCGCGCTTGCCAAGACGGCATCCCGTCACCACGCCAATAGCGTCGGTCATGCAGCGGTCAATCTCGACATACGTGACCAAGCGCTTGCGGTCTTTGCCGTAGGGATCCTCGAGCCCGAGCAGTTCGAGCCCATGCAAGGCCATGCGCACGCCGAGAATCTGTCCGGCACAGAGATGTCCGTGGGCTATTTCTGCATCGTGAAGGAGTTCGTCGAATGACTTCAAAGCCTCACCTTGAGCTCGAAGGGTATGGCTAGTTTACGTCATTCCTCCCCCGCAGAGTCTGGCGCAAGTTAGGAAAGTAACCCGCTGTCATACAATGAGCACGCGCTTAACCTTATCATGTCTCAGCCCACCCACAGCATCGTCATTCCTGCCTACAACGAAAGTGAACGTCTCGCTTCCTCCATCCCGAAGGTACTGCAATACATTCATGAGCGCGGACTGCACGCCGAAATCGTTGTGTTAAACGACGGTTCGCGCGACGCGACCGCTGAGGTTGTGCGGAAATTCGCGGCCTCCGACGCCTCGATCTTGCTGTTGGAAAACCCTGGCAATCGCGGCAAAGGCTACAGCATTCGCAACGGCATGTTGCACGCGCGCGCGGCGGTCGCCCTGTTCACCGACGCGGATTTGTCCTCCCCTATCACTGAGGCCGACAAGCTGTTTGCTGCGATCGAAGATGGCGCTGACATCGCTATTGGCTCCCGCTGGTTACAGCGCGAACTTCAGACCGAGCGCCAGCCGCTTCTGCGTCAGCTCTTCGGCAGACTGTTCAACATTGGCCTTCGTCTGATGCTGGGGTTGAAATACAAAGATACCCAGTGCGGGTTCAAGGCCTTCAATCGCCGTGCTATCGAAACCGTCTTCACTCGCCAGCAGATTGAGCGCTGGGGGTTCGATCCCGAGCTGCTTTTCCTGGCCGATAAATTCGGTTTGCGAACGGCCGAAGTCCCAGTGGAGTGGGCCCACGACCACCGGTCCAAAATCAATCCGTTGCGCGACGGGCTGAAAATGGGCGCGGAAATGCTCAAGATCCGATGGAACTGGTTGTTGGGCCGATATCGAAAGCCATCTAAAGAAGCGCGCCTGGTTCAGCAGTCCGATAGAGCCTGCAATCCTAATAACTTACAGAACTCTATTGGGGGGTTGCCTGGGCAAATCAGCTCGAGCAATATTTTTTGCCCGTCTCATGGACCGGAGCTACAGGAATTTTTGCAGCTTCGTCGCGCCCCGAGCATCTTGAGTTGAGGCACTTTGGCCTTACAATCGCCTGCAACTCAGCAGGAGGAGACGGCGGAGAACAAAGAAATATGACAAGCACGCTGACTATCCCGGACGAGCGCGTCAGCCCCGCAGCCTTACTCGACAAATACCGTTCGGTCCGGCAAACTTCGCTCCGGCTCTGCGCGCCGTTGACCATGGAAGACCATAGCTTGCAGGCCATGCCCGACGCCAGTCCGGCGAAGTGGCATCTGGCTCACTCGACTTGGTTCTTTGAGACGTTTCTCTTAAGCGAGCACCTTCCGAACTACCGCCCAGTAAATCCCGCCTTTCGCAGCCTCTTCAATTCCTATTACAACGCTGTTGGCGAACGCCCTCTGCGCGCCCTACGGCACATGTTGTCGCGGCCAACGCTGGACGAAGTGCTGGCTTATCGCGAGCACGTCGATTCGGCCATGGAGCGGCTAATTGCCCGCGATTTAGCATCGGATGTCTTGGACTTGGTGGAACTAGGTTTGAATCACGAGCAGCAGCATCAGGAGTTGATTCTCACCGACGTGAAATTTGGATTGGCGGCAAATCCGCTGCTGCCTGCCTATCGCAACATCTCGCCGGTCCACCACCCGTCGAGTGCGGGCCAACTGCGCTGGCAATCCTTCCCCGAAGCCGTGTATAACGTCGGATTCGATGGCGGGGGCTTCTGTTTCGACAACGAGCGTCCAACCCACAACGTCTATCTTGGCCCCTTCCGCCTTTCTTCTCGCCTGGTGACCAACGGCGAATACCTGGAGTTCATGCGCGACGATGGCTATGGCAACCCGGCCCTGTGGCTGTCCGACGGCTGGGACACGGTCCGCACGAACCAATGGACCGCTCCGCTGTATTGGGAGCAGCGCAATGGCGGGTGGTGGCAATACACGCTCGAGGGCATGCAGCCAGTGAATCGGTCCGAGCCGGTTTGTCACGTCAGCTACTACGAGGCCGATGCCTTCGCGCGCTGGGCAGGCGCGCGTCTGGCAACTGAGTTCGAGTGGGAGGTTGCGGCGCGGGGATGCGAAATCGCCGGTAACTTTTTGGAGACTGATGCCCTGCATCCGCAGATTGCTTGGGACCGAGATAGTCTGACCCAGATGTTCGGCGATGTATGGGAGTGGACCTCAAGCGCCTACCTGCCTTATCCCGGATTTCAGCCGGCCGCGGGAGCCGTCGGCGAGTACAACGGTAAGTTCATGTGTAACCAGATGGTGCTGCGTGGCGGCTCTTGTGCCACGCCGCGATCGCACATCCGTTCGACCTATCGCAACTTTTTCCCTCCACACGCTCGTTGGCAGTTCATGGGCATCAGGTTGGCCAATGGCGACTAGCAAACCGCTGCAATTTCTCGCCAGCGATGCTACCGCCCTGGCGGTGCGCCGCGGATTCTCCGCCGTGCCAAAATGGCTTCCGGCGTGGCTTTTTTACGACGAAGTCGGTTCGGTTTTGTTCGAAGAGATTACCCGGCTTCCGGAGTACTATCCCACCCGCACCGAGCGCGCGATTTTCGAGGCCTACGCCGGTGAAATTCTGGAGGCAGCGGGCCCTTCGGTGACGCTTGTCGAATTGGGGGCTGGCACCGCTACTAAGACCTCAGTCCTGATCGAAGAAGTTCTCCGGCGGCAGACGCAGGCCCTGTTCTATCCCATCGATGTGTCCGTGAGCGCATTACAGGAAGCAGCCCGCCAGCTGGGAGGGCAGTTTCCTCGTCTGCGCGTGAACCCCATTGTTGCCGACTACACCGGAGGCGTGGAGGCGCTGGGTCGAATCTCCGGACGCAAGTTGGTGCTCTACATCGGTTCCAGCATCGGCAATTTCGAGCCCGACGAGTCAGTGCGAATCCTGCGTCGCATGAAACGATCGCTCCGGCCCGGCGATGCATTGCTGTTAGGCACCGATTTCGCCAAGAGTCCGAAGATCCTTATTCCTGCCTATGACGATGCCGAAGGTGTGACCGCGGCGTTCAACAAAAACATCCTTGCGCGCCTGAACCGCGAAATGGATGCCGACTTCAAGCTTGATGCCTTTCGCCACATTGCCCTGTGGAACAAGCGATGCTCGCGCATCGAAATGCATCTCCAAAGCCTCTCGGCACAGCACGTCTTCCTTTCGATGATCGACATGGACCTCTCGTTCACATCGGGCGAACGCATCCACACCGAAAACAGCTACAAATACACGATGCCGATGGTCGAGACCATTCTGCGCGAGAGCCGTTTCTGCCTCGAGCACACCTGGTGTGACCGGCAAAAGTGGTTCGGCGTGCACCTGGC
>DASRAA010000112.1:0-4159 GCA_035638375.1 Binatia bacterium | reverse complement strand
GGCGTCCCGCGCCAGATTGTCGCGTTCGTTATTCCCACGGGATACAGCTTCAACATGGACGGAGGCTGCCTGTACCTTTCCGTAGCAGCGATTTTTGTTGCTCAGGTAGCGGGCATTCACCTGTCATTCGGCCAGCAGTTGCTGATCATGCTGACACTGATGCTCACTAGCAAAGGAATTGCCGGCGTCTCGCGCGGCTCGTTTGTGGTGTTGATGGCGACCGCCGCATCGCTCGGCCTGCCCAGCGCGCCGCTATTCCTTCTTCTTGGCGTTGACCCGCTGCTCGATATGGGACGCACCGCGGTGAATGTGCTGGGCAACTGCCTTGCGAGCGTGATTATGGCGAAGTGGGAAGGCGAGTATGCGGCAGAACAGCCATCGCCCTCGGTGGAAGAAGCAGTAAATCAGTAAACTTCTTACCCCAGGGATCTAAAACCACGATATATTTTCAACTTGTGCCGGCACGACTGAGATCGTGCCCTGACTCTTTGTCATCGCTGAAAGCGAGGCTACTAAGCCGTGGCGGCAAAGTCGCCACCTCAGTGCCGTTAAGAACTCCACAGACTCCCTGCCTCCGAGGTGAATTTGTTAGGCACTGGGTTGCGGCAAGGCTATGACACGCGCGTCTTCGCGCCGCTGGCGCACTTCAAGGTGCCGCTTTCGGAAGTGCTGCACCGCGCGCTCTCCCCACACGCGCATAAAGTAGTAATTCAACCCGGCGCCGATTACCGAACTAACAATCGGAATCAGGCGTACCGTCCACTTCTCGACAATCTCTTTGCTGGCGCCGGCAGCGATGGTTTGAATCACACGGGGAACAAACTTCGCAATGAGACGCCTCTCTACCAGATCGCGGCTGATGTCCACGCCCGCCGCGCTGGCCGCGGCCACCCACAGCTCCGCCTCTTCCTGCTCGGTGTTGTAGGGGAATCCATAAATAAGGCTGAGCTTCTGAATCATGCGAATCGTTAGAGCGGCGAGAATTCCCAGGTCGGGAATGATGGTCAGCAGCCCGCCTATGCCCAAGCCCGCGCCTTCCGCTGCGGCAATCTTCATGCTCGCGCGAATTGTGTCTTCTGCGATGTAGTCGAGATGAGCGAGGTCAACCGAATACACACCTTCATAGGTCAGCGCCGGCAGCTCGTACGCAATGCGAAGATGCTGGAGATACGCCACGGGATCGACTTTGATTGTCTCGTACGCCTTGAGAAATGCGTTGCGGATCGCTCTCTCGAGCACGAGGCGCGGTAACGACTTGCCTGAATTCTCCGGAGACATGCTACCAGTATAGGCAATTCTCTTCTCCATCGTCCCAACCGCACAGAGCCCCCGCGCGTGCTGTGCTAGCATCGGTAACTACAAATGCCGTCGGGGAAGTTACAAGTCGTACCGTTGGGCGGACTGGGCGAATTCGGCATGAACTGCACGGCCATCCGCTGGGGCGATGACATCATCGTCATCGACGCCGGCCTCATGTTCCCCGAAGCCGAGCTGCTCGGTGTCGACATCGTTGTTCCCGATATCACCTACCTAACAGAGAATCGTGAGCACGTTCGCGCCATCGTCCTAACGCATGGCCACGAAGACCACATCGGCGCGCTACCGTGGATTCTCTCGGAGTTAAACATTCCGGTTTATGGCACCGAGTTCACCTTGGCCTACGTGGAAGATAAGCTCGAAGAGCATGGATTACTCGATGACGTCGAACTCAACGAGATCAAAGCTGGCGGGTCATTCAAAGTCGGCCCATTCACCATCAGTCCTATCCAGGTCACGCATAGCCTTGTGGATTGCGTGGCGCTCGCGATTCATACGCCGCTCGGCGTGATCGTTCACACCGGCGATTTCAAGGTCGATCCCACGCCTACCGACAATAAACTCTTCGACCTGCATGCTTTTGCCGAGTACGGCAAGCAGGGCGTTCTGGCGCTGTTCCAGGACTCCACCAATGTCGAGCGCCGCGGCTACACGCCGAGCGAGCGCGCGGTGCGTGCGCGATTCGAAGAAATTTTCAGTTCAGCCAAACGGCGGTTATTCATCTCCTGCTTTTCTTCTTCGATTCACCGTATCAAGCTGGCCATCGACGCGGCCTTCGAACATGGGCGCAAAGTCTCGCTGGTCGGCCGCTCCATGCTGGAGTCCACAGAGATCGCACAGGATCTCGGCTATATCGACGCTCCCGATGGGCTGATCATTCACCCGTCACAGGCCCGCGATCTGCCGCCGGAAAAAGTCTGCATGCTGATTAGCGGCACCCAAGGCGAGCCCATGTCGGCGCTCTCGCGGGCTGCGGTGGACAATCACAAGCACGCGCGCATCCAGCCCGGCGACACTGTCGTGCTCTCGTCGCGCATCATTCCCGGCAACGAAAAAGCAATCTACCGCGTTATCGATCACCTGTTCCGCCGCAATGCGCACGTTATCTACGATGACGGCTCTTCCCCACCGGTTCACGTCAGCGGACACGCCAGCCAGGAAGAGCTCAAGCTCATCATCAACCTTGTCAAGCCACGGTACTTTATTCCGATTCACGGCGAATACCGGCAGCTCAAACTGCATGCCGAACTCGCCAGCTCCATGCATGGCTCGGTTGGCCAGGTGCTGATGATCGAAAGCGGTGACATCCTCGAGTTCGACGAGCTCGGCGCACGCAAGTCCGGACGCGTCGCGGTTGGCCGGGTATGTATCGACTCCAACTCCATGGGCGATGTAGTCGAAGACCTGGTGATTCGCGACCGGCGCCACCTCAGCGAAGACGGTATCGTGCTGCCTATCATTGCCATCAACAAGCTCACAGGCAAAGTCGAGACCTCGCCGGAAATCGTTATGCGCGGCTTCTCCCCAAGCGGAGCCGAAGACGGCTTCTCTGATCAGGCCCGTCTTGTCGTTATGGGCACCCTCGAAGGTTCCAGCGACGAGGAGCGCGGCGACTACGGCGTCATCAAAGAAAAGATTCGCCAGGACCTGAAGCGCTACATCGTCAAGCACACATCCCGTCGGCCACTCATCATGCCGGTCATCCTTGAAGTCTAGACATGATCACACTCGATCAGATCAAACAGGCGCAGGCGCGGCTGCATGGCATCGCCGCCCATACTCCGCTGATGCGCTACTATCCGCCCGCAAGCAAGAATGTCACCGCTGCTCTCGGCGGGTTCTACCTCAAGCCTGAGAGCCTTCAGCCCATCGGCTCGTTCAAGCTTCGAGGCGCCTATAACAAAATCGCGTCCCTCACCAACCAAGAGCGCAAGCGCGGGGTCATTTCCTACTCGAGCGGCAATCACGCCCAAGGAGTGGCTTACGCCGCCCACGCACTAGGTGCCAAGGCCGTCATCGTCATGCCACGCACTGCGCCGAAAGTAAAAATTGACAGCACGGCTGCTCTCGGCGCGGAAATCGTCTTCGTCGGACCGGCGAGCGCCGAACGCATGCACAAGGCCGAAGAGCTGTCACGACAGCACGGCTATTCCATCGTGCCTCCTTACGACGATGAGTTCATCATCGCCGGTCAGGGCACGGCCGGGTTGGAGATCCTTGAGGACTGCGCTGATGTCGACCTTGTTCTAGCGCCTGTTGGCGGTGGCGGACTTATCAGTGGCATCGCCGGTGCGATCAAGCTCAGCGGATCGCACGCCAAGGTCATCGGCGTGGAGCCGGAGCTGGCTAACGATGCGCAACAGAGTTTCCGTTCCGGCAAGATCGTTCAGCTCCCTGCCGAACGCGTCTCCAGTACCCTGGCCGACGGCCTTCGCACGCAATCCATCGGTCAAAGTAACTTCGAGCACATCCACGCGTTTGTGGATGACATCATAACGGTCACGGAGGACGAAATCCGCGAGGCCGTGCGCCGCATGGTGAAGGATGCTCGGATCGTGGCCGAACCGAGCGGCGCGGTGACGTTCTCGGCGGTACTCTTTCACTTGGACGAGTTACCAGCCTCGCAGAAAACCGTCGCTGTAGTCAGCGGCGGGAATATCGAGCCGCACTTGCTGGCGCAAATCATCACGGAAGACACGGTTCCGGCGCGCTAACGAGCCTTCGCCCGGGAGAGACACAGCACACGGAGAAGGTCAGATCCGCATTTTTCTGTGTTCTCAGTGCTGAACTACGCCCTGGCCCATTTCACTGTTGGAGCGCCAATGCGATAGCTTTGTCCTAT
>DASRAA010000111.1:0-3835 GCA_035638375.1 Binatia bacterium | reverse complement strand
GACGGTTCGTGGCGGCGAGGATTACGATTTCGGCTCATTCTCAGTTAGAGTAATTCCCAGCCTGCACAGTCCGCTGGACCACAAGCACTACTTCAGCTCGGAAACCACACCATCCAATTTGAAAGCGCCGCTGACGCTGCGACAAATACATCCCGAGGGAGGCACGCTCGCTTACCTGGTTCGGATTGATGGCCATCGAATCCTCGTGTTCGGCGGAATGAACTACCTGGAGCGTGAACTCGTCGGGCTGCAGCCTGACGTTGCGGTGGTAGGCGCAGCCGCTTCTCGCAAAGAGATCTACGACTACACCGCACGGTTGATGCGCGTGCTGGGGAACCCACCGCTGGTGATTCCAACCCATTGGGACAACTTTCTGCTTCCGTACGATGCCTCGCAAGAAACCGCAATCGCTGCGGTGCAGCAATTCGTTCATGAAGTGCAAAGCGCTTCACCCAATACCAATGTGATTGTTCCGAAGTATTTTGAGGCGATTACTCTCAAGAGTCTTGCCGATTGATGCACCGGACCGGATACACTTGTCACAAGTGCCCGTGATCTCGTTGAGGCCTTGCGATATCATAGAAGACGATGTCCGCCATAGCGCAGCCCACTGACGCCAAGCTCCGGCACCCATTCCGTACGGATGATCCGCAACTAAGGCCCATTGCAGACAAGGTCCTGGCCCAGGAGCGGTTGTCGGAATTCGACGCGCTGGCGCTGTACCGCTCGGGCGACATTCTCGCCATCGGATGGCTGGCCAACCACGTGCGCGAGCGCATGCACGGTGACACGGCGTACTTCAACGTCAATCGGCATATCAATTACACCAATGTCTGCGTCGCGGCATGCCGCCTGTGCGCTTTCGGTCGCAAGAAAGACGCGCCGGGTGCATACACCATGGCGCTGCAGGAAGTTTGGGACACTGCAGCTACCGGCTACACCGAGGCGGTGACCGAGTTTCACATCGTTGGCGGACTTCATGCCGATTTGCCTTTCCAGTACTACCTCGACCTGATTAGCGGTCTCAAAGAGCGCTTCCCGCAGGTACACCTGAAAGCGTTTACCATGGTTGAGATCGCCTTCTTTGCGCGCATTGGAAAGAGCACGCCGCGCGACGTACTGCTAAGGCTGAAGCAGGCGGGACTGGATTCCCTGCCAGGCGGCGGAGCGGAGATTTTCTCTGATCGCGTGCGGCACATAATCTGCGACCACAAGATCGACGGCGACGATTGGCTTGCTATCGCGCGCACCGCGCACGAAGTGGGGCTGAAGTCGAACGCCACCATGCTTTACGGCCACATCGAGAGCGACGAAGACCGTGTCGATCATCTGCTGAAACTGCGCGCGTTGCAGCATGACACATACGGCTTCCAGACGTTCATTCCGTTAGCGTTCCATCCCGACAACACCCCGCTTCGGCATCTGCCCAAGACAACCGGCATGCTCGACCTGAAGCAGATTGCGGTATCGCGGCTGGTGCTTGACAACTTCCCGCACATCAAGTCGTACTGGCAGATGATGACGCCGAAGATTGCGCAGATCTCGCTGCGCTTCGGTGCCGACGATATTGATGGCACGGTGGTGGAAGAGAAGATCTACCACGACGCCGGCGCGACTACGCCGCAAGGATTGCGGCGGCAGGATTTAATTCGCCTTATTACCGAGGCGGGGCGCGTGCCGTTCGAGCGCGACACGCTGTATCGTCCGGTCACACGGACGGAGACCACGGTAACGGTGGCGGTGTAACTGCTACTTCTGCTCCGGCTTTAGCTTTTTTCCACCCGGCATCGGCGGCCAGCCCAAAGACGCACCCTGAAACATCGGCTTCGCCAACTCATAACGCTTGCCCTTGTCGTCCATGACAGCGAAGTTGCGGCGATGGTCGGGCGGACCTTCCCACAGAGAGACGCAGGCGTAAACGCCATCATTCCGCAGAATGTAGTACGTCATATCCATGTACTTCAGCTTTTTCATGTCGCCGTTATAGTTGCGCACGATACGCTTGAGCGCGTCCATGCCGGCTTCTTCGGGAGACATGCCGTGGCGCATATTCTCGACGATGGTGTGCGCTCCGACAACCTTGATGTTCTCTTCGCCGTTGCCGGTGGCGCCAGCCGCGCCTACGTCCTGGTCGCAATAACAGCCAGCCCCGATGATCGGCGAGTCGCCCGCGCGTCCGGGAATCTTCCACGCCAACCCGCTGGTGGTGGTCGCGCCTGACATTTCGCCTTGGGTGTTGAGCGCCGAGCAGTTGATGGTGCCGGTTGGCGGCTTCAGAACACACTCAATGGCGGCCATGCGGAACTCGGGCGCGATGCCGATCTTCGCCGCCATCTTTTCCATCTTTTCGATCAGCGGCGTAAGCTCCGTATTATCACCGCCTGTGTCAGGAAACTTGAAATTTGGGCTGGCGAGGCCGGGTCCCCACCAGTCGTCGGAGGACATCGTCTCCCGCCACAGTTGCCAGGTTTTGCGCGAGCGCTCGGTGAGCAGGTTCTCCTTGGGGAATCCCATGAGATTGCCGAAATGCGACGCCCCTTCGCCCACGAGAATCACGTGGCCGGTGTGTTCCATCACGGTTTTCGCTAACAGCGAAACGTTCTTGATGTCATGCACGCCGGCCACCGACCCCGCCATTCGCGTGGGCCCATGCATGCAGCAGGCGTCGAGTTCGACCACGCACTCTTCGTTGGGCAGACCGCCGAGTCCGACCGAGTCATCGTTCGGGTCGTCCTCCGGACCGGTGATGACGGCCATGACGGCGTCGAGCGTGTCGCCACCGTCGCTAAGGACTTTGTAGCCCCGGTCAATGTAGGCGTACCCATTGTGCGCGCAAATGATGATAGGTGACTTGGGCTTTGGTGCGGGAGCCGGGGGCTTATAGTCGGGTGCAGTTTGCGCGCTCAGATCAAGAGCAAGCGAAGCGGATGCAGCGGCGGCGGTGGCAAGGAAATCGCGGCGAGTAAATTTCATGGGGTCTCCGTAAGAATAGGCAGCATAGCATGGAGATTGGTGGAGTTTGCCCAATGCGACAATGAGGTTTCTTCAGGCAAGGGGCTGCGGACTTGAGCGCCTGCCAAAAGAAACGTTGATTTTGCCCAGGCATGCGAATGATTGGTCGAAGCTACCTCGAGGGGCCTCTTCGCAAGAACAAAGTTGGATGAAGGGCAGAAGAGAAACAAACCCACCCCACAAAAATGATGGTGGGATGGGATTCGGCGAATTAAATTCCCGCGATGGCCTTGTTCTGCAAAACACGCACGACGACCCGACGATTCTCAGCCTCACTGTCGGAGGTCTTGCTGTTACTCACTTGCTCACTTTCGCCCATAGCACCGGGAGCCAGCATTCTCGTGAGAGGAACCTTGCCCTGTTGCAGCAGGATGGTGGTGACATTGTTGGCCCGGTCAACGCTCAGCTTCTGGTTGATCGCCGTGCTGCCACTCGAAGAGGCATAACCCTTCACTTCGATCATGTATCCATTGATTTTTGCGGCTTTCTGAGCCAGTTCCGTCAATTGTGGCACGTACTTCGGATCGACCGTGGTTTTGCCGTTGCCAAAGTAAACGGTCACTTCATCGAAGATGTAGTAGTCATCGAGCTGGCCAAACTTGGCAACGGCCTCGTTAATAGCCGCCTTGTTGGCGTTGATTTGAGCTTGCTGGGCCTGAAGGGCCTCTTTGTGCGCTTGCAGCTCAGCATTTTGCTTTGCTAACTCTTCCTGTTGCTGTTGGTTCGTGAGCTTGGTTTCGTGCATCGCAGCTTCCATGGACTGCGCCTGTTCCAGATCGTTGCCTTTAAACCTGACCTTCGTGGCAACCAGTTGATTCTGAGC
>DASRAA010000110.1:0-9983 GCA_035638375.1 Binatia bacterium | reverse complement strand
TCTGAGGATTGCCAGGGTGATTGGTCCGGGCTTGGGCAAAACCACCTCCTCTCCGTGGCGGTCCCAAATTCTTGAGAATGGCCGGCACGATGCAATTCGGCTTCCGTACGCTCCGGAAGCCCGGCTGGCTTTAGTACACGTCGAAGATGTAGCACGAATGCTGCTCAAACTTCTCGATTCAGCCAATGTTCAGCACGTGAGCTACAACACGGTTGCGGAAGTCTGGACTGCCGCCGAGCTGAGGGATCTGGTCGAGAGTGTTCGTAGAATCACGGTTGAGCTCACGCAGCCGCACACACACGGAGGACCAATTTGCGATGGAGCTCTCTTTGCTCACGAGTTCAACTTCGCAATTACCGGACTTCGAGAGAGACTGCAGATATTCGCTCGCAATGCCTAATTCTTCGGCTGGCGTCCCAGCGAACATCGCCGCACCCTAGTCTGCTTGACGTAATTGCTTCCGTGATTGGATCACGTCCAATTTTTCCCAGTATCCATATAGTTCACCGGCACACCACTCCGTAACGTCTTAGTGTGCATTTTCCGCGACCTCGAAAGTCTAGCTAGAGGCCCAGGCGGAAATGGAAAGCCCTACTAACGCCGCCTGACGGTCAGCCTTGGCAGTCACTACTTACGTTGCTCCTCTTAGGGGCAATACGGTAAAACCGTGAAGTCGTTTCCAGGTGCTCGTTCAGGTGCTCCGTTGCGGAGGAAGATTGGATTGTCGAGCCCGAATCTGGTAACGCAAACAGGTGAAACCCACGGCGACAGCAGATTGTCACGCTAGCGTTGTACCCGGCCAGAGCTTCCGCCTTTCAAGAGTGCCTCCACGTCTTCCACCGTGGAGCGGTTGAAGTCTCCGGGGATGGAATGTTTCAGGCAACTTGCCGCGACGGCGAATTCCAGTGCCTCGCGCGCATTCGGAAGCTTCTGCAATCCGTAAATCAGACCTGCCGCGAAGCAATCGCCGGTGCCTACGCGATCAACAATATGAGTGATGTCGTAGTGGTGGCTCAGTAGAAATTCTTGGCGATTGTTCAGGCAAGCTGACCATCCGTTGTGCGACGCGCTGTGGGACTGCCGCAAGGTGACCGCGATCGCTTTCAAAGTGGGATATTGGGCCAACACTTTGGCTGTCAACGTCACATACTGGGCACGATCAAGGTGGCCGGAATGGACGTCAACTTCTGCCTCTATTCCGAGTGTCATCTGAACATCTTCTTCATTGGCGATAGCGATGTCGGCGTGCTTCACCAGTTCGGGCATGACTTCGGAGGCTGGCTTTCCCCACTGCCATAGGTTTTTGCGGTAATTAAGATCACAGGACACCGTAATGCCCAGTTCTTGGGCCTTACGGACGGCCTGAAGCGCAAGATCAGCGGCCGAAGCGCTGATCGCAGGCGTGATACCGGTCAAATGAAACCAATTCGCCCCTTTGAGAGTCTGGCTCCAATTGACGTCGCCGCACTTGGCAAGCGCAATTGCGGTGTGCCCTCGGTCGTATATGACTTTTGAGGGCCGCTGATTTGCGCCGGCCTCAATGTAGTAGGCCCCCATGCGCCCCTTGCCACGAACGATCTTGGAGGTATCAACTCCGAAACTTCGCAATTCAGCAACCGCTGCATCGGCAATGGGGTTTTTCTCCGGTAGCACTGTAACGTAAGTCGAGGGTAGGCCGAACAACGCCAAGGCCGCAGCAACGTTTGCTTCACTGCCTCCGAATGAGGCCATCAACTGCCTGTTTTGGAGAAAACGTTCAAACCCGGGAGGCGCGAGTCGTAGCATGATCTCGCCGAAGGTGACGGTGCTCATTGGGTACTACTTGGAATTCTCGCGTTCGCGCGCAACACAAAGGCAGGCGCCGCTAACATGCACGCCTGCCACGATCTGCAGGTTAATCAGCTCAAAACACTAGCTTCAAGCCGAACTGGATGAGGCGGGGGTTCCCCACCGTACTCGTCACAACACCGAAATTTCCATTGTTCGCTATACAACAAGTACCGTTCGGTGGGCCAAACGTTGGGCTGTTAAAGAGGTTGAAGAACTCGGCGCGGAACTGCAGGTTCACCCGCTCGCCAAAGCCAAAGTTCTTGAACGCGGCGAAGTCCCAGTTGGCGACGCCATCCTGCTTAAGAGACGCGTCCACTCGCGGTTCATCGCCGAACGACCAGGCGGCGGGAGCGGCGAAACATCTCGGATTGAACCAGAGGAGTGGTTGAACCGACAGGCCCTTATTGCAACCCGCGACCACATCGGGGCGAAGAGTTGACTGGCCCAGCAGCCCTGATGATGAAAGCGGGGTACTGGGGGCGTATTGGATCTTGACCGGGAAGCCGCTCTGGAAAGTCGTAACACCGTCGATGCCCCACCCGCCGATGAGGACATTCTTTGCGCCGGTGGCGCTACCTCCGAACTTCTTTCCGTGGCCAAACGGCAGATCCAGCACGTAACTAATGGCCAGGCGGTTGGCAACATTCTGGGACGACAGCGAATATTCCTTTTTCAGGTTGTTCCAATCCTGTTGAACGCCCGTACCACCGGTAGTCCCACCTTCCAGCCACGACGTGAGAGTGTCAGTGTTGCTTATCAACTTGGCCCAGGTGTAAGCGACCAGCAACGTTCCACCTCCGCCAAACCTCCTGTTCACCGTAACCTGCAGCGCATTGTAGCTGCTGCTACAGCAACCCTGCCCGTTCAGGTTCACACCGGCATATTGAGGATACGGCCGATCAAGCTGACCCTGAATCAGGTTGCCCGGACCCAAGCCGCCGGGAAGCGGCTGGCTAAACGGATAGGCGGCCACGGGCTGGGCGATCGTGGGGGTCAAGCCCTGATTGAACTGCGCCTGTGCCGCCTGGATGAAACTGTCGGGTATCGAGTTTATGTTGGGATTGAACGCCGGCAGGTGTACGCCGTGCGCACCTGCGTAGGCTACATCGGCGTAGAAACCAGCCCCTAAATCCCTCTGAATGTCGAGATTCCATTGCTGGTTGTACCCATACTTCTGAACAAAATAACCTGTATCGGAAAAGTTATTTTGGTTCAGGATGTACTGGGAAACGTTAGGTTGGGGGTTGCGACCCGGAACAGCCACCAGATTTGCACCAAACGCGCCGGTTCCGGGAATGCATTTAAATGCTGCGTCAAGCAGACAACTTAGGCTGGCGTTAGGCGTCAATCCATGGTTGACGCTGGCAAAGAAAGGTGTGGTCGCGCTGGAGACTGGATCAATGTAAGGGTTGATCCCGAACGAAACATAGTTCGGGATGAAGAAAATTCCATACCCGCCGCGGATCACCGTCTTGGGGTTAAAGGCGTAGGCGAAGCCCAGCCGCGGCATGAACTGCGTCTTGGAAAGTGGCAGACTGTTGCGGCTGGTGTTGGCGCCGGTCCCAACCAGGAAAACATCTCCGGGACAGGGGCTGCCAGGGGTGCCACTGCAGCCGGTCACCGAGGAATTTGCGACCTTCCCGTTCCAGTAAGTCAGTCTGTTGTAGCGTTCCGACCAGGGGCCCTGCAGTTCGTACCGTAGCCCCAGGTTCAGGGTCAATTTGCTCGTCCAGTGGAAATCATCGGCGGCATAGAGGGCGCGGTAGGTTTGCTTGCCGGACACCGGACCGGAGATCACCACATTTCCCGTGCTCTGGTTGCCAAACTGGGCGCCTTGTCCAAGGCCATAGCCGAGCAGAAAGTCGGCATAGTCGTTGCCACCCACCGCGCTGCTACTGCCCCCGGCTATGCTCGAGGTCCAGCTTCCGTTGAAGCCAATCAGACCGCCTCCCACGTTGGTCTGGAGGTAGTTGTCAAAACCCATCTCAAGCTGACCGCCAAACTTAAAGGTGTGGCGGCCCTTGAGCCAGGTGACCTGCGGGGACATGTTCCACTGGGTATTGTGGTCGGCAATGGCGCTCTGGCCCTGGCTGCAACTAATTAGCGAGTCGCTAATGAAGAGACAGGGGGTAAGCGGCGTGCGCTCGATGGACGGAACCAGCGGATTATAGGAGGCCGGCCAGCCTTGCAGCGTCATGTCGAAGCCGCTGTTGATTGGCAGGCGGACATAGTTAAAGCGGCTGGCACTGATGGGAATGTTAATGGTGATGTTCGGGGTGGCCAGGATCGTGTAACCAACGGCAACACTATTGCTGTTCGTGTTCTCTCCGCAACGGTCCTTGCAAAGGCCAGTACCGTAGGGGTCCTGCGCCAAGCTCAGCAGGCTCCAGTTGCTATAGCGGACAAACGCCGTCTGCTTGCTGTTGACCACGACATCCACCCGTGCCGTGTATTCGTTGATGTTGCCGCCAGTGCTGGCCGCTTTCGTGAAGTTGTTGATGAACTCGCCAGTAGTCGGACTTTGAACTCCGTTGCCCGTCGAATTTGCAATCAGCTTATTCAGCAAGAACGCCGAGGTCGAATTGATCCTGTTTGATATGTTGTTGAATGGAATCGGAGTGCGGTTGGGATTCGTTCCGATAATCGAAAGCGGGTCATAAAGCTGTTGATTCGGATTGTTGCAGACCCCCGCAGCGTTGAATCCCGCTGAACACAGGTCGCCGAAGTTGCCTGTGCGCTCCTGCGCCGTTGGAACGGTGGTGGTGAATACCGTGCCCTGCCGCAAGCGGAATCCTTCATAACCGCCGAACACGAACAACCTGTTTTTCAAGATCGCCCCGCCGATGGTCCCGCCAAACTGATTTTGATGGAATGCCGGCGGCTTGTTCGGTTGGCCGTTTGCGATCTCCGATCTCTTGTTAAACCACTCGTTGGCGTTCAGGTGATTGTTGCGGATATATTCATACAACGAGCCGTGCCACGTATTGGTGCCGGACTTGGTGCTAAGGTTGATGACGCCGCCAGCGAACTTGCCCCACTCCGGTCCCAAGTTGTTGTACTGGATTTTGAATTCCCCGATCGAGTCCTGCGTCGGCACCATGAGCGGCAGGTTGATGTAGCCGATGTTGAGGGGCTGACCATCCAGGTATTCCGCGCTCTGATTGGCGAACGCCCCACCAACCTGATAGTTGGCAAAATCGAAGGGGTTCTTGCCGACCACGGTACCGTTGGTATTGCCCTGTGGAACGACCGAAGGGGCCACCGCCGAGAGGTTGAAGATGTTGCGGCCATTCAGGGGGAGTTCGATCGCGTTGCGCTCCGCGACCACGGTACCAAGCGAGGAGGTGTCGGTCTGAAGCAATGGTGTTTCGCCGGTGACTTCCACGGTTTCGCTAGTGCTGCCAATGGCCATTGCGACATCCACCGTGGTGGTCTGGTTGACCTGCACGAGCACGTCCGTTCGCATGAAGTGCTTGAAGCCCTGCTTCTCGATGTCAATCTTGTATGGGCCCGGAACCAGATTGACGAACTGAAAGCGTCCATCACTACCGGACGGTTGTGTGATCTTGTGCGAAGTGCCCACGTTCGTCAGTGTCACCGTGGCACTGACGAGGGCTGCGCCTGAAGGATCGGAAACCAATCCTACGACGGAGCCATACGTCGTCTGAGCATGCACAAAAGGGGAAAGAGAAAGAGCAGCCGCGACGGAGAGTACGATTGTACAAAACCGGCGAGAAGGCATGTGCACCCCACACTGATGGCGCAACGTTGCTGCGCCCGCCCCGAGTATTTTTCTCTCAAGCGCGGGCACGTTGAGTTTCGGGCACTATCTCACGAACCTCGAAATCTTCCCGGATAATTCAGCACCTTGCCCCTAAAAGGTGCCGTCGATTTAGACAAAGCTGAGCGCCAATCGACCGCCCAACAAAAATGCGGCTCAAACCTTTAAGTGGCTCAAACCTTTAACAAGACCCGGGGGTTGTTGTCAAGCGGAAATTGACGAGGCGCTCGTCTGTGTACCGCCCCTTTAGTGGTGCGTGCGGAAATCGGAAACGCAGCTTTGAGCTTCGTGACAGCTGAAGACGGTTGGATACAATCTACCCACAGTGGTTTTGGCTATTGGTACTGTCTCCCCAGTGAAGCCTATTCGCGCTGTCCCAACCACACTGCGTTGGCCAAGTCGCGAAGACAGTGGCGTCCTTATACTTCATAAGAGTCCTGGCCCGGCCCGCTGGCGACAGGTTGAAGTTTGATCGAATGAGTGTGCCACGAAGCGCAACATCGAAGGCGATGAGGAGCTCCTCGAATTGCTGAAAAAGGCACTCATGATTCTGTTGCTGCCCGGCCTCGCAGCGCCTGTCTTTGAGGTAAAGCTGCAGCCCAACCTGGATTTCATCTTGCGAAATTCGCCGACGCCGCAGAAGTACTTGATTGAGACCATGCCCGGTGGCGTGGCGCTTCTCGACTACAACAATGACGGATTACTGGACATATTCGTGGTGAACGGCGGGCGGGTCACAAGCCCCATGCGGATTCCGGAGAACTTTGATCGCAGCAACCCATCGTACTGGAACCGCCTGTATCGCCAGAACAAAGACGGCAGCTTTACGGATGTCACCAAAGAAGCCGGGCTCGCCAGCGCGGGTAATGGCAACTACGGAATGGGTGTAGCTATCGGTGACTACGACAATGACGGATACCCTGATATTTACGTCACCAACTATGGGAAGAACACTCTTTATCACAACAACGGGGATGGCACGTTTACTGATGTGAGTGAAAGGGCGGGCGTCGCCGCGGGCGGCTGGTCGGAATCTGCGGGCTTCGTCGACTACGACAATGACGGGAAACTGGATTTGTTTGTCACCCGCTACATGGAATGGGACACAAAACGGAGCAAGACCTGCGGTGGCGAGTGGCATACTTATTGTCCGCCGGAGGAATTTCCGGCCACCACCAACATTCTCTATCACAACCGGGGCGATGGCACCTTCGAGGACGTGAGCCGGCGTTCCGGTATTGCTGCAAAGAAGGGGCGGGCATTAGGAGTGGCTTTCGCCGACTACGATGACGACGGATTCACAGACATCTTCGTTGCCAACGATGGCATGCAACAGTTCCTGTTCCATAACAATGGTGACGGCACCTTCACCGAAGTAGGTATGAGCGCCGGTGTGGCGCTCTCTGAAGACGGCAGAAGGCTGTCGGGGATGGGAGCGGTTTTTCAGGATTATGACAACGACGGGCGCCCGGACATCATCGTGACCGAGTTGCCTCGGGAGATCTACGGCGTATACCACAATGATGGGAAGGGTTCTTTCAGCTATCGGAGTCTGCAGACCGGTCTAGGAGTTCTGTCAAGCGGCAGCTCCGGGTGGGGCGTGGGTTTGGAAGATTTTGACAACGACGGATGGAAGGATCTGTTTGTCGCGCAGGGCCATGTTCTAGACAACGTTGAGACGATCGACCCCTCACTGCACTATAAAGAGCTCCCCCTGCTGGCAATGAACAACCAAGGCCGCTTTGAACGAGCGGATCCTGGCTTGGCGACTCCCGTGGCCGGTCGTGGAGCAGCGTTTGGCGATTTGAATAATGATGGCTGGCAAGACGTGGTGATGACGGTCCTTGGCGGGCCTCCTCAGGTACTTATCAACCGTGGAGGGAAACAGCACTGGCTGGTGATTAAGCTTCGCGGTACGCGCAGCAACCGCGATGGTTTGGGCGCGCGAGTGCGAGTCAATGGACAAACACGGTTTGCAACCACCTCGGGTAGCTATCTCTCAGCTAGCGATAAGCGTTTACATTTCGGACTGGGTGCGGCGGAGACGGCTAAAGTCGAAATTGATTGGCCTTCCGGCAAACGTCAGACTCTGAGCGATGTTCGCGCGGACCAGTTCCTGGAAGTGGTTGAACCGGAGAAACCGTGATTACTATCGTCGCAATCCTATTCTTCCTATGGCAGTCCCCATCTCCCGAAGTGCTGCAACATATGCGAGCCGGTGCCGAGGCCGAAAAGGCCGGCCACTTCGATGCAGCGATTGTTGAGTTCCAGAAGGTGACCGAGCTCGCACCGACTGAGGCGACAGGCTTTGCCCGATTGGGCCAGGCATATCTCGAGAAAGGCGATTATGGTCGGGCGATTCCGCCGCTGCAAAACGCCCTGAAACTTGATCCTGATATGGCTGCTGCACATCAATTGCTGGGCTATGCCTTGTTGTCCCAGGGCTACCCTGCCCAGGCAGTTCCTCACTTGGAAAAGTCGGACGATGTTGCCGCTCTCGGCATTGCACAAATGGAAGCCGGAAAGTTGCCCGACGCCGTCGCCCACCTGGTGACGGCCTTGGCCAATCGTCCGAATGATCCCGACCTGCTCTACTATCTTGGCCGCGCCAGCGGACTGCTCTCCAAACAGGCGATGGATAATCTGATCGCGACCTATCCAGACTCTGCGCGAACGCACCAGGCAATGGCCGAAAACTATTACGTTTTGCGGCAGATGCCCCAGGCGCAGAAGGAGTTTAAGGAGGCGATCCGGCTGCGGCCGGACTTGCCCAAAATTCACCTGGAACTCGGCCTCGTCTATGCCGGCGCATCGCAATGGCCGCAGGCGGAAGCGGCATTTCGCACTGAAACGGAGTTGCAGCCGGGAGACGCTGAGGCTGCGTATCGCCTGGGTAACGCATTGTTGCAGCAGGGCAAAGCGAAGGAGGCGCGGGTCGAACTTACGCGCTCCGACAAGCTGCTGCCGGACATGCCGGAGACGCTTTACTCGCTGGGAAAAGCCGCGGCCCTGGAAGGCGATAACGCAGCGGCTGAGAAGGCGTGGAAGAAAGTCATCGAACTTGAGAAGGAAAGTTCATTGGCTGGCCAAGCGCACTTCGGGTTGGCAGGGTTGTATCGCAAGCAAGGCAAGACGGCAGAAGCCGAGCGTGAAATGGGAGAGTTCAAGCGGCTGCAGGCCGCCGGGACGCCGCCTTTGGCGCCACAGCAGTAGTTGCTTGTCACGAGCCATGATGTAGCTTTGCATGCACGCGCCCTACCGCTGGCGGTTCTGCTGCGCAGGTGCGAGATGACCGAATGAAAATCATTGGCTTAAAGAGCGCCGTCGTCGAAGGAAATTTCGACTGGACATTTGTGCGAGTCGAAACAGACGAGGGGATCCGCGGACTCGGGGAAAGCTTTTTCGCGCCCGGGCTGACTTCCATCCTTCGCTCGCTCGAGCCTGTCATCGCGGGAGAAGATCCGCGCGACATACATAGGCTCTTCCGCAAGCTCCAACTCGCGGTTTCGGGCGCAGGTTCAGTTGCCGGGATTGTTTACAACGCCATCAGCGGAATCGAAGCGGCCCTCTGGGACGTGCTGGGTCAATGGTTAGACGTTCCGATTTACCGGTTATTGGGAGGCAAGTTCCGTGACAGGATTCGTGTGTACGCAGATTGTCACGGAGGCGAAGCACTCGAAAGCCTCGATGAGGTGCTGCGCACCCGAGCGCTCTCATGGAAGATGCAGGATTCGAACCACGTTACTAGAGACTATTTCAGTGCGTCCGACGAGGCACCGTCGTCGCCGGAAGCCTATCGCAAACGGGCTCTGGCTATGCGCTCGATGGGTTTCACTGCTCTGAAGTTCGACCTGGACGTGCCAGGTACTCAACCCTCGGATCCTTACTGCCGATGCCTCACAAATCGCGAGGTCGATTGCATGGTTCAACTCATCCGAGCGGCCCGCGAGGCCGTCGGATTCGATGTCGATCTCGCCGTCGATTGCCACTGGCGGTACAACGTGAGCGACGTGCTCAAGGTTGCCCGCGAACTCGAGCCATTGCGACTGCTTTGGCTGGAAGACCCAGTGCCTCCCGGCAACACTGACGCCCTAAGGGCGGTAAGTTCGCGAAGCAGTATCCCGGTGGCTACCGGCGAAAACCTGTACTTGTTCGAAGGATTTCGTGAGATTCTGGCCGAACATGCTCTCGGGATTGCAACTCCTGACCTGCAGAAAGTCGGAGGCCTTGCGGTGGCATTGCAGATTGCACAGTTTGCCGATGGACAATCCATAGCAGTGGCGCCGCACAACATCGGCAGTCCGATAGGAACGTTAGCAGCCGCCCACTTTTGCGCGGCGATTCCGAATTTCCTCGCGCTCGAATTTCATGC
>DASRAA010000109.1:0-6104 GCA_035638375.1 Binatia bacterium | reverse complement strand
TTCCAGAACACATCGACGCCCAGATAAGGCAAGGTCGCCGAGTGTTCTTCATAGGCCTTTTCCAGCCAATGGAACTCCTCGTCCTTATCGCCCATCCCGGCGTAGATCAACGCAAGGTAATAAAAATCGACATACGCATGTGCGGAGAAATCTTGGAATTGGCGAGCGACTCTCAGAGCTTCTGCCCGCCTGCCCGAAGTGGCATAAAACCAGCCGAGAAAGCTGGCAACATATTGAGTTCCCGCTGGCACGGTCTTGTCTTTGTCGGGAATCTTATCGAATTAATAGTTAGGTAAGCAACGCATGCGCATGGAGTGACCCCCTGGAGTGAGACACTTCTGTATCAGATAACTTGCGCGTAAGATGTTGAAAAGTGGACCAACAAAGGAGCGGCGATACGGCACGGAAGTTCGGCACTAGGCGGTTGAACGAATGAACGCATGCGAGAACATCAGCAGGCTTTCACGGGAGCTGGGTGCTAGTCGCTATCTCCTTTACAATTGCCGATTTGGGGGTGTTTTGTACACTTTTGTCCCAAAGAGGGGGTCACTTCGCCCGAATCCGCAGAATCGGCGCTTCCCTGACTGGACGCCAGATACAGCATGCAACGTCCCAGATTCGTTGACTTGGTTTGAATATCGCGTTGCCGCACTGAGGGCATCCGGGGCGCTTATCCCCCGCCACCCTCGTCAACTTGACCGAGAGCGCAATGATGCCATGCTTCGTCCTCGGCGTGGCCCATGCACCCTCTGTCGTGCAAACCGCTAGGCGGGCCGAAAGCTTCAGTGCTTGGCCAAATCGTCGGAATTCCTGCCGAACGACCTGACGAGATTCACGAGATTCCAGCGGACTTCTTCCTTGGTGCGGTCGCCCTCGCCGCCGACCATTTTTCCCCGGCCGTTGGTGATGATGTAGAAGAGCGCGCCATCGGTGTATTTGGAGATGCTGGCGGTGTTGCGCCAGTCGTTCAATTCGAGCTTCATCTGTTCGGCTAGGTCGCCCTTGCCGTCGCCATTGTTTCCGTGGCACATGGCGCAGTGGTAGCCGTAGAGCTTTTTCGCTTGGGCGAGCCCGTCCGGAGTGGGCTTGACCGGATTTTTCCTTTCGACGTCGGTCGCAGGAATGGGAGGGAGCGCGGTCTCCGCCGACTGAGCATCCTTTGGTTTGGAGTCCTTTTGCTGTGCCAAGAAGGTGCCGGTCGAGAACAGCGAAAGGACGCTGAGAAACAAGGCCATACGCCGCATACATACCCCCTGAGTGGACTTGCAGAAACGATGTTCCGAGATGACCCGACCCAGGCTCTCCATGACGGCCTCTCCCAGCTGGAAAGGGAACGGCAAGTCGCCAGTACCCGGATAGGCGTTCTCGCGGCGCGCTGAGACGCGCCCTGCTGGTCCGTATAAACGGTCACATATTGCTAAGATCACGGCTGTGTCCGGGGTCACAGCTCTCACAGCGATTTGTGACGGGACGTCACATCGTCAGCTGAGGTGAACACTTGCAAGTGTTGCTTGGGAGTTTTCGCGAACCACAGGTATTGGAAATCTGACCCTGTCGTTCGCCATCTTTCCTCTTGACGTAATGTCGGTTTTTGGATGGCAGGCTGATTCGCCGCCCGGCGAAAGAGGCGCGCAGAGAATGTGAACCGTGCCTTGTCCGGGTCAAGAAGGAGAGTTTGGTTTTCGGAACTAATTGCTCTTGTCTCTACGCTGCAACCGCATAGCGATGGTGCAGCCCGCCGAGTCTCGGAAAGGATTGAACCTTACTTTCGCCCGCAGAGCCAATCAGATGGAAGGCACCTGCCTGAGCCCCGGGAAACGTGCTAGAGCGGGCTCCCTGAGAACATCACCTTCTGGTTCGCCTAACGGTCGCGCTCGCCTGGATCGACGGTGCCCGCTGATGCGACGCCCGAATCCTCCCAACCATCCACAAAGCCGGTTCGACTTGGTCCTTCGCCCATGCACTCATCCTCTCGATCATTCCGTCTGGCACTCAAGTCCGTCTTCCACTGGTCATCGGCATTGTAAAGCGGTGCGAGATAGATCCCATGCCGTGCGGCAATGGCCTCAATCTCCTCGACCCGCTCCGGAGTGATGAACCCTCGTCCCTGAGAGAAGGGTTCGAAGCGGGCTTCCAAGGCAAGAGCCATACCTTCGAGCAGACATCCATGGACCACATCGGGGAACGGATGGCGATTGAGGATTCCGCAGAAATCCGGCACGAACGTCATTCCGCCAGTGATTTGTCCCAGACCTCCAAAGAAGACTTTGGCGTCAGGCATCTCGGCGCTGGGAGAGAGGTTCTTCGGGTAGCCGGCATCGCAAACGATGGCGTGGGGCGTGATCCGGCCCAACAGAAGCGACGGGGACGCGAGACTCGCGGCACAGATCACGAGGTCGGCCTCGGCGGAGAATCGCTGGAGATCGATTGCAATCTCTACCTGAACTCCAGGGGCTTCCAACTCCGCTGCAAGTCCGCGCAGTCGCTCCAGGTTGCGCGCGCTGAGCAGCACGCGCCCGACGAAGGGCGCCAAACAACGGGCGCAGCCGGACCCCACATCTCCTGTTGCACCAACGATGAGCAGAGTTGACCTTCGGAGGTTCCGGTCTTCCAGCGCGCACATCTTCTTGATGCCCTGAACGATGAAACCAACTGTCAACGTATTGCCGGTGGTGAAGACGGTATCGTGTCTTTCGGGAAGCTGATCGAAATTGCCCTCAATGAGAATGGAGCTGAATCCGCCGAGACTCACGATCTTTGCTCCTGCCTTGATCGCGTAAGCGGCCGCCCCTCGAACGCGGGCGATGTTTTCGTGCACGTAAGCGGCTTCCAGTCGATCGGGAGGAATGAAGGAGTCGATATAGAGACCGCGCGCCTTCGTGCCCCCGATCGATCCGATCTCCACATGGCAGACCGCTCTGGGCGGAATCCACGGAAGAATGTCCTTGATCTCATCGTCCGGCAGAGGCGTATGCTGCGGTCCGCGTAGGACAGCGAGTACGTCCGCAGCCGCCCGCCAACTTTCCTGATGCCCGATCAAGGCGAAATCGACATCGACGTCGGTCGTCCGCTCTCGCCTAGCTACACTGGTAACTGAGTCACCCATCCAAGCGTTACCTCTCCGGGCAGCCCGAGCATATCTAGCGTCTTCAGATACTGTTGCAGCGACGCTCCGCGAAGCTCGGCTGCACTCAGGCTGACTTCGAAGAGTGACGGCTTTACACAATTGCCGTGGCACACTTCGCAGTGTCCATCCTTGCACTCCTTCGCCAGCATCTTTGCGAGGGTGGTCATCACTTCCAGATGCAGCCGGTGAACCTTGTCGTCGAAGCGCTGCACGTCCAAGGCTCTTTCCGCTCGGAGAATCGCCAATGCGTGATCGACGTGTTCTTCTTCCTCTGCTGCAATGCGGGCAAAGGTCTCGCCAAGACCTCCTGGAGCCACCTTGCCGACGCGCGCATAGCTTGCGACGGCGAATGATTCCAGCATGATTTCCTGGACAATCAGGCAGCCAATGAAATCGCGCTCGGTGATGCATCGCAGGAATGCCTCGCGGAGCCGCTTCCAATGCTTTGCATCGACGTTGTTAGCGACCTCCACTCCAATCTTGCGGCCCTCGGCAGCGAACGTCGCGGCATGTCCGCGTTCACCTGCGGCATGTTCCAATGCATCTGCTACTTCTGCCGGATCGTCACAAATCTCGGAGAGGGAAGTGTAGTTCATCGCAGCGAGTAATTCGCCGGTCACCGCCTGTGCCAGAATGTCCTGCCAGATTGGAGCACTGCACGAGAGAGAAGTGCATTCAATCCCTTGCGAGCTAACACCAATAACGGGTTCCATACGACCTCCTAAGCATCGAATTCGACTTGCTACTGAAAGCTTTGCTTTTCTCGCCGGTATTCGTTCTTCCTTACGCGAGAAATGAAATTCAATCCGCCTGCGACTCAGATCGGTTCGCGATAACGACGCAGTCGGACCGCTGCTGCGAGGAATGCCGCCGTAATCGCCAGGCCGAGCCACAGGCCGGGCGTGCTCAAGAATCTGCCCGGCGTGACATGTGTTGTGGGGTCCATTGGCAAGGTGTCCGGTGCCATCAGCGCTTCTGTCCCACTGCCTGTTAAGAACTGCTCCAGGAAGGCGGCGAAATGCGCAGTGTTGAACAAAAGCTTCTCGAGGGCGCCGATCGCCAGCGGCGGCAGCACTGCCCATAGGAATGCCGCGCGCCGCGCCCAGACGGACACCAGCAGAAGCCACCCGTAAATGGGTGCGCACCACAGGACATGCACCGTCATCACGTGGTAGAGCAGCAGGAGCGACGCCTGGAATAACGACACTTGCGCCCAGTACGTTGCGACACTTAGGCCGCTCGCCGCCAACACAGCGCTGCTCACCAACAGTACGATGAACTGCGTGACAAACGTGATGGCGCAAGTGAGCAACGGGAGCACCACAAACGGGATACTCGCTTTCGCCGCCACAGTCGTGAGATCAGAGACCGGCAGCGACTTCCAGAACAGGATGCTGCGATCGCGCCGCTCTCTCTGCAGCGCCTCGATGCAGTAGAACACCGAGACGATCAGGAAAGTCCCCATCAGCAGCGCCGCCGCCAGGTCGTAGTGCGAGGCGACCGCATGGCGCTGGCGCGCTGTGTCCAGCGCCGATAAGGCACGCATTCTGTGCGGCAGACCAATCGTACTAATCAAGGAGCCGAACAGGATGACCGCCGCGACAGCAAGTGGTGCGACGTAGATCGAGCGGTTCTCCCACAGTTCGCGGCGCAACGCCCAGTACATGTGCCTGAGCGCCGGGATCTCAGCTGGGGCGATGGCCAGCGACCCGCCCGAAGATTCCGGCAGAGCATCCAGTTGCGTATTCATTGCGCCACTCCTTGCCGCGCGCCCGCTTGACTGCTCATCACCGCAACGAACAAGTCCGCGATGCTCGGCGTGCGCACATCGCCCAGTGTTGCGAGTTGCTGGCGATCGACGCGATCGAACAGCAGAATGCTGCGCCCGAACACCTGGCGCTCGTGCATCGGCTTGAGCGCCCGTGCCGCCGCCAGATTCTCCGGATTCACAATCACCTCCAGATAGCGCGACTCGAACTCTTCCATGCTGCAATTCAGAACGATGCGGCCGCGGTTAATGAACATGAGATCCGTGAGGACATCCTGAATCTCTTCCACCTGGTGGGTCGTCACGATGATCGTGCGGCTGCGGTCGAAGTAATCGGTCAGCAGCGAATCGTAGAACTGCTTGCGATACAGGATGTCCAGGCCAAGCGTCGGCTCGTCCAACACCAGCAATCTCGCGTCAATGGCCATGACCAGAGCGAGGTGTAGTTGGACCACCATGCCTTTCGACAATTCCCGGACCTTGCTGTTTCGCCCGATGGTCGTCTTCGCAAGAAAGCCTTCCGCCTTCGCGCGGTCGAATCGCGGATGCACACCTTCAACGTAGTCGAGCGCCTGCGAAACGCGCAGCCAGCGCGGCAGCACCGCGACATCCGCAATAAAGCAGACATCACGCATGAGCCGGTCGCGCTCCCTCCAGGGGTCGCGTCCAAGCACCCTCAGTTCTCCCTGATACGGGGTGAGGCCGACAATCGCGTTCAGCGCCGTGGTCTTACCTGCGCCGTTCGGGCCGATGAGTCCCAGGATGCGGCCCTCTTCGACACGCAAATCGATGCCGTCCACCGCAATGGTTGAGCCGAAAGCCTTGCGCAAGCCACAAGCTTCTATGCATGACATGGCTTCAGCGTTCCTCCTCTGCGGCATCCGACGGCGGCCGGCCGGCTCCGCCGTCTAGCAGTTCTTCCGTCTTCAGGCCTAGCCGCTGAATCGTTGCGTGGATTCGAGGCCATTCTTCGCTCAGAAATTTCTGCCGTTCGCCCTGCAGCAACAGATTGCGCGCGCCTTCCTTGATAAACATGCCAAGACCGCGCCTCTTCTCGACAAGCTGCTCATCCACCAATTCTTGATAGCCCTTCAGAACCGTGAGCGGATTGACCCGGTAATCCGCCGCGACGTTTCGCACCGATGGCAGCGGATCGCCTTCCTTGAGCACGCCGTCGAGGATCATGGCGACGACGCGGTCGCGAAGCTG
>DASRAA010000108.1:0-4033 GCA_035638375.1 Binatia bacterium | reverse complement strand
GTCGCGCAAAAGAGCCGTCCGCGGTGATGAAAGTTGCTCCTTTGACGAACTGGGGGTGTGCTTCTTCGTTTTCCTAGAAACAGCGGTATAACCATAAGGCGAGGAAGAACTCACGCTATTCCAAAATCTATCACCAACTATCAGAATTCTAACGCCGTCTTGTGTTGGACAATCCGCTCAGCGCTCCTCTTTGTGTACCTGATTGCAGGGGCCCTGCTCTCTTGACACTCGCGTTGCAATTGATTGCAGGAACCTTTGCTCTCTCCTGACTCCTGACGCTGCAATTGGTTGTAGGGATTAGACGGGAAACCTGCCAGCACGCAGTGCCTAATGGCAAACCTGCTGGTCACGATCCAGTGCATTGCTCCTTCTTGAGCCACTTCTGATACTCTCGTCGCTCCCTGCCGCTCAAGTTTTTCGGTTTGATGCCCCTGATCCTGATAATGGCAAATACTCCTTCCTCGAAATCCGTGCTTTTCATTGTCATAACAAGTTTATGGTGGTGGAAATCTCCTCATGCCTGAAAAATTCATGGCACGCTCCTGCGGTGTCGCTGCTAGTGCGGCTGCCTGCCTCCGCTTTCGTTACCGCTCTGCTTGTCGCTTTTGGCCTTCCGGGCTTGCGTTTCACAGCCCGGTGTGAGCCCGAAGGTTTTGGGCAGACCTCACTCCTTACCCCTTATCTCGCAATGGACAGCTGGGCGACGCTACAAACGCCGAAGGACTTCTGAGATCCTCCACATCCAGGTCTGCAAGCTCTGTCTAATGGACTCCCGGTCACCACGGACTACATCAACAAAGTCGAGCTGCGCTATTCTGTGTAGGCATTTTGAAAGTGGAACGGGCAAGTTGCCAGCCAGACCTTTTTCCCGGTCTTCCATCTCACTCATGTCAGTTTCGGGGATCATGTCCAGTCCGAACGGATCTCGACCGACACTTTGCATAGCATCCTTTCAGCCAGCTGCGCTTGCGATGCCCTTTGGCGGGCGACGAACATCGGGACAAAAGCCGTCGCCTAGGATGTGGGGTCGCTTGGCGCAGCCCCACAGAATCACTTAATCCGTCTCACTCCTAGGCGAGGAGGAGAGTTCGATGAGACAACCTATATAGAATTACTTAGAAGACCCACCGTCTTTCAAGATTGTTGAGAGCTTTACTAGAATCAGTCGGCAATGCGTCTGCCGGGAAGGCCAAATTCTGTGGCCGCAAATCGGTGGACCGGGCTCCTTACAAGCCACGCAGCCGGTTCCAGCCCAGCTCCTGTCACGCCGGCGAGCGCAAGGCACGGTGACGGATGCGGGCGTTGCAAGTGCATTGCCGCATTATCCCGTCACTATAGAAGCTATGCAGTATCGCTAATCCTAATTGATGAAATGCAGCTATGGAACGAGGCCATGGCGCGAGTGGGGCACCGCGTCTTGTAACGAAGTAGACTTGACGGTACTCGCCAGCGTTCAAAAAAACCCTTGCTCAATTGCAGTTCGCGAAACGCCCGTCTTCAACTTACAAGATTCTATCGATGTTTCAATAAATATACCTTCGTAACCAAACCAATGACGTTTTGGGTTGACGACCATCCTCAAGGCAGTGCAGCGTTTAATTTGCAAGCGGCCGCAGAAACTGAATTCATGATGGGAGAAATAAGCGTGGTAACGAAGAAACTCGTTCTGGCCGGAATTGTGGGTATCGTGGGAGTAGCGCTGGTGACGCAAACCGTAGCCGCGGCGCCCGGTCCCAGTTGGAGCCTGATCGGTCCTGATGGCGGCAACGTACGCAGCCTGGCTTATGATCCCAGCGATCCTAGCCACATTTTGCTGGGGACCAGCGCAGCGCAGATCTTCGTTTCTCGCGATGGCGGCACTACCTGGGCCACATTCGCACACCTCGGCGCCGGCGACGACCTAGTAATCGACCACATCATTTTCGATCCCACGAATACCAACATTATTTACGCCGCGGGATGGAACCTGTACCACGATGACGAGGGCGAGGTATTCCGCACCGATGACGGCGGCGCAACGTGGAAGGCACTGCCCGGAGCGCATGGAAAGTCGATCCGCGCCCTGGCTATGGCGGCCAGCGATCACAACGTCCTAGTAATCGGGGCCCTTGACGGCGTGTTTCGCTCGCAGGACGGCGGCAAGACCTGGGTGCGGATGACGCCGGAGAACCCCGAGGTGACCCCGAACTATTCCATCATGAAGAACTTCGTGTCGGTCGCAATCGACCCACTGGATCCGAACGTCGTGTACGCGGGCACGCGGCACCTGGCGTGGAAGACCTCCAACGGCGGACAGACCTGGAAGAGCATTCATGACGGCATGCTCGACGACTCTGACGTGTTCAGCATAATTGTCGATCCGAAGACCCCGTCGCGGGTATACGCCAGTGCATGCTCGGGAATTTACAAGAGCGACAACGCCGCCGAGCTGTTCCATCGCGTGCAGGGGATGCCACACTCGGCCATCCGTACGCGCGTGTTGAAGCAAGACCCGATGCGACCTTCGATTGTGTATGCCGGAACAACCGGCGGCCTGTGGAAGACAATGGACGGCGGCTTGCGGTGGTCGCTCGTGACTTCGCCCGACGTGATCGTGAATGACGTACTGATTGATCCGCGCAACGCCGAGCACGTGTTGCTAGCCACTGACCGCGGTGGAGTTCTGGCGAGCAACGACGGCTTCGCGAAATACCAGGCTTCGAACCACGGCTTCTCTCACCGCATGGTGGGAGCGGTCATTTCCGACCGTAAGGATCCAAACCGGCTGTATGTAGGTATTGTCAACGACAAGGTACATGGCGGATTGTTTACCACAGACGACGTCGGCAAGACCTGGATCCAGGTTAGCCGCGGGCTCGGGGATCGCGACATTCTCAGCCTGCAGCAGGCCGACAACGGGGTGATCTACGCTGGCACCAACCACGGCATCTTCTTCCTGACGTCACTGATCAGTGGGTGGCAGCCGGCCGCGATGTATAACGGGCCCGTTCCCGAGTGGCAGAAGAAGGAAGAGCCGCCTGCGCCGGTGAAATCGGTTACGCGATCCACGACGGCGGCGGGCAAGAACACGGCAGCCCGCGCCGCTAAGAAGACTGCGGTGGAAGTGCCGATTCCGATTTCCATTGCGCCACGTGTGAGGTCGATTCAGATCACCGACAAGGCTTGCTACGCCGCGACGAATGAGGGATTGTTCATCAGCGTCGACGGAGGCAAGAAGTGGCGGGGCACGCCGGTGGAGGGCGAGAGCGATTTTGTTGCCGCGAACGATTACCCGGACGGCACACTCACCCTGGCCACGATCAAGCACGCCTTCATCTCGCACGATGCAGGTCGGACCTGGACCGAGATCACGCCTCCTAAGTATGTTACCGGTTTGTACAACTTCACCATGACGCCGGACGGATCTCTGTGGATGGCCACCCGCGAAGGTGCACTGAGGTCGATTGATAGCGGACAGACTTGGATGCATGTGATGAACGGGCTGCCGTCGAAGCATGTGCTCGCGGTGAAGTATGATCCGACGCTGCAGCGACTGCTGGCGACGGCGATGGATGCGCATTCCATATTCGAGAGTGCCGATAACGGAAAGACATGGAAGCAGAGTCCGGAGGCGACGTTCTCAATCCGTGCCGTCATGGGATATCAAGACCAGTTGTTAGCGATCTCCTGGCACAATGGCCTCCTGCTGGAGCGCGCCGGAGGAACTGGGGCACTCGCGGAGGCAGCCGGAGCAGCGACGACGACAGCTACCAAGCGCCCACAAAGGTAATTGACGGTACATTGCTGGACGCGTGCGAGACGGAAATGACCGAGCAGATGACTCGGCACAGAACCCTGCACCAGTCAGTGCATGTACGGTAACTGTGCGATGACAGGCGGGGAACCGCCGTGACCTCCCCCGATCCTTCGACGGCTCACCGCACCCAACTCAGTGGTTGCTGGAAGGGTTATGTCAGCATGGGCCGACGCCGAGCAGACGACAAGAGAGCAAACAGCCGAGGGCGAGCCGGCTCTATGGGCAAATTGCGGAGGG
>DASRAA010000107.1:0-25204 GCA_035638375.1 Binatia bacterium | reverse complement strand
TAGAAGGTCTATGTATAGACTGTCATGGGAAACAAGCGCGATCTCATGCCCGGCACGCTCGACCTTCTCATTCTGACGACACTCGCTCGTGCGCCGCTGCACGGCTATGGAATTGCCCTCGCCATCAAGCGCCTCTCCGATGAGGTACTCACCGTCGAGGAAGGGTCGCTTTATCCCGCCTTGCAACGCCTGCTGCTGCGAGGCTGGGTAAAGGCAGAGTGGAAGACATCTGAAACCAAACGTCGCGCCCGCTATTACACGCTGACCGCTGCCGGCCGCAAGCAGCTGGGTATCGAGCTTTCGCAATACGAGCAGCTCATCGCCGCCATCGGACGCGTCCTGCAGAACACGTAGGAGCTGATCATGGAGCCGCTCACATTCTTCTTCCACAAACTCCAAATGCTCTTCCGCCGCGGCCGCTTCACCGAGGAATTTGCGGAAGAGATGGCTTTCCATCGTGAACAGGTGGAAAGGGAACTGCGCGAAGAAGGAATGTCCCCCGACGATGCTCAGTACACGGCCCTCCGCAGGATCGGCAATGAAACCCAATTACGCGAACAAGCGCACGATCTGTTGCGCTTCCGAGCTGAGGGCATCTTCCATGATCTCCAATATGCCTTACGGCAACTCCGCAAGAACCCGGCGCATAGCGCTACTGTGATCATGATTCTAGCGCTCGGCATTGGAGCGACGACCGCCATCTTCAGCGCAGTTAATCCCATCCTCTTTCAGCCGCTGCCCTATCCGCTGGCGGGCCAAATCGTGATGATCTGGGAGCGGCACAGCGACGGGTCGCCATGGTTTGTCAACTTCGGCACGTTTCACGGCATCGAAGAGCGGACTGGTTCCTTCGAAGCCGTGGCGGCGTTGAAGCCTTGGCAACCCACCATGGTCGGAGCCGCCCGGCCGGAGCGTTTTGAGGGACAACGAGTGAGTGCCGGCTATTTCCGGGTGCTGGGCGCGTCGCCAGTGCTGGGGCGCGACTTCGTGCCGGCCGATGACCTGCACAATGGGCCGCGTGTGGTCGTCCTTAGTGATGAAGTGTGGCGGCGGCGTTTTGCCCGCGATCCCTCGATCATAGGGCAGTCGATGAAGCTCGACGGTGATCTCTTCACCGTTATTGGTGTTATGCCCGCGGGCTTCGAAAATGTGCTTGCGCCTACCGCCGAATTGTGGGCGCCATTGCAGTATGACCCCGCTCTGCCGACCGACAGTCGAGAATGGGGACACCACTTGCGCATGGTAGGAAGGCTTCGCCCTGCCATTACCAGAGAACAGGCAACCGCCGAGTTGGATGCAATTCTGCACACGGTTGGGCAACTGTACGCGAAGGGCTACAACGAATCCGGCGGCACGCCTGCCGGGACGCAACTAAACTCTTTACATAGCGAGATGACCCACGATGTAAGACCAGCGCTGCTGGCCGTCCTGGGTGCGGTAGGCTTAGTGCTGCTCATCGCCTGCGTCAACGTGACCAATCTCCTGCTCGCGCGCTCTGTGCAGCGTCACGGGGAGTTCGCCATGAGGGTTGCTCTGGGAGCATCACGCATCCGGCTGACGCGGCAGCTTCTCACCGAGAGTCTTGTGCTTGCGTTAATTGGCGGCGCTCTCGGATTAATAGTCGCGCGGCTCGGCGTGCATGCTCTCCTTGCGCTAGTGCCGCCGGGGCTGCCTCGAATGAACGCCATTGCGGTCGATGGTGCGGTGTACACGTTTGCTCTTGGAATGACGGCGATTGTGGGCATCGCCGTCGGACTGGTGCCGGCGGTGCAGTCCAATAACTGCCACTTCAACCGCGCCCTGCATCAATCTGCCCGCGTGATCGGTGGCCGGCACCACTCTTTACGGCGAACCTTGGTTGTCGCCGAGGTCGCGCTGGCACTGGTATTGCTGGTCAGCGCTGGGTTGCTGCTGCGCAGCCTGCAACGGCTGTTTTCCGTCGATCCCGGCTTCGATGCCTCGCATCTGCTCACCATGCAGGTGCAGGAATCCGGCCATTACTATGACAGCGACGCGAATCGCCTACTTTTCTTCAAGAATGCCCGGGAGGCGGTGCAGGCGGTTCCTGGTGTCATTGCGGCGGATTTCACCGGCCAATTGCCCTTGAGCGGCGACTACGACGTTTACGGTGTGCAATTTGAAAGCAACCCAACCGGCGAAGAGGGCGGGTTTCGTTACGCGGTAACGCCAGACTACATCCAGACAATGCGCATTCCATTGCGTCGCGGTCGCTTGTTGGGCGAGCGCGACACCATTGGCGCGCCAACCGCCGTGCTCATCAGTGAATCGCTTGCCAGGCGCAAGTTTGGCGATAGGGACCCCACTGGAACTCGTGTCCGGCTTGGTCCCGATGTCGGCCATAGCGATCGGCCCTGGGCAACCATCGTCGGCGTAGTTGGTAATGTCAGGCAGCAGTCACTCGCGCTGGCCCCCGAAGACGCCTTCTATGTTCCTATCACGCAATGGCCCTGGGCTGACGAAGTGCTGTCGCTGGTCGTCCGGACGCAAGGCGACGCTGCTGCGCTCGCGCCTTCGATTCGCGACGCGATCTGGTCGGTGGACAAAGACCAGCCCGTTGTGCGCGTCGCTACGATGGAGTCGCTGCTCGCCGTCTCTGAGGCAAAGCGCCGCTTTACGCTAATCGTTCTGGAAGCCTTCGCGCTTGTTGGCTTGGTGCTTGCGGCGACTGGAATCTATGGCATTCTCTCCGGCAGCGTCGCCGAGCGCACGCGCGAGATCGGCATTCGCTCTGCCTTGGGCGCCTCGCAGCGAGCGATACTCGGGCTCGTTTTGCGTCAGGGAATGATGCTGGCCGCCATCGGCATCGTGATCGGATTAATCGGCGCCGCGCTTGCCAGTCGTGCGCTGGTAACGTTGCTGTTCGGCATCTCGCGCGTCGACCCTCTCACGTACCTCGGGGTGGTGACACTGCTACTCGCGGTAGCGGCGATTGCCTGCTGGCTGCCTGCCTCCCGCGCCGCCCGCATCGATCCGGCGATTACGTTGCGGGCGGAGTGAGGCCGCACGTAGCCATTCGTGATGAGGATATAATCCCCATCAACTCATGCCGCTGACTCAAGGTAAGACACTAGGCCCTTACGAAATTCGGTCGCTGGTCGGTGCAGGCGGAATGGGCGAAGTTTATCTCGCTTGCGACACCCGCCTTCAGCGCACCGTCGCTATCAAGATTCTTCCCGCTCATCTGTCGTCGAACCCCGACCTTCACGCCCGCTTCGTGCAGGAGGCCAAGTCCATCTCCAGCCTGCAGCATCCCAACATCTGCGTGGTGCATGATATCGGTTCGCAGGACGGGGTCGACTACATGGTCATGGAGTACGTCTCCGGCCAGACTCTGGACAAGGTCATTCCTCCCGGCGGCCTACCCGCCAATGTTGCCACACGGTATGCCGTCCAGATTGCAGAGGCGCTTGCCCGCGCCCACGCTACCGGTGTCGTTCACCGCGATCTTAAACCGGCCAACATCATGGTGGACGACAGCGGCTTCATCAAGGTTCTCGACTTCGGTCTCGCCAAACTCGCCGCAGCCGAATCAGCCACCGACGACGTAGGTGCAACCATCACTGGAACCGGCACGGCCACCACTCCGGGAATGATTGTTGGCACGCTTGCCTACATGTCGCCCGAGCAGGCCGAGGGCAAGCCCGTCGACGCCCGTACCGACATCTTTTCCTTCGGCGCAGTCTTCTACGAGATGCTGACGGGCAGGAAGGCCTTCGATGCCAACTCCAGTGCGGCACTGCTGGCAGCGGTCATGCGGGACGACCCGAAGCCGATCAGCGAATTGAAGGGTGATATTCCCGCCGAGGTTCGTCGCATCATTGCGCGCTGCATGAAGAAGAAGCCAACCGACCGATACGCTTCAGGCGCAGAGCTGGCGCAGGAACTGAAGGCGGCCCGTGACCTGGTCTTCCCGGAGTCCGGCGCCAGCCTTAGCCCTGGCCGCATTCTGCACGAAGCCATGCGTGCCCGCATCCTCGTGCCTCTCACCGCACTGCTGCTCTTGCTCGGCATTGGCATCGGCTGGCTTGTGAAGCGCAATCGCGAAGCCCGCTGGGCCCGCGAGGTCGGCGTGCCCGAAGTCTCGCGGCTCTTCGATCAGGGCAAGTACGGCGAAGCCTTTGCTGTCGCCAACCGCGTCGAAAAGGCGACTCCCGGCAATCCCGAGCTCGCCAGGCTCTGGCCTGTCATCTCCTACCAGGTCACCATCGATACCATCCCCGAGGGAGCTGACGTCTATCGCCGCGAGTACAGCGATCCGAGCGCCGCGTGGGAACTGGTCGGCAGGACGCCGCAGAAGAACCTCCGCCAGCCGCGCGGCATGTTCCTGTGGAAGTTCGAAAAGCCGGGATACCAGACGGTGCTGCGTACCACGGTCGGCATGCTGAAACGCCTGATTTCTCCCGTCGGAGACACTCCGGCAACCGTCATATTGCTGAACGAGATTTCGAAGGCGCCTGCCGACATGGTGCGCATTTCCACGGAGAAATATCCGAACACGCTGTTCATCCCCGGCTTCGAAGGTCAGCCCGAGCTTGAGCTGAAGGACTACTGGATCGACCAGTACGAGGTGACCAATGGGCAGTACAAGGCTTTCGTCGACGCCGGCGGTTACCAGAAGCCGGAGTACTGGAAGTTCGACTTCGTAAAGGACGGCAAGAAGCTGACGTGGGAACAGGCCATGAGTGAGTTCCGCGATGCTGCCGGGCGCCCCGGTCCTAAGGACTGGCTTCAAGGCGAATACCCCAAAGGACAAGAAGACTACCCCGTCGCCGGAATCAGTTGGTACGAAGCTGCCGCTTATGCCAATTTTGCCGGCAAGAGCCTGCCCACTATCTATCACTGGAACCGTGCGTCCGGGCCGTTCTCCGCGGCTTACATCGTGCCCCTCAGCAACTTCGGCAGCAGCGGCATCGTGCCTGTGGGCTCCAAGCCTGGCATAGGTCCCTTTGGCACCTATGACATGGCTGGCAATGTCAAGGAGTGGACGGCCACCGAGTCGGATCACGGTAAACGCTACGTCCTCGGCGGTGCCTGGGACGAGCCGAACTATATGTTCGTCGATCCCGACGCGCAGTCGCCGTGGCTGCGTGCCTCCAACATTGGCTTCCGCACGGTGAAGTACGACGACCCGAGCTCGATTCCGAGCCAGGCGATGGCGGCGATCCAGTGGCCGCGGCGCGACTTCAGCAAGGAGAAGCCCGCCAGCGATCAGCTCTTCCAGGCCTATCGCAGTGTGTACTCGTACGACAAGACGCCGCTCGACGCCACGGTCGAACAGAGCATCGACGAGAATGACTGGACAATGGAAACGGTCACCTACTCGGCCGGATATGGTAACGAGCGCGGCAAGCTCATGCTGATGCTGCCCAAGAAAGGCAAGCCGCCGTACCAGACCGTGATCTTCTTCCCTGGCTCGAACGCGCTGCTGTTGCGGGAGTTTGCCGTGTACCCAACCGCGGCGCTGGATGCTCTGGCACGCAGCGGCCGCGCTGTTGTCTATCCCATCTACAAGAGCACCTACGATCGCGGAGACGGCTGGGAGTCGGATGTGCCCAACACCTCCGCCAACTGGCGTGACCATGTCGTCATGTGGGTGAAGGACGCCTCGCGTGCGCTCGATTACGTTGACTCGCGCCACGATCTCGATCACGGGAAGATTGGCTATTACGGCTACAGTTGGGGAGCGGTCATGGGCGCGATCATTCCCGCGGTCGAGCCCCGCATCAAGGCCAACGTGCTCGCGTTGGGCGGCATGGAATACAGCAGATCGCTGCCCGAGGTCGACAAGATCAACTTCCTGCCCCGCGTTACCCAGCCGACATTACTTTTCAATGGCCACTACGATTTCTTTTTCCCCGTGGACGAGACCCAGATTCCGTTCTTCAACCTGCTGGGCTCGAAGCAGAAGAAGCGCATCATGTACGAAACCGGCCACAACGTCCCGCGCAACGAGCTGATCAAAGAAATGCTGAATTGGTATGACCAGTGGCTGGGGCCGGTGCAGTGAGTATTTTCAGTACACAACTGGTGCCATCATGTCGATGATGCCGTTGATGATGCTGGTTTCTTGCGCATCTTGGTTGCAGGCGCGACCACAGCACCTCGAGAGTGTTGTGTCCAGGTCGCGGCGCGCTAGTAGCTCTAAAGGAGATTCCGGTGTGCAGCTATTCGCCATGTAAACTGCATCGTCGTGGCACGACGGTCTCTAGATCGGGACCTGGGACGGAGCGGGCCAGTTTTGTTGTGCTCTCCGAAGCCGCAGCGGTGCGCAACACGCATCGAGTTCGAACGGGCAGTGCCTGGGCAAGCCCCTTGAAACTCGCAATGTCCCTACAGTTTCCGCAGGGCGGCGAAGACCTCTTCGGTGTCCGGGGGGCGGTCAATGGGATAGATCTTGGCGTAAGCGATTTTGCCCAGCTTATCGACGACGAAGACGGCGCGCTCGCTGATGCCGGGAACGGGGTCGCCCTGGCGGAGTATTCCGTACTTGATGGCGACATCGCCGTGAGGGTAGAAGTCGCTGGCCAGCGGCAGGTTAAGGATTCCGATTTCTTTTTTCTGCCAGGCGATGTGGCTGGGGATGGAGTCAACGCTGATGCCGATGATTTCGGCGCCGTAGCCCTCGAATTTCTCCAACTCGGCGTTGAAAGTGGGCAGTTCGGCCGCGCACACGGGCGTCCAGTCGGCGGGATAGAACACCAGGACGACGTTCCTTTTGCCGCGATAGTCGCTGAGCCTGACGCGCTGCCTGATGTTGCCGATCACCGCCGGCAAATCGAAATCGGGAGCCACATCCCCAATGTTGAGCGCCATGCAGTCCTCCTGGGCAAAAAGGTGATTCTAGAGATGCTGAGTGGGTCCCGCAAGTCAGCGGAGCCGTTTTCATTTGGCTGTAACGTTTCGCGTGATAGTAACTATCCTATGCGTGTCGGATAGAGACCAAAGCGATGTTGGCGGATTAAACCGGGCTGCAAAATAGTTAGCAAAGGCAGATGCCTTACGGACTAAAACACACTCACGAAGCGCAAGACGGCACTTCGCCCGGATCCCGTTCGTCCTTGGGGATGATAAAACAGGACTTGTGGGGCACAGCTAAAGGGGTGCGGAAAAATCCCTCAGGGGCGAGAGCCTCGAGCTATCTTCGATGTGTTAGGGCACGACAGAGTGAAGTCGTGATCTGAGACGAAACCCTTACAATGCGACGTTTTCCGCAGGCTCTAACTAAAGCTGTACCTCTCATGACATCCTGACAGAACAGCATCATGTTTCTGCGCATCAAGCATGAGCCTCCTGGCCGCTGGAAGCAATACACTGCCGGCAAGCCCGCCTGGCTCCGTCCATTCCTCGCTATTGAATGGCCTTTGGCCTGGCTGGCGCATGGCCTCAGCCGCTGGTCGTTTCTGGAGGTGCTGGACTACCTGGGGAGCCTGTCGGTGCTCGTGGCGGTCATCTTCTACTTCCGCGAAGCGCCAGACCGTCTGAAGCAGAAGCACTACCAGGCATGGCAGGTTGTCAACACGGCGCAGCACATGGCCGGCAGTGGAGGCCGCATTGAAGCACTCGCTGAGCTCAATGCTGATGGGGTTCCACTGGTTGGAGTGAACCTGTCCTCCGCGTTTCTCCAGGGTGTGCAGCTTCCAAAGGCCAAGCTGGTTCGCTCCAACTTCAAAGAAGCGGATGTTCGCAACAGCAATCTTGCGGGCGCGGACTTGTCGTATGCGTCGTTGCGCGGAGCAAACTTTCGCGACAGCGATCTTAGCTCGGTGAACTTCACCGCAGCCGATCTTTCAGATGGCGATTTTTGTGGGACGCGGTTTACTGGCTCCGACCTGAGCCGCGCGATGCTCGACGGCGCTGAACTAGGGAATGTCGATCTGAGTGGTATTCACTGGCAGGGCATCGGTAGCATCAAGAAGGCGAACATCGCGGGCGTAAAGAACGCTCCAGCGGGATTTGCGGCTTGGGCGCTGATGAATGGGGCCGTCGAGACGTCAGGCAATACGGACTGCCCGGTTAGCGGTGTCGGGAATTGATGTGAGCAGACCACCGTGCCGTCGTCGTCTCATACAGGAAAGACCCGGCCCCGCCACTCGCCAAAAGAAGGCGGAATGGGGCACCCTGCAACTTCGCGGAGCGCCAGGGGTTTATGAGCTTCGAAGTGCTGAACCCGCAAACGGAAGCCCCCATGCCATCACCCAGCCGCGCGGCATATGTACCCGCGCTAGTCTCCCTTCAGCTGAAGTCGCTGTCTTGTGCTTTGCTGTTGCTATTGGTATTTGCCGCCAGTGTTGCAGTAGCACAACAGGACGATCAGTCGGTCACGACCATCAAGAAGGACGTTAATGTCGTCAACGTACTGGCCACGGTTCGCAACAAACAGGGCCAGATCGTTTCCACGCTGAACAAGGACGACTTCAAGCTCGAGGTGGATGGGAAGCCTCAGGCGATAAAGTATTTCTCGCGCGTCACGGACACGCCTCTAACGCTCGGTCTGTTGGTGGATACCAGCCTGAGCCAGCGGCGTCTGCTCGATAAGGAGCGCACGGCCAGCTACACTTTCCTGAACGACCTCATGAATGAGAGCCGGGACAAGGCGTGCGTGGTGCACTTCGATTTCGAGATTGAGCTGCTCCAGGACCTAACCAGCTCTCGTCCGAAGCTGCAGGCGGCTTTACAGAAGCTGCAAGTGCCGGAGGCGCACCAGATGCAGACGGGTGGATCTCCTGGACAGGGCGGCTTCGGCGGAGGAGGTACCAAGCTGTATGACGCGGTGTTTCTAGCGTCGGACGAGATCACTGGGAAGCAGCAGGGCCGGAAGGCGCTAATTATCCTGTCAGACGGTGTGGACCAAGGAAGCAAGGTGAGCTTGAGCCGGGCAATTGAGGCAGCGCAGCGGGCGAATACGCTGGTCTATACGATTCTGTTTGCTGATCCTGACGCCTACAACAACGTGGCGAGCGGGAATCCCGGTGGACGGCATGGCGGTTATCCGGGTGGAGGCTATCCCGGTGGTAGCTATCCAGGGCGTCGGTATCCCGGCGGGGGCTATCCGGGAGGAGGATATCCGGGTGGTGGAGGCGGTTATCCGGGTGGCGGCGGTGGAGGTCAGCCCGGTGGCGGGGGCGGTCGTGGCCGCGGTGGCTACAGCCACGCCGATGGAAAGCAGGTGATGATGCAGCTCGCTCAGCAGACGGGGGGACGATTCTTCGAGGTGTCGAAGCACGAATCCATCGACGATATTTACCGCTCGATCGGTGAGGAATTGCGCAACCAGTACAACCTAGGATTTACGCCCGAGCAGACCGAGGCGGACAGTGGCTTCCACCGAATCACGGTCACGACGACACAGAATGACCTGACGGTGCAGGCGCGGGAAGGTTATTTCTCAGGGAAGTAATATCGAGATCCAAGAAGTAGTATCGAGATCGAACGGGCTGGATTAGGGCCGATTCACTAAACGAATCTTCGGATGCGTCAAATATAACCTGGCCGGGTGATTCCAGGAGGACAATTCGCCTCCACAACATTTCTCGCTGCGGTTTTCTTTACGAAGACTCAGAGTGACTAGCGAGTTTCGAAAGCACGACCTGCTCGACGCGGGTGAGCACTTCGTCGAGAGAGAGATTCGTCGAATCGAGAATCACCGCATCTGGTGCTGGGACGAGAGGCGAGACGGCGCGAGTGCGATCGCGAAGATCGCGTTGTACGAGTTCTTCGACGATACGTTGCGCCTCTTCCGGCGTGTGGGTGCCGTTCTGGGCGACGCGGCGCTCAGCCCGAATGCGGGCATCGGCATCGAGAAAGATCTTGACGTCGGCATTGGGAAATACCGCAGTTCCGATGTCGCGACCCTCCATAACGACTCCGCCGCTAGCACCCATCTCACGCTGGCGCCGAACCATGATTTCGCGCACCGAAGGGTAAACTGACACACGCGAGGCGGCCACGGTGACGTCGGCTTCGCGGATGCGTTGGGAAACGTCGCGACCATCGAGCAGCACGCGGTTCCCGTCGGGCTGTGGTTCGAGCTCGATTATGGTCTCATCAGCCAAATGGCCGAGCCTAACCGGATCGTCAAGTGAGACCTGCTGGTGCAGCGCCTTGAGGGCGAGGGCGCGGTACATGGCTCCGCTTTCGAGGTTTATGTACCCAAGCTTTTTGGCCAGGCGAGCGGCGATGGTGCTCTTGCCAGAGCCGGCCGGACCGTCGATGGCGATGATGAGTGGTCGTCCCGCGTTCATTGGCCGTTACCCTCGCTTCTCGGTGGTGGGACGGCTTTGGCCGCTCGGACGCGGCGTTCGACCAGAGGTTTGCCACGCCGGAGTGCGGGCGTCGCAGAATCAGAAGAGGGCTTCTCGCTGGGCGGAGGCACCGTGCGGGTTGCGCGTGCCGCACCAGACTCGAGCATGACCTTACCGCCTACGTGTACAAAACCCAACTCGCGCGCTGCCTGCAATGCATTAATCGCCTCGCGGACACGGGCACGGCCCACCAATGTAGAAAAGAAACTCTCGACGTCTTCCTGACGAACGGCACAAACGCAATCAACGTACTTCGAGACCAACGCGGTGAGTGCTTCGGCGACGGAGACGTGCACGCCTTCCCGCACAGCATCGGGCGCCCAGCGGAACAGCACATCCCAGAAGACGCCCTCATCCTGCTTGTAGTCAACGCGAGTGATGCGCAGCTTGGCCCACAGCTCATCGAGGGCGCGGTCGAGAGCCGCTTCGGTAATTGCTTTGCCCAGCGATTCCTGAAGATGTTGCTTGGAAATGGGGCCGTGCTTCTGAATGAGCCGAAAGGCATCGACGGCGAGAGGCGAATAGCCGGAGCGGGTGGTGGCCACTGGAGCCTGGCGCGGATTGCGATCACCCACGAGTCCGTAGAAGAAAGGGAACACGGCAGAGGAAACCAGGAAGTTGTTTTCCGGATAGACAAGCGTTTCGAAGGCGGCTTTGTCGCGCAGCAAGCGCACCATCAGCTGTTTGGCTTCTTTGGCGCGCGGGTCGGCGAAGGCCTTTTGCGCTGTGGGCAGTTTTTCATCGCTGCCGATATACGCGCCGACGAAGGTCGGCGCGAGCACGGCTGGCTTTTGTGGATAGAGAGTGCAGAAGCCGACGGATGCAATGAAAGAACGAGCAGCCTCGAGAGTTCGCACTCCTTGTCCATCCAGGCGCCACTTTTCGCGGCGCAGCTCGTGTAGTTGGTGTTCGAGCATGGAAAAAAGCAACTCGCAATTAGTTATTGGCAACTAGCAATTGGTCCAGCAGCAACTAGACCTTTGATCAATCCCCCGGGTGCTGCGGTGCGCCGACCGGCTTTTGGCAGCTACGATTTGAGCCGACATTACGCATCTCAGGTTCTCGACCTCGGAGACAATGTGCCAACATCAGAGGTCAAGTGCTAATTGCTAGTTGCTAATTGCCGAATTGTATTGGCTGTCCTCAGATGCGCTTAAAGGCTCGCTGAATGTCTTTAACAGAATACCGCAGAACGACGGGGCGGCCGTGCGGGCAGCTCATGGGGCAGTCGGTCTTGGCAAGTTCCTGCAGTAGCCACTCCATTTTGTTTTGTTGCAAAGCCATATTGACCTTGATGGCGGCATGGCAGGCAATGCTGGCGGCGATCTGCGTGCGAATTTTTTCCAGATTCAGCAACTGTTCTTCGCGCTCGAACTGCTCAAGGATTTCGTGCAGCATGTGTTCCACGTCGGCAGGCGCGACTCCGGCGGCGGTGGTTTTGACGGCGATGGTGCGGGTGCCAAACGGCTCAACTTCGAAGCCGTTGTGGTTCAGTTCGTCGGAGATTTCGGCAAACAGGGCCATCTGGCTTGGCGTAAGTTCGACCAACAACGGCATTAACATCTGTTGGCGCTCGGGGGAATTGGCGAGGCGCTGTTTCAGGATCTTCTCAAACAGTATGCGCTCATGGGCCACGTGCTGATCGATGATCCATAGGCCTTGTAGGTTGACGGCGAGGATGAACGAATCGCGAATCTGGCCCAGTGGCTTGAGTGTCGCGAGTGAGTCGAGGCTGACGGGGGCGTCGTCCTCGATGAGCGCGGCGGTGCAGCCGTTATCGCGGGACGCTACGAATGCAGTCCTAATGAAGTCCCCCGCCCTATCGTCCGCCGCGGCGGCTGATAAGGGTGGGGCACCCGCAGCACGCGCAGTATCGGCGAAGGTTTGCGGACCGAAGCGAGCAACGGGAATCGCGGTATTGGCGTTGATGGCGATGCTTTCATTGCCGAATTGCAGCTTCTGTGGGATCGGCGGCAAGTCCGGTGCGCGGAGAGCGAACTCAGAGTCGGTCAGGATGATGGACGGGTTGTCATCCTGCGTGATCTGCTGTGCACTGGGCGACAGCGATGGTGTTGCCGTCGGGTTGGCGTGAATTTCGGCCATGAAGGACGGCACGGGGCGGGCCTTCACGAGGGCAGCGCGCACTGAATCGCGGATGAAGTCGTGCAGGAGCGAAGACTGCCGGAAGCGAACCTCGACTTTCGATGGATGCACGTTTACGTCGACTTCGGTGAAGGGCATGTCGAGAAACAGAAGCACGACGGGGTAGACAGTAGGTGGAATGATGTTGCGATAGGCCTCGGTGAGTGCGTGGTGGACGACGCGATCGCGAATGAGGCGGCCGTTCACAAAGATGAAGATGGAGTTGCGGTTTAGCTTCTGGATCTCCGGCCGGGAGGCGAAGCCGTGGAGGCGGACTTCGCCGCGCGTAGGCTCTTCTTCCTGCCGACGCCGCCAGGGCGGGGGTTGAGGAAGGCCGGTATGAAGCAACGGTAGATTTGCGCTGAGCGGGATAAGCTGGTCGAGAGTCTCTTTGCCGAAGACCTGGTAAATGCGCTGTGAGTGGTCAGCAACCGGAGGCGCGATAAGCATGGCGCTAGTAGCCGAGTGAAGCTCCCAGTGCATTTCGGGATGGGCCAGAGCATAGTGTGTGACCAGCGAGGCGATGTGCGCTAGCTCGGTGGGCTCCCCCTTAAGGAATTTGCGGCGCGCCGGGATGTTGAAGAAGAGATCGCGTACAGAAATCGACGTGCCGAGCGGGAGGCCAGCTTCTTCGACGGTCAGAATCTTGCCGCCGGCAATTTCCACGATGGTACCCGCAGACTCTTCGGAAGCGTGCGTTTCCAAACGCAGACGGCTGACGGAAGCGATGGACGGCAACGCTTCGCCGCGAAATCCGAGGGTGGCGATGTTGAGCAGGTCGTCGGCACTGCGAATTTTCGAGGTGGCGTGACGTTCGAAGGCGAGCAAGGCGTCGTCGTGCAACATGCCGGAGCCGTCGTCGATGACCTGGATGAGTTTGCGGCCTCCGGCTTCGACATTGACCCGAACTCTTTTTGCGCCCGCATCCAGGCAATTCTCGAGCAGCTCTTTGACGACAGAAGCCGGCCGCTCGACCACCTCGCCGGCGGCGATTTTGTTGGCGACATGTTCGGAGAGGATATGGATGCGGCCCATCGAGTACTACGTTACATGAGAATGAGCAAGTTCGGCGAAGGGCGTCTCAAGCGGCAATGGGCAGTGGATAATTGCACCCCATGCAGCAGCCGTGCCAACGTTTACCCAGGAGCATGTGTGTCGAGGAAGATGCGCAGCAGATGACCGAATTCTGAAGGCTGCTCCATCGCGGCGTAATGTCCGGCTTTGGCGATGACATGCAATTGGCTGCCGGCGATGCGCTGGTGGATGAGTTGGAGTTCGCTAAGCGGAACGCTGTCGTCCTCTCCGGCGATGACGAGTGTAGGAACGTTAATGGTGGCGAGTGTGGGAACGGAGTCAGGACGATCTGCCATTCCGCGCTGGACAGCGCCGATGTCGGCGGGCGACATCTTCATGCCCATGGCGCGGGCGGCGTCGAGGATGTCTGGACGATTGGTTCTCGTTGCCGGTGAAACGAGCTTGCCGGCTAGTTCCTCGACAAAACCGGCGGCGCCTTCCCGCAGGACGCGTTCGGCGACTTGCAGGCGATCGTTACGGCCATCCCGCGTTTCCGCGCCGGCGCGCGTGTTCGCAAACACCAAAGCTGCCACCCGTTCGCGATAGCGTCGCCAAAACTCAAAGAGGGAATAGCCGCCGATAGACACACCGACGAATATAGCGCGGGCGACTTCGAATTCGCGGCAGAGGCGATCGAGATCGTCGGCGAGCTTTTGCATTGTGACTGGGCCCTCGCCGGCTTCTGAATCGCCGTGGGCGCGCAGGTCGGGCAGGAACAAGCGATAACGAGCAGCAAGCTGGTCGAGGACGCCGTCCCAAAAATGATGATGGAGGGGAAAGGGATGGAGCAGGACTACATCGGGCCCGGAGCCAGTGACTTCGTAAGCGAGTTGTCCGTCGCCGCTGCGATAATTGGACACCGTGCCTGATCCTGTCAAATCTCATTCACCACGGAGGATATGGAGAAGCCTATTTCCTAAGGGTGCGATGAAAACCGATTTCCATCGGGCGCTGAAGCCCCTGTAAGGGTCTTAGACAGCACGGCTGAGGTCGTGCTCTTGCACAGCCAAATTTATAACCTAGCTTCTACTTTTCTCCGTGCCCTCCGTGATGAAATGTTCTGCTTGCGTCGTTCAATTACGTGCAGTGGCGTTGCCCTCAGCTGGTGATTTTCTTCGCGTTGGCATCCCACCTTGCGGGACGCTCGTTAAAGTACGAGTAGTTCGCCAGATGACAGCCGATGGCCGCGTTGTTGCCGAAGACCTCGTTCTCCACGCAAGGCTTACGCGTGCGAACGGCATTGAAGAAGTTGGCTTCGTGATCGACTGTGTCGCTGTAGCCCCGCGGCAGAACGAAGGTTTCAACCTGCTCAGTGATCTTCGACGTGAATGCCTCCGGCAGTGGATGGTCCTGCTCCCATTGAGACAGATACTGCTTACGAAGTTCGAGGGGCCACCCCACGATCGAGTAGTCTTCCGGTTGAGGCTGCGTGTTCTGCGGCGAGAAGGTGAGGGTCGCGTCCTTGATAATCATGGTGCCCTTGTCGCCGAAGAAGCCGATGAACTCACCGCCATCGTTGTTTAGATTGCAGCGAACATCGACGCGGAAGTTGGGGTAGTCGTAGTAGGTTTCGATCAGGTCGGGGAACTGGCGACCATCTTTCCAGCGGAAGAGGCCTCCAGCGGTTTGGGCGCGCGAGGCGACAGTGTTGGCACCGGTGATGAACATGATGCCGGAGATCAAGTGGACGAAAAGGTCGCCAGCGAGGCCCTCGCCGTAATCGGTGAAACAGCGCCAGCGGAAAAATCGCGTGGCATCGAATGGAACACTAGGCGCGCCCGTGAGAAACGCGGTCCAATCGATGTTCTGATCGTTCACGCCCGGAGGTATGGGATAGACCCACGCGCCGCTGGCGGAGTTACGGTCCCAGTAGGCCTGGATGCAGCAGACTTCGCCCAGCGCTCCGGAGTTCCAGATTTCGCGGGCCTTGGCGTAGAGGATCGAGCTTACGCGCTGGCTTCCCACCTGCAGAATGCGATTGTTCTTTTGCGCGGCGGCGACCATAGCGAAACCGTCTTCGACCGTGTGGGAGAGCGGTTTCTCGCAGTACACGTCCTTGCCCGCGGCGCAGGCGTCGACGACCACACGGCGGTGCTGGTGATCGGTGCAGGCTACGATGACGGCATCGATGTCTTTGCGATCGAGGATCTCTTTGTAATTGCGGGAGGTCGCAACTTGTTTGCCGAGCGGCTGCTGCACTGTGGCGAGTGCCTGTTGTCCGGCAGTCAGCCGTCCTTCCCACAGATCGCAAACGGCAACACATTCGATGCCGGGAACACGCAGCGAAGCTTTTAACAACTCGCAGCCACGTACGCCGGTGCCGATGGAGGCGAAGCGGATGGCGTTGCCCGACTGGGCTTGCTGTGTAGCAGCCAGCAGGGTGGTGGGTTCCAGCAGAGTTACTTTCGCGGCGGCGCCGGCCGCCAAGGCGGTGGCACCGACGCGCATGAAATCACGACGAGTCCAGGGATTGTGAGTCACAGTGGCACCTCAAAAATGATGGAGAGAGTTCGATACAGAGAAAAAGCCGCGGCAGGACCGCGGCTTGTCTCATGAGCAGCGGGTCTAGCGACGACGCCGAGCTGGGCGTCCTTTTTTGGCAGGTTTCTTTGCCGGCTTCTTTGCGGCTTTCTTCTTTGCCGGTGCCTTTTTCTTTTTCGTTGGAGCCGCTTTCTTTTTTGCTGGTGCGGCTTTCTTCCTGGCAGGTGCTTTCTTGGCAGCTTTCTTCGCCGTCTTCACCGGAGCTTTCTTGGCGGCTGTCTTCTTGGGTGGCGGAGCAGGAGGCGGAGCGGTGCTAACGGTGGTTTCCTCCGGTTCGCTCTCTTCCACTTCCACTACTTCTTCGATGACGGAAACGGATTCGGGTTCTTCTTCCTCCTCCTCTTCCTCTTCGTATTCCTCGTCATCGAGCGAATCGCCATAGGAACCGTCTCCGTAGTCATCCATCTCATCATCACGACCGTACAGCGTGTCATCGAAAGCCGTCATGTGTCCTCCTCTGGTGGCCGGGCTCCGCATCGCACGGAGACAGCTCGCTGTGCTGAATAAGAATTGAACTCAATTGCATGCCGTGTCAACAGGCGCGCGATTATAGCACGGGGAAAAACGCGGCCGATGTGATGCGCGGCATACGAATAAGCGCGACGCGCCCTGTTGTATCAGAACATCTGCGACAAGGGAAGAGTACAAAGTGCAAAGGGTAAGGTAAGGAATGGCGAGCTGATTCACTAAAACTCACCTGATAAATGCCAGAGGCCAAAAGCCGAGTTCCACAGGGCCTCAAGTAACCTCGACGGCAGGGCTGAAGAGGCGGGGGAAAGTCAGAAAAGCAGATCCCTCGCGGACTGAAGCCGGCTCGGGATGACGAAAATAAAGGGCTTGTCGGCACGATTGAGGTCGCACCCTGACGCAAGCCATCGGCAAAGCGAGTCTTTCCGCAAGCTATGAAGCCGTGCCGTTTGAAAACTGGTTTTCGAGATGGCTTCTATTTGTGAATCAACAATACTTCGCCGGGGCGGAGGTTGGCGGAGAGGTTGGCGTTGTTCTTTTTCAGGTTGGCAACCGTCGTGTTGTAGGACTGGGCAATACTGCTGAGCGTCTCGCCCTTCTTGACCTTGTGGTAAGTGGCGGACGTGCTCTTTGTGGGGTGTTTGCTCGATTTGGCCGAGGTTGTCGTGGCACCTTTCTTCTGTCTGGAGGGTGCCGGCGGATTGCCACCCGCGGAACCAACCTCGGCTCCTCCTGAGCCAGTTAAGGGCTTATAAATCAGTAAAGTACGGCCAACAGCGACGGTGTTTCCCCTGACGTGGTTCCACGATTTCAGCTTGGCGACTGGGACCTCAAAATCGTCGGCAATCGAGCCGAGCGTGTCGCCCTTTCGGACTTTGTAACGAGTAGCTTTGTGCGAGTAAGCCACGGCGTTACCCCCACCCGCCTGGCCGGGCGCTATCGGGATGATCAGCTTCGAACCAACCACAACCTCATCGCCGGTGAGGTTGTTAGCCTCTTCGATGACGCCAGTCGAACTGCGGTACTTGTGGGCAATCGAGTTCAGCGTCTCGCCGTACTCCACGCGGTGATACCGCCAGAAGGTGCGCATATCCGGCGGGATCACGGCGATGGCAGTCTCGTACTTATCTTTGGTGCCGGAGGGCAGGTTCAACGGGAAGGTCTGGTCCTTCGGGGTGGTCATGCGCAGCAGGCTGGGATTCAGCGTCTGAAGGCTGTCCACGGAGGTGTCGAGGCACTCAGCCACCAGCCGCAGGTCTACGGGATAGTTGATGGAAACCCGATCGGTCGGCTCGGGCTTGTCGGGAACAATATTTTCTAGCCCATATTGTGTCGGGTTCTTCGCCATGATAGTGACGGCCACGATGATGGGGACGTAGTTACGCGTCTCGTGCGGCAGGACGCCACGCTTGTATAGTTCCCAGAAATCGGCATAGCCAGTGCGTTCAACTGCGTGCTGGATATTGCCGGGGCCGGTATTGTAGGCAGCCATGGCCAGGTACCAGTCGCCGAACTCGTGGTAGAGGTCCTTCAGATGCAGCGCCGCGGCGCGGGTGGACTTCACCGGGTCCTGGCGGTCGTCGATCCACCAATCGCGCTCCAGACCGTACTCGGAGCCGCGACCTGCCATGAACTGCCACATGCCACGCGCACCGGCGCGGGAGACGGCGAGGGCTTGAAACCCGGACTCCGCCATTGCGAGATAGATCAGGTCCTGGGGAACTCCGACTTCCTTGAGGGTTGCAGAAATCATTTCGCGATAGCGTCCTGCACGGGTTAGGCCGTGCTCCAGCGTATAGCGACCCTTGGTGCTGGAAAAATAGTTGATGAACATCGCGACTTGGTCGTTCAGCATGAGCGGCAGGTCGGACTTGGTGGTCTTGATCTCGGCCTCAGCCTTGGCGCGGACTCTAGGATCAATGGGGAAAGTAATGTCGTTGGCTTCGTCAATCGGAGCAGAGACGGAGCGTTGTTCAGTGAAGCCGTCGCCTTCGCGCAACGCGACCTGCTCGAGGTCTCGGACGCCGTCCACAATTTTGTCGAATTCCTTCTCCAGGCGCGGATTATCTTTTACGGCAAGATTGCTGGAGAGCAATACGTTGAAAGCCTGATCGAAGCTCTGGCGGGCAGCGTCGAGGTGCCCGTCCAGATATTCCTTTTGGCCAGCCTGGTAGAGCTTGTCGGCCTGGGCGATAAGGTTGTCGACGGGATCCGAGGAGGTCGTTGTCTGTGCAGGGGCGGGACCGACGGACGGCTCAGGTACCGAGGAGTCGGACTTGACCGCGACAACCGCCGGAGCGGTGGCCTGAGCCGGAGGCTTCGAAGGGGTGTTCTTGGATTGGGAGGGTTCGCATCCCGTGCTGGCCAGAACGGCACACAGCAGCGACGGGGCTATCAGGTAACGGACCAACTTCATTCCTGTGAAAAAATATCTTTCCCCGTGAACAATAACTTCTGAAGCTGATGGTACTACGAGGGGAATGAAAGTGGCTAGTGGTCCAGTCGCCAGTTCCCAAAGGCCAGCTGACACTTCGGCTGGGCTCAGGGCAAGCTGTGAAGCCGTTCCCCTTCGAAACGATTGGCGCTTACGCCAAGGAGGATTTCAGGTCTTCGATCAGATCGGCGGCGTCCTCGACTCCAACAGAAAGCCTGACCGTCGATGGAGTCACCCCCAGGAGCTTGAGCCGTTTCGCGCTGAGCCCGATATGCGATGACAATACCGGATAAGACAGGATGGACTCGACTCCTCCGAGGCTGGTCGCCAGATACCAGACCTTCAGGCGCTTGATGAACCGGTCGACGGCTGCCTCTCCGCCGCGCAAGTCAAAGGAAACCATCATGCCGAAATCTTTCATCTGGCGAGCGGCCAGCTCGTGGTCTGGATGATCCGCTAATCCGGGATAGTACACATGCAAAACCTTGGGGTGCCGCTGCAATGCCTCGGCAATGGCGGCGGCGTTCTGGCAGGCGCGCTCCACACGCAGGTGCAGCGTCTTGAGCCCACGAAGGAGCAAGTAAGCGCAGCCGGGGTCGAGACATCCGCCGGTGAGGATCATCAGTTCGCGGGCGCGCTCCATCCATTTCTTTGAACTGGCCAGGATCCCGGCAGTGATGTCGCTGTGTCCGCCGAGGTACTTGGTGGCGGAGTGCATCACCATGTCGGCGCCGAGTGCGAGTGGTTTTTGCAGCACGGGTGTAGCGAAGGTGTTGTCGACCACGACGCAAGCTTTGTGACGGTGCGCGATGGCCGAGAGCGCGGCAATGTCAGCGCAGCGCAATGTTGGGTTGGTTGGGGTCTCCAGAAAAAGCATCCGCGTCTTCGCCGTGAAATACCGTTCGGCTTTTTCGAGATCGTGATAGGGAATGAACCGCGTGGTGATGCCGCAGCGCGCCAAGACGTCTTCAAAGAGCTTCACCGTGCCGCCATAGATGTCGAGCATGGACACGATTTCGTCGCCTGCCTGGCAAACGGCGAGGGCAGCAATGGTTTCGGCCGACATCCCGCTGGCGGTCAGAACGGCAGACTCGGCTCCCTCTAGTGCAGCCACCTTGTCTTCGGCGGCCTTGACGGTGGGGTTGCCGTAGCGGGCGTACAGATACAGGTCGCGATCGCCTTCAGCGTATCGGCGTAAACCGTCCAGATCAGGAACGATGAAAACGGAGGTTTGCGTAATTGGCGTGGTGAGCGGCGCGGGCGTGCCGTGGCGATCTTCTCCGGCGTGCACACATCGTGTTGCGTCAGCGGAGCGACGTTTCATGAGAGTTCGATTCTAAAGCAGTGATTAGTGGGTAGTGGACAGTGGTTAGAAAAGAGTTCAGCGCGACACGCGACAAATGAAACCGGCGCTCCGGGAGGAGTGCCGGTAGTTTACGTAGCCAAATACTACCAGTTCAAACGCAGAGCGAACTGGAACTGGCGCGGGTCGTATGCCGCTGTGGGAGCGCCGTTGGCATTCCACAATGGATTCACGTCGGCCACGTTGAACTTGTTGATGACGTTGAACAGATCCATGATGCCCTGCAACTGGAAGCGCTCGCCGAGCCTAAACATGCGGGCGATGCGCAGGTCGTTGAACACGACAGTTGGCTTGCCGCCGGCGTTGCGGGCGAGGTTGCCATCCAACTGAGGCACAACACCGGTGACCAGCATGTCGGCGAAGCATGTGGGAATGAGATATCCCGTAGGGGACCATTTGGATGGGGCAGCGACATCGCCGCAGGAGTCGGTCTGGCCGGCATGAGCGCTCATCGGCCGGTCGGTATTGCTGGAGAAATTCAGGTTCTGATCGAAGCCGGTCACGATGTTAAAGGGTCGACCGATGGCGGCTTCAATAATTGGACTGACAGTCCAGTTGCTCAGCAGCGCGCTTACCCAGCCAGAGCCCACCTGATTGCTCTGATAAACCGCACTGATCACGAAGCGCTGTCGCAGATCGAACAGCGAATTGGAGCGGTCGGCATTCGGGTGATAGTCATCCTGCGGCGTCAAAGTGGCTTGCAGGTCTGTGGCCTCGTCGATGGTGTGTCCCCAGGTGTAGGAGGCCAACATCTGCCAGTGACCGGAGAAGCGCTTGTTCACGTTGACCGTGAAAGCGTTGTAATCCGAGGTGCCGCTAGAGTAGTTGGCGACCATATCGCTAAAGGGAATCTGGTTATTGGCATAACCAAGGTGGTACAGGTTGAGTGTTGCCTGGGCTAGGGCGAGAGCCTGCGGAGGCAGGAAGTACGCGATAGTCGGGTTGAAGCCGCTGGGGCGGAAGAAGCTTACCCAATACGGCGGAACATAGGGTAGCCCGCTCAGCGGATTAATACCGGCAACATTGACCGATAAGGGGTTATTGAAGAACGCAGCCTTCTGCGCAGGCGTAATGGTCGGGTCGGTCATGGCGTTGTACCAGTTCTGGGTGAGGTACTGGCCATACGCCGCGTTGGAATTGATCGGCCGGTTGATGTGGCGCCCGCCATTCCAGTTGTACTGCAGGGAAACCGTCCAAGAGGCCCCGTACTGATGCTCGATTCCGAGATTCGCCTGGTTGGAGTACAAGTTCTGGAAGTTCGCCGCTGTCGGGTAGCCGAACGGCAGTACAGACAGCGGTACCACCTGTCCCTGTGCCGGCTGATAGTAATTCTGATTGATCCACACCGAGGGAGTGTTGGGTGTGGGATCGAAGCGCTGCTGGTTAGCCAGATAAGTGAAAGACGGCGGAAGGCAGGTCAGACGACCGGCGAACGCATTGGCAGCATTGAGCGCATTCCCAATGTTCTGCGGTGTGCACGGATTCAGGCTGCCACCAAACAGCAGAATCTGTGGCGCCTGAGTGCCGTCGGCCACGACAGAGTCGAACACCAGCGCCATCAGAGGGTGGCCGTAGAAGATTCCGTAGGATGCTCGCGCGACTGTCTTGCCATCACCAAAGACGTCGTAAGCGAGGCCGATGCGGGGCGCGATGTTGTCGTTGTCGGGCGGAATTCCCTTCGTGATGCCCAGGGTCTTGAAAGCGGCTCCTGCCAGAAGGGTGGAGGGCGCCGGCTCCGGTAGAAACTCTACGTCGTACCGAACGCCGTAATTCACGGTCAGCCGAGGCGTCGCACGCCACGAATCCTGGATAAACGCCCCCAGGGTGTTGTTGTTGAATGCCAAATGCGGATTGCCAACGCCCTGCACCAGGTATTGGGGCAACGCCGCACCATACGCCTGAATCGGGCTGATGGGCGGGGCGTTTTGGCTTACTGCTACCTGTCCGAAGTTGTACACACCGCCAAAGTTCACCGTGAAGTTGGCGGTCAACGGGATCAGATTGTAGTCCACGCCGAACTTGATGGTGTGCGTACCTTTGGTGATGGAAAAGTTGTCCAGGAACTCCCAACGCTGCTCGACGCGCTGCACATACGAAAATGGCTCTCGTCCGATAAACGCAAAGCCGGGAATGTTTACCGCGACGCTGCTGCCGTTGGGCGCGGTGGAGTAGGTGTAGTTCACTGAGCGCCGGGCATATTGGAAGCGGAATTCGTTCACTTTGTTGCTGCCGAGGGTCCAGGTATGTTCGGCGATGATGCTCCAGTCGTGGAAATCGTTAATCGAGGTACGCGACCAGGCGTTCTGACCGAAGTTCTGTGGCCCCTGTGCGTTTACCTGGACGCCGGTAGTGCGGAATGGGCTTACACTGCCGCGCAACATCAGTTGCTGATTGTTGGTGAGCTTGTGGTCGAGACGAAGGGAATAGATGTTGCCGAATTCGTACACCGGGAAGTTGCCGACTACCGTCTGTAGTGGAACGAAGGAAGCGGGCAGCGGATCGAACTGGCCGGGAACGGTGGGCGCGAAGAAGCCGGATCCAAGTCCGAGAGCTTGCGTCAAAGGATTCTTTCCAGTTATGGCCACGGGTCCGCTGGTGCCGACCAGTGATGCATAGCCAATGGTTGCTGGCGTGATTGGGGCGACGTTGAGAAACAGGGCCTGCTCTGGAGTTACGGGAGCGACGAACGTACCCGCAGGATACTGCTTGCCGAGGGCGGCGTTAACAAAACGAGTGAGGTCGGAGGTGGCAGTGAGCCCGAAGTTGTTGGCGCCGATGTCGTTAAAGCCGCTCTCATGGCGGTCGGTACCTTCATAGGCGAAGAACCAGTAGGTTCTGTCCTTCTTGATCGGCCCACCTGCGCTGATACCGTACTGCGCGCGAGTATAGGCGGGCTGATACACGTTGCTAAAAGGATTCGTGGCCTGAATGTAGCGATTGCGGAGGTATCCGAAAGCGCTGCCATGAAACTGGTTGGTGCCAGACTTTGAGACGATGTTAATGACGCCGCCGGCAGCTTGGCCATATTCAGCGGCATAGCCGTTGGTGAGGATCTGGAATTCCTGGACTGCGTCTTGAGAAACGGTGGAGCGAATGCCATTGACGGAATTGTCTACCGCATTGGTGCCGTCGATGCTGATCAGGTTGCTGCGTGCGTTCTGGCCGCCGATGTTTAGACCGGAAGTCGGAGCCGCGCCGATGCTGGGAGCGGTATCGCGCGCGAGCTGTGAGTTGGTCAAGGCGAAGCTAATGTAGTTGCGCCCGTTGATCGGGAAGTTTTCAATCGAGGTTTGCGAAATCGTGGTGCCCGACGTGGTGTTTTGAGTTTCCACCAGCTCGGCTTCGGATGAGACCGTAACGGTTTCAGTGGCTGCCGCTACGGAAAGCGTGACGCCCAGTTCAGCGACCTGGCCGAGTGTCAGACGCACTGAGCTTTGCACCAGCTTGGCGAAGCCGGGAGCTTCAACGGTGACGGAATACAACCCCGGTGGCAGAGACAACAGGATGGCGCTACCTTCGGCATTGGTCTTGGCAGTTCGCGTGATGCCTTTTTCGGTTACCGCTGCGGTGACGACAGCATCGCTCACCACGGCGCCTTTCTGATCCTTGGCAGTCACATGCAGCTCCGAGGTTTGTACCTGAGCCGCGGCGTCCGCCAGCAAGAAGCAGGCGGCGATCATCAGGCAAATCAATCGGCACGCGTAATTCATTGGGTTTTCCTCTGACGAAGTGTTTTTCCAATCTGGGTTTTGGAAATGAGTGCGAAGCGCAGCAGCGAGGACGGAAGTGCAACCCGACCCCCGGCCACGCGATAGCGGAAGTCGATCATGGGCCTTGGCATTCTAAGAACGTAAGAACGATGGACAAGCCATTCCGACAGACTCAGGGGGTTGTATAACAGCGGACGCCCACAACGCAAGCCCCAAATGTGGTGGGCGAGTGCAGTTGGTTACCTCGGGAATTGAATACCAGACGAATTGCTCGTTCCCGAAGACAACGCCCAAGCCATGCGCGGAGTGTTGTGGGCAACACCGAGGCGGCCTCTGCGGTCGAGCAGAATGATGCCGCCGTGGCCCTCCAGACGAGATTTCAAATAGTAGAGCGCACGTTGGGCGGCGTCCTGCGGAGCAAGGCCTTGTTCCACCTTGTCGGCAGTCCACTTGCTCAGGACGAGCTTCATCATCGGCTCACCCCAGCCGGTGGTGGACACCGCGGCGCTCAGGTTGTCGGCATAACAGCCGCAGCCGATCAGGGAGGAATCACCCACCCGCCCCGGCGCTTTGTTCAACGTGCCGCCGGTGGATGTGCCGGCGGCAATGTTGCTGTCGCGGTCGAGCGCAACCGCCCCCACTGTGTCGTGGGAGCGCATGGGGCCGAACTCGTCGGGCATTTGAAGGTAGCCTTGCTGCCTGGCCTCGCGAAGCCGCTCGATTTCGCGGGGAATGATGAGGTCGTCGTTAGAACATAGCTCGATACCGTGCTCTTGGGCAAAGCGTTCCGCCCCCGAGCCGACAAAATACACATGCGGACTGTCGGTGAGAATCTTTTTGGCGGCGCGAATGGGATTGCGAATGTGCTCGACACAGCCTACGCCGCCCGCCCGTAGAGTCGCGCCATCCATCATGCAGGCATCGAGTTGGACGCGGCCGTCCCTGTTGAGGAAGGAGCCGCGGCCTGCATCGAAGGTTTCGTCGTTTTCCATGGTTACGATCGCTGCCTCAATCGCATCTAGGCAGCTTCCGCCGCCTTCGAGCACAGCAAGACCCGTCGCGGCAGCAGCCTTCACTCCGTTCAGGTGCGCTTCGACGGCGTCGTTAGGTATGGCCCACGCGCCGCCGTGAACCAGCATGATGGGGGTTA
>DASRAA010000106.1:0-11632 GCA_035638375.1 Binatia bacterium | reverse complement strand
TTTGCGGTACTCGTCGACGGACTTGCTGAATTGCCCAAGGCTGTCATGGATGACACCGAGATTGTTGGCCGGAATGTAATTGCGAGGATAGGTTTGCGCCCAGAGATCGTAGGCTTGGCGAGCCTTCTCCAGATCGCGAGTGACAAAGTGCTGGTAGCGAGATTCGATTCCGAAGCGCTCGGCTTCGCTGACGCGCTCACGAAGCTGATAGCTTCTGGTCGTATTTTGCGCCGCCAGGCTGGTTTCGCCGAGGTTGTAGTAGCACGCTCCCAGTGCCGCGTAGGCCATCGCAAAGTTGGGATCGAGAGCGATGGCCTGCTGGTAAAAGGACACAGCCCCGGCGTTGTCACCCTGACCGAGCTGAATTCTGCGCGCCAAGCTGTATTTCTGAAGCGCTTCGAGCGACGGAGTTGTTGCCTGTTCGACCGGCGTATCAAACTTCTGCACTGTGCTCAGAGACTCGCCCAGCTTGCTCCGCATGCTGGAAGCCGCGTCGTTGAGGGCGTCCAGAACGTGGTTCTTGTCGAGGGCATCCGTTCTCGCGCTGGCAAGCGATTCTCCTCCTTCGCAGCTTACCGCGTTGAGGACCAGGCTGTATTGCGAACCAATTTGGGTGATCGAGCCGTGTAAGACGGCGGCGCTGTTCGTCCGTTGGCAGACCTCTTGCGCGACTTCCGGCGTCAGGCGGGTGTCCGGAGGTTGGTCCATCTGGCGCAACGTCTGCTGAACGCGCTGCTCCGAGACGATGGCCAGAAATGGAGACTGCGCAAGTTGGGCTTCTAGGCCCTGTCGGAGAGCTCCATCGAAGACGGGATCGTTGGTGGAGTTGGTGAAGTCGGCCAGGACGATGGTGTCCTTGTTGGTCAGCGGTGCTGCGTGGTGCGAGCGAAGGTAGAGGCCACCCGCGATTGCAATGGCAATCACGCCGAGTATGATCAGCACCTCCAGTCTCCAGCCGCGGCGTTTGGTTTGAGGTTGCGGAGTGACTGCGGGTGCTTCGGCCGACGACGCGGACCTCTGTCCTCGGGACGGCAACGGCAGAGGCACGCCGGATGAGGCACTTCGGCGTGGCACAGCGTTGCCCACTGGTGCGGGCGCGATCCCACCTCCGTCGCGCCGCAGGCGCTTCAGGTCGCAGCTGATGTCCGATGCGTGCTGATAGCGCAGCTCGCGGTCCTTCTCCAGACACTTGTTGATGATCCGCTGCAACTCAGGGGGCACTCTTGGGTTGAGTTGCGTCACGGGCACCGGTGTTTCCTGCACGATCGAAAGGAACAGGACGCCTGTCGTGTCGCCGCGAAACGGCTTCTGGCCAGTCGCCATTTCGTAGAGGGTCACGCCGAGCGAGAACAGATCGGTGCGAGTATCCAACGGCTTGCCCAGGGCTTGCTCGGGTGACATGTACGGCATCGTGCCCAAGGTAGCGCCCTGCGTGGTTAGTGTTTCCACATCGGCTACGGTCTCTTCCTCACCGGTTCGTACTTGACGCGTCGTTGCGATCTTGGCCAGCCCGAAGTCAAGAATCTTCGCACGGCCGCTACTGGTGATAAAGACGTTGGCTGGCTTGATGTCGCGATGAATAATGCCTTGCTGGTGGGCGGCACCAAGTCCATCTACGACTTGCAGGCCTATTCCCTCGAACTCGTCAAGACTCAGAGGACCTCGCTCAACCTTGGCTTTGAGGGTCTCGCCATTCAGGAACTCCATGGCCATAAAGAAACGCCCGTCCGCCTCGCCAATGTCGTAGATGGTGGAAATGTTGGGATGGTTCAGGGCCGACGCCGCGCGTGCCTCACGCTGGAAGCGGTCACGGAGTTGCGGGTCGTCGGCAAACTCGTCCGGCAGGAATTTCAGAGCCACAAAGCGGCCGAGGCGGACATCTTCGGCTTTGTACACGACACCCATGCCACCGGCACCCAGCTTTCCCAGGATCCGGTAGTGCGAAATGGTGGTGCCGATCATGATTGCGCAGTGGCAAAACGGTAAGTTTGCCTACACGTTGAGTGGCACAGCGATTCCATTCTCTACATATGCGAAGCGCTGACGCCATTTCCCAATGTAGTCGCATCTTCCACGCAACGAAACCCGAGGTGATTGGTGCCGGTGCTGACCTCACCCTTGCCGCGCGTTCCCACCACGTAGCGTGAGCAGTACTGATCGGTGCAAAGAAACGATCCGCAGCGGTGGGTCTTCTTCCGCTCCGTCGGCTCATCGGGGTCCCAGGGGTTGGTGGGCCCTTGTGGATTCCGCGCTACGCCGCCCGCCGACGCCAGCGTCTGGTAGTAGTCCGGACGGTACGAGTCAGCAGTCCACTGCCAGGCATTTCCGGCCATGTCGTAGAGACCGTAGGCATTTGGTGAATAGCTCTTTACCGGAGCGATGCCGACATATCCGTCTACGCCGGTGTCTGGGTTGGGGAAGTGGCCCTGGTGCGTGTTGGCCATCCACTTGCCGTTCGGGCGGAAGTCATCGCCCCAGACGTAAGGTTTGCCAGCAAGACCACCGCGCGCGGCGAACTCCCATTGGGCTTCGGTGGGCAACCGCTTGCCTGCCCACCTCGCATACGCCTTTGCATCTTCGTATGCGATCTGTACGACAGGGTAATTGCCCTTGCCAACGATGCTGCTTTTCGGCCCGGCCGGATGCCGCCAGTTCGCGCCATGCACATAGCTCCACCATTGGAAGTGGTTGTCCAGCGAAACCGGATGATCGGGTGGAGAGAACACGACTGAGCCGGTGACCAAGTTTTCTGGAGGCGCGTTGGGGAAGTCTTCCTGACGAGGCTTGCGCTCTGCGACTGTCAGGTAGCCAGTTGCCTTCACGAACTTAGCGAATTCTACGTTAGTTACGTCTGTCTGATCCATGAAGAAGCCGTCCACGTAGACGCGATGAATGGGTCGAGAGTCCCTAGCGGCTTGCATGCCTACTTCGCCTTCGCTCGGCGAATCCGCCGCTCCCATCGAGAATTCGCCGCCCGGAATCCAAACCATTCCTGTGGGAGCGTGCCTCGGTGCAGGCGCGGTATTCGGCACCGTTGGGCCAAAGCCATTGGTGGCGGTCGCCGGCGAAGGCGCCGCCGCCGCACCCGACGAACTGCTGGTCGTCGCTCCCTGGCTGGCACTCACTGTTTCAACCGGCTTCCGCGCACACGAAGCCCCACGATCAGAGCAAAGGCAACAACACCGACCAGGGCATCTCTGGCCGCTGAGCTAAGGCATCTCTTGCATGAGTGGATCTCCAGATTTTTGGTCATACAACGGAATCTAGTCGGCTAAGTGTTGCCGCTGCCTTCTCTTCCTACAAATAGTTCGCTCATTACGGCAAGATAACCAACTCGGGCTTACTGCCGCCGCCCATCCCGTAAGTGGCACCGGGATAGAAAGCTCCAGCGTCGTATTTGAAACAACCCGGCGTATTGGCCTTCACCGTGATCTGCCTGTTTGCGCCGCCGATAATCGGATCATCGGGATCGAAGGGATTGTCGGTACCGAACGAGACCATGAAACCAGTGTTCTTATTGGAGGTCATCCAGACAACAGTCGTGCCCTTCTTGATGCAGAAGAACTGATTGTTCTTGGCATTGGGGATGCCAGGTCTCACATTGGACGAGTTTCCAGCCTTTGTGATGTCGATAGTGCAGGGTGCTGAAGCTGAACCGCAGGTATTGGCTGCCGTGCAAAGGCTGGCAGGGTCAGGCTCATCGCAAGCGTACTTGCTCTTTGCGAGGGCGGCCGTGGTGAGCAGCACGACGATACAGATGATTGCCAGAGCTGCGTTTTGTTTCTTTACGGGCATCATATTTCCACCTCACTTGAAGTGCGTGTGTCGCTCTGAATACTGATTTGCCTGCAAGCGGCCCTCGTACGCACGAGGGCCGGCTTTTCGAGAGTCAACCAGCCGTTGAACTAGTTTTCAGCTGTACCCTTCCAGTCGATGATGTTGCTGAGTCGCCAGGCATTCTGGTTCAGCTCGATCTGCAGTTCGCCGTCCTTATTGATGGTGAACTGGCAGGCCGGGTAGAGGACGCCAGCGCTCTTGCTCTTATCCTGATCGTTGAGATCGAGTTCGCCCGCCGTCAGGTCAAAGGACTGAGTCTGGGAGTCGGTGTAGGCCTCGCCGAAGCTGATCTTACGATTCGTGACGAAACGGATCTTGCGTCCCGTCGGTTGGGAAATCAGCCGGATAAAGCTAACGTCATATCCGAGTGTCCCGGGAATCTGGATCCGACCGACTGCCTTCATCTTTTGCAGAGCGTTTACCAGCCCCTGATTCTGTCCTTTTTGGAAGGCGTCCAAGAGGACCTGACGGTCTTCGGGTGTTGACCATTCGTAAATGATGAGCGTGACTCCTACGTTTCTGCCAAGCTGAGTGCTGGTTCCATACGCGGTCGCATCAATGGTTTCGTACTTTTCGCGCGCGGACACTGACAAGCACGCCGCAGCGATCACCAACAGAACGGCGAACTTTGATGTTTTCGATGTTGTGTTCATAAGTGTTTTTTCCTTTCCCAGGAGCATTCGCTACTTTGCTAAGTGCCAACGAACAGTTTGTACCGCTACAACGGGCTTTTTAATGTGCTGATACATCTTTACTTCTGCTTCCTGATTGGCGACGGCGCATTCCGTGACTGGCCCTGCACCGCTGTCTCATCCACGGTCACCGACTCCTCAGTCGTCAACGTCGCCCCCTGCGGCACGAAGTAAAAATGAGCCGTTTTGCCTTTCGCGCCACCCTTACGCGGTTCAAGACGCGTCGGATCGACCTTCGGTCCGAGTTCGTCGGTGGTCATGTAGTACTTGATGTTCACCGCGCGCTGCGAGCCGATGGTTTCCGCGTTGGCGACTTCCGTCTGGTCGTTGTAGCCCACAATCGCAACTTTGCCGTTCGGCATCTGCTGAATGCGCAGAGCCAGCTTGTCGAGTACATCCTTGCAGTCGTTATCCACACGCCACGGCTTCTTGGGATTTTTCTCGAACGTGCACTCGCCCCAATCCTCCACCTCGGCTACCTTCTGCACCGGTGGTACAGTGACCGCCGCAGTGCAACTGGTGCTCAGTTTGCGGTCGTCTGTTGCCGTACCTGTGACGGTGATGGTGTTGCCGGCGTCGGCATTCGTCGCAACCAACGTGCCCGACGTCCCGCCGCCGCTAAATTGACCACCTGTGCTCGACCAATTGTAGGTCAAGGGGCGATTGTCGGGGCTGGAAGCTGTCATGGTCACGGTCCCGCTCTGGTTGATGGCAAGAGCCGAAGGGCTGGCGGAGCAGTTCACCACCGGTGGATGCACCGGTCGAGGGTTGACCGTATAGTTCGCCGTGCAGCTTGCTGTATTGTTCTTCTTTTCCTTAGGATCGGTCAGCGTGGCCGAAGCGGTGTAACTGGTCGTCTTCCCCAGAATGCCCTTGGCAAAATCACCCGCCATGCCGGTGGTGTCAATCGTCGCTGTCTGGGTATTGGCACCCGAGAGCTTGCCGCCATTGCCGGTCCAGGCGTAAGTAATGGGATGCTTAGGATTGAAGTTGCTTCCCGTCGCCGTCACCTTGACCAGCTCGCCTTCCAGCACTTCGGTTGGCGAAGCTGCACAACTGGCACTCGGCGGAACCGGCGGCTTGCCGCCGAAGTTAAAGTACAGGCCGGCTAGCGCGCCAGTCTGGGCAACATCGAAGATAAACTTGGTAGTGGTCACAGGACCGACTTGGTTATTGACGCGATAGTCCACATCCAGATAACGCCAGCCAAGCCCCACGCCTAGATGCTTCTTAAACTGGTAGGTCAACAGGCCAATGACCTGATAGTCCAAGTTCGCTCCACCAGCGCCCGCGTCGCCACTAATGGTGACCGCTGCCTTCTCGCCTAACGGCAGAATGAATCTCGCACCGCCGAGTCCGTCCACCCAGCTGGCCGACTTCGACACCGAGATACCGGAAGGATGGAACGTGAAGCTCTGCCCGAGATACCAATAGCGAATTCCGCCCAGTGCATCCACCTTCAAGTGCTCGCCATCGACGATTCGATAACCAATCTTAGGTGTTAACAGCGATTCCGTTATGTGAAGATCGACCGAAGTCTGCCCCAAATCAGTTATCGGAAGAGCCTTATTGTCCCCTAGCTTGACCCATAGGTAATCGAGCGGCATGACGAAGCGGCCCTTATCAGCCTCCACAGCAATCGGAATGACTCCTTTGAGGTAATGGAAAAGATCGCTAAATGGTTCGTGAATGCTGAGTTCGTGGTTGAGGGCACCGACTGTCCCGTGCGTGCCCGGGAACCAACCGTAAATCGCCACCGCGCCACGCCATCCAGGACCCTCGGGAACCATGCCACTGGCTTGCGGCTCTGGTGCGGCCGGCAGTGGCTCGGGATTCGCACTCGGCGCGGCTGCGTCCGTGGCAGAGAAATTGCTTTCCGTGGATGAGTCAAGTGGGTTGGAAGATACTAGAGACGCCGCGCTCGTTGAATTCATGCTCTGACGAGCATCGACGGACTCCGGAGGCATTTGAGCTTTAGAGGCGTCTTGCGCCTGGGCCAAAAGTCCGCAAAATAACCCAAGATACAATACGAGAGCCTTCTTCACGGCTTCCTCCATACGCTCGCGTTTAACGAGCGGTGGGTCGGAACGTGCTCAAGTTACTGTCTGATTCGAAGCTTTTCTACTGTCAAAATTGACAGTACCGAGAGGAGCCCCTTTGACGTTGAGTTTGTCCAAAATTTGGCGTTCTAAACTGCGAACCCGTGTGATCCGTGTCGCTTAAGCTTGTCGGAGCCTGGTTGGAAGGGGCGCTGAATCACATGGAAGGTGGTTTTAAACATTAGACGCGCAGTTCAGCTTTCAGCCGCAAGCAGAATCGTTGTACCGGTTGTAAGATAGCTGTCTCCACCAGCTTTCTTCGTCACTCCTCCATGATTCTCCAACTCTTGTCGGGATTGAACTCGGTTATTGCCCCGGCGGCTTCGTCGGTTGTCTTACCGAGATCCTTTTCGAATGCCACGCCATTCTGGTTGACCACGAAGGTCATGATTCCAGAGTCGCCGTACTGGGCGGGGTAGGCGAGCACCGCAAAACCACCCGTCATCTTGCCGTTGACAATGTAATTCTTCGCGCCGCCTTTCGCATCCGCTCCTTGCTTGTCGAGGATCTGGAAGTAGTACCCGTGGAATGGCTGATGCGAATCAGGCTTGACCTTGAGACCTTCGGACGAGGCGAAGGCGACCAGCGGCCCCAGTGGGCTCCGTGGCTGGCCTTCAGGCGACGGCCAGTACAGTCCGTTCTGTTTGCCCTGGTCGCTGATGAACTTCTGCGCATATTGCTTAGTGCCGTCGTGGGCCTGCGAGAAATATTCCTTCTGAGCGTCAGCGACGGCAGCGCAGACATCGATCGCTGCCAATTCGTTGCGGCCAACCCTGCGGGCAAGAATCTCCTGTTTTCCTGCTGCGGTGTCGAACGCCCACTGGCCGGCCTCATTCTTCTTCAGCGGGATCGGGAACGTTTTGTTATCGGCACCGGTGATCAGCAACTCGCTGCCATTGTCCAGCTTGCGCCAACGGTGCATCACGTCGTAGTCGGACACGAACCCCGAGAAAGCCGCCTTGTCTGCGGCGGCGTCACTGGAGTAAATGAGGTCTTTCGATTCCGGACCGAAGATGGCCAGCAATGCCTCACGATTCTCTGACTTCGTGGCATCCACCAGAGCCTTGGCTGCATCATCCGGAGATGCAAACGTCTTCTGTGCCGCCTGGGTTTGTGTTTCGGCGGGCTTCTGCTGCTTGCTGCAGGCCGTCGAGAACGCGAGCAAGAGAAGAACAAACAAAAAGAACTGCCGCGAACGAATCCAATCCCCGACTGACATTTTCGATCCTCCGAATACCGAACTGGATTTCTCTCAATCCATTGCATTTGCCTTCGCCAGATCCGGCGAAAGCCACCGCGACCCTAGCGCCGGAAACCTCCGCCGCCGAAGTGACCGCCACCCCATCCGCCCCCTCCACCGCGACTGCCCCAACCGCGCGAACTGGCTGACCGGTCTCCCCATCCGCCGCCGCCGAAGCTCGAACCGGAGTGGTCGCCATAGCCATTGAACGCGGTCGCATGGCTGCCGGCGTCTTGCGATCCCCAACCGCGAGCGGCATCGGAGTTCGACCATCCTGACTTGTCCCATGAGTTCGAAGACGCTGTGTTACCGCGGTTGACGTTTACGGTATTGCCGCTGACGTTGGTATTGCGGTTGTAGCTGTTGTTCCCGTAGCGGTTGTAATTCGTGTTTCCGTAGTGCTGGTAGCCGCTGTTGTAGTTGGGGTGATAACCGTAGTTGTAATAGCCACCATGCCAAGCGGCATTTCCATAATATGGATGGCCACCATAATATGCCCCGCCGTGATACCAGTTGCAGTTCCAGCTGCTATATCCCCAGCCGCAGCAGCCGCCACTCATCATTGCTCCGACTGCAATGCCCGCTCCGAAGGAGAGCAGCCCCGTCGCCACCATGGCGCCCGTGCTGTAGCCGGGGGCGGTGTACGGCGTCCCGTACACCACCGTCGGGTTATATTGCGGAACATAGACCACCTGCGGGTTGGCGGGCTGGATGACGATGACTTGCTGACCGCCTTGGCTCTGCGTACTGACAGTTTGCTGCGGCGTGCTCTTCAGGTTGCCGGCGTTTTTGGCCTGCTGGCGCAGAGTCTGAATGGCCGACATCACCTGCGACTGCTGATTGTGATACGCCTCGCCCAGTTGCGATGTCCATGCTAGGTTCTGCGCCATGTTGTTCAACACGGACGGAAACTGCGTCAGTGCCTTCACGCTCGGATCCCACGACTGGCCGTTAACCGCCTGCATTAATGCGCTACCGGTAAGGGACTTGTTCTGCTGCAGCCAGTTGTCAGCTACGGCCACCTGGTCCGGGAATGTTGATGCGGCAAGTATCTGGGCCACCAGAGCATCGGGATACAAGGCGATCGGCGATACCAGATTGTTCAGCTCCTGTTCGCTTATTGGTGCGCCTTGCCCCGTGTAGGAGGACGATGCTGGTGCACCCTGAGATTCCTGCGCAACCACGACTCCGCCGGGCATCGTAGCCACAACCAACACAGTGCTCAGCAGAATTGCCGGAATTTCCTTGCTGCGGTCATTGAATATCGGTTGCATATCCGTTCTCCGTGCCTCTTTCATCCCGCGACGCAAATGTTCTGAGCAGTTTTTTGCGTTTAGCGCCGGAAGCCGCCGCCGCGGCCACCCCAGCCTCCGCCTCCACCACGGCTGCCCCAACCGCGAGAGCTTGCCGCTCGGTCATCCCAGCCACTGCCCGCAGCCGAATGATCGCCATAGCTGTTGAAGGCGCCACTATGAGAGTCGCCGCTGCCTCCCCAGCCGCGCGCGCCATCAGAGCTGGCAGTAGGCTTCTGAACATTGTTCCAGTTTCCGTTGCTATCTTTCTGCCAGCCGCTCCCGGTGTTCTTGTAGACGTTCCCGTTCGCCGCGGCGTACTTGTTGCCGCTGGAGGTTTCGGCTGTTCCAACGTTTCCTCCGGCACCGGAATAATGCTGGGTGTCAACCGTCTGACCGTTCTTGGAATAGGTCGAGCTTCCGGTGCTCCCATAGGCATTCGAGGTTTGATGTGTAGCGCCGTAGGCACCGGTGTTCGGGTTGTAGGCTTGTGTGGTCCTTTGGCTGCCATAAGCAGTCGAGGTTGATTCGCTGCGCGCGTAAGTCCCGGTGGAGGGGTTATAGCCGGTGCTATAGTGCGCGCTACCGTAGGGTCCGTAGGCCGACCGGGTGTCGCCGTAATAGCCGCCTCCATGCCACGCCGCATTGCCGTAGTACGGATGGCCGGCATAGTATGCCCCGCCGTGATACCAGTTGCAGTTCCAACTGCTATATCCCCAGCCGCAGCAGCCGCCGCTCATCATTGCTCCGACTGCAATGCCGGCTCCGAAGGAGAGCAACCCCGTCGCCACCAGCGCTCCCGTGCTGTATCCCGGAGCGGTGTAAGGCGTCCCATACACGACCGTTGGGTTGTATTGGGGAACATAGACCACCTGTGGATTCGCCGGCTGGATGACGATGACTTGCTGGCCGCCCTGGCTCTGCGTACTGACGGTCTGCTGCGGCGTGCTCTTCAGGTTTCCTGTGGCTTTGGCCTGCTGGCGCAAAGTCTGAATGGCCGACATCACCTGGGACTGCTGATTGTGATAAGCCTCACCTAGTTGTGACGTCCACGCCAGGTTTTGCGCCATGTTGTTTAACACCGACGGAAACTGCGTCAGGGCCTTCACGCTCGGGTCCCAAGACTGACCGTTAACCGCCTGCATTAAGGCGGTACCGGTCAGCGACTTGTTCTGCTGCAACCAGTTGTCGGCTACGGCCACCTGGTCGGGAAAAGTTGACGCCGCGAGGATCTGAGCTACTAGAGCATCGGGGTACAAAGCAATGGGTGATACAAGATTGTCCAGCTCTTGCTCGGTTAATGGCACACCCTGTCCGGCGGAGCCTGAAGAATTCGACGGAGGCCCTTGCTGATCCTGAGCTCCAACTGCTTGGCCGCTGGTCATCACCAGTAGGAAACTGAGCACCGGTGCCCAAAGCCGCTGAATGAATGTGCCCATCGTTGCCGCCTCCGTCCTCACCGATTTCAATCCTCATTCGATAATCATAAGCCACGGCGGTCGCGTCATCGCATAGCGGGAACGTCCGCTGCCCAGTTGGGGTTATGGAGTAACTTCACTACAAACGAATGCCCAGGGGAACTGTCATTTGTGACAGGTCACGACTTTGTATTCGGAGCGGGTTGGGAGTCGCAGGATTCCAGCGGCCGGCGGTGTCAGAACGTTGCCGAAATGCTGAAATACACGATGCCTTGGATAACCTAGTATCTAAGCGGATCTGGAATTCCGCGTGTGATCTCACTTGATGCCGAACGTCCAGCTCAGCCCCGAACTGGTGCCGTAATCGCTGCCAACAAAACCAGGTGGCGGTTGATTGTCCCAGTTACCATAGAACGAGACGTTCCACGACAGGTTGCCGGTAATCTTGATGTAGTACGTCGAATTCATGTTGAACTTTACGCGGCCTGGCTGATTGAGTGCGGGGAAGAGTGCTCCGGTGAAGTCGAGGTTCGTTTTGTTGAACTTGAACAGCCGTACTTCGCCGGCAATCAGCCCCGTAGCGAGATTCTGGGTCAGATTCTGGGTCTTGACCGGCCCATTAATTTCGCTGTATCGGGTGTTCTGCCATGCAAATCCCCCCAGCACGGAGATTTGCGCCCGGTTGGTATTTGTCAGGTACCGTCCGATACCGGCGCCGACCGAGGTTTGAAGCTGGATGCCCTGTACTGAGCTTTGCAGGAAATCCCCCAATCCTGCATAGAACCAGTTGTTCCAAGGTAGAAGATGTCGCGCGCTTGGCGTTATCTCGTTTCGCGTCGCTGCGGTGACTCCGCTGCTTTTTGACAACGAAGAGGTCCAGTTGACATTCGCCGACCAGCGCTCGCGTAGATATTCCGTTTGGGACCCCAGCGTGTACTGGACCGTCTGATTGCCCTTGGTATAGGCAATTCCTAGATTCACTGCTCCGTTGAAGCGTTGCCAGAACTTGTCCGACGTCTCGGCTATCTGCACAATTTTTGTCTGCTCAATCGAA
>DASRAA010000105.1:0-5954 GCA_035638375.1 Binatia bacterium | reverse complement strand
CACCGTCTAAGCCCATGCCTGTGAACCCATTGATGGCTGGCGAGAGTGCTGTTCCGTTAGGAGCCATTTTGAGCACACCACCACCGATGCTGGTGTTGACGCCTGCCGCGAGCCGGCCATCCAGTTTTGTCCGCTCCACAGGTTCCCATCCTTATCGAACATGAGCCGCCCAGCGGAATAGTTGCCGCCCCCACCTGAAGCAGAGGCTGAGCGCGAAATCGGGAGGGACGTAAGCCAGATACGGCACAAAAGGTGCGGCGCGACGCGACCCGTCCTTCGGCTGCGGATAGGCCCGGTCAAACAGTGCGTAGAGCTCCTTTGGCGCAGCCCACGGTTCCCGAGCGATTCCTGCAACCGCCTCCAGCGTGTTCGTCGGAGTCGCACCGCCGGTCGGGGTCGAGGCCTTGTAGAAACTGGCCCGCCAGTTGTCGTCCGCTACCGTGAACGAAGCGGTGACTAGCGAACCTAGCGTGTCCAGCGTTGCCAGCGTCGCGGTCACATAGCTGTTAAGAGGATCAATCAGCACTTTGCCCCACGTGCCCGTCACGGGATCCACCAGATTCGGAGCGTTTCCAGCAGCGATCTTGAGCCCGAGCAGATTCCCAGAGATCGACGTCTGGTTAATGAATCGTGCCGCGGTGTAAGCCGAGGCCACCGTCGTCAGCTCGTTGACCACGACCTTTTCCGGGGGATCCTTTCCCAGCACGCTCAGCAGCACGATACCGGGATTGTCGCCGCCCGCTTTGCTCGCCTTGGGTACGCCACCGCTCGCCACCAAGTAAAGGATGGTGCCGCCACCGGACATTTTGCCGCGAAGATCAAACTTGCCCTCGTCGTTGGTCTTGGTTTCAGCAAGTTTCTTGGGTGCGTCAGTGCTCGCTTCCCACAGGGTCACCGTCGATTTTGCTATCGGCGCGCCGCCGCCAAGAACCTGACCTTTTATGTTTTGTTGGGCCAGAGCCTGCCCAGCAAGAAATGCGCCCGATACGATCAATGCGATTAGTGCCATCCTCAGATGGAGAGTTGGGTTGAACATAGTCTTGTCCTCCTCGCGTTACTTGGCTAGCTACTTCACCATACGAGGGGACAGGCGACAACTGGCACTTGTGACAGTCGGGCGCAGGCCGTAAGGCTCAAAGAACAGCTTCTAACACAGCACGACCTGGGCATCGGCGACGTCTAGATCGACAACCACTCCTAAATGGCCAGCGCGGCTCCGGGACAGAACTCGGCACCTGACCACACCTGGGGGGCGCGGCCTACGTTGAATATCAGTTGACACCCAAAGGAGCGCATACCTGCAGGACCAAGGGTCGTTCTTGAGTGGAGGTCTGTTCAGCAATCTGACCGAGGCTTTAAAGGAGTTTACCGTCACCTACACCTACAATGTCGCCGAAGGCCTGCAGGTCAAAACCGAGTACCGGTACGATTGGTCCAACCAGCCGGTGTTCCTGACCAGCCAGCACAACGTATTCAGCAAAGACCAGAGCACGGCGACACTGAGATTGATCTGGCGGTTCGGACGCAAACGAGGCGCGTGGTAAGCAGGATAGACGCAAATTCATCGTTCTTTTACATCGGCGCAAAGGAAGCGATTGTCGCTGCGTCGGTGAGGTCATAGACTAAATCGGTAACTCGGACTGGAGATTGAGGTTTGTCACACGCAATCATCGAAGCCCAGGGCGTGGAGAAGTATTTCTCGCAGCCTGATGGCAACCGCATCCAAGTCATAGCGCCCACCGATGTGGCGGTGACCCCAGGGAAGATTATCGCCCTGTTGGGGCCTTCCGGATCGGGCAAATCCACGTTTTTACGAATACTTACAGGGTTGTCAAAGCCTTCCTCCGGGCACGTGTTGTGGCACGGGCAGCCGCTGGATGGGCAGATTCCGAACTGTGCCATCGTCTTCCAGAGCTTCGCGCTGTTTCCCTGGCTCACGGTGCTGGAGAACGTGGAGGCTCCGCTCGTGGCACGGGGCGTGGGGGCGATCGAGCGACACAAGCGCGCCTTGCGGATGATCGATACCGTCGGGCTGGACGGGTTTGAAACGGCGTATCCGAAAGAGCTGTCGGGAGGCATGAAGCAGCGCGTGGGGTTTGCGCGTGCATTGGTGGTTGAGCCCGAGGTCCTGTTCATGGACGAGCCGTTTTCGGCGCTGGACGTGCTCACGGCCGAGAACCTGCGCTCCGAGCTTTTGGAGTTGTGGATCAACCAAAAGATGCCGACGCGCTGCATCTTTATTGTGACCCACAATATTGAGGAAGCCGTGCTGCTGGCGGATCGAGTGATTGTGCTGGGACGCAATCCGGCGCGCATACGGGCAGACTTCGAGATTGATATTCCGCAGTATCGCGACCGGAAATCGCCGCGGTTTTTGGCCTACGTCGATTTCATTTACAAGGCGCTGACGAAGCCGACAGAGGAGATCAGTTCGCCGCATGGGCCGATGGCGAAGGCGGCAGGCGACGGTAAGGGACGGGAAAGAACGAAGTTCCAGATGCTGCCGCATGCCAGGCCGGGTGGAATTGCTGGTTTCATGGAGTTACTGGCCGATCGCGGCGGGCGCGACGACTTGTACAAGCTGGCCGATGAGCTGGCGATGGATGTGGACGATCTTCTGCCCATTGTGGATGCGTCGGTGATGCTGGGATTCGCTGTGGTCAATGAAGGCGATGTGGAAATCACGCCGGAAGGCCGCCAATTCGGCGAGGCGGACATTCAGACTCAGAAAGGGATGTTCCGCGACGCAGCGCTGAAGAATGTGGCGATTTTGCGGCTAATCGAGAACACACTGCACGCGAAGCGGGACCACGCGATTGGGGAAGAATTTTTTCGCGACATTCTGGATGAGCACTTCAGCGCCGATGAAGTGGAACGCCAGTTCGATACCGCGCTGAACTGGGGGCGCTACGGAGAAATCTTCAACTACGATTCCGCCACTGGGCGGCTCTACCACAGTGAGGCAGCTGACGCGGCTCCGGTGGAAAGCGCTCAGTAATGGACCGCTCAACCAGCCAGCCAATTCGCATCCTGGGCAAGGGACCCTGGTCGTTGTTGCCGGCGCAGACCTGGTCGCTGCTTACAGATCTTTTCATTTTCTGCCTGGGACTCTCGCTGTTCTACTTCGTGGTGGTACTCGCACGAAGCTGGTTCGGGCCGTTCAATCCGCGGGTCGAGATCTCGCGCAGCCCCTACATGCTGCCGGTGTACGCGGCGTATTCGCTGATGCGCATCACCGCGGCGTACGTGCTGTCGCTGGGGTTCACGCTGGTTTACGGGTACGTGGCGGCGTATAACGCTCGAGCGGAACGTTTCATGATTCCGCTGCTCGACATTCTGCAGTCGATTCCTGTATTGAGCTTTCTGCCGGGCGTCATGCTGGCGATGGTAGCGCTGTTTCCGCGGCATCAGCTTGGAGTGGAGATGGGGGCCATTCTGCTGATCTTCACCGGCCAGGTTTGGAACATGGCCTTCAGCTTCTACTCGTCGCTGAAGAGTATTCCGCGCGATATGCGCGAGGCAGCGAAGACTTATCACTTCAACTGGTATCAGCGCTTTACGAATCTCGAGCTGCCGTATGCCGCGATCGGACTCGTGTGGAACTCTATGATGTCGGTCGCGGGCGGATGGTTCTTCCTGATGGCGTGCGAGATGTTCGTGCTGGGCGACAAGGATTTTCGCCTGCCGGGATTGGGTTCGTATCTGCAAACCGCAGCCAGCGCAGGCGACACGCGCTCGATCGTTTGGGGGGTCGCGACCATGATCCTGGTGATTGTTCTGATGGACCAGGTTATGTGGCGTCCGGTGATTGCCTGGGCGGAGAAGTTCAAGATCGAGCAGGTGGAGAGTGCCAATGCGCCGCAGTCTTGGTTCCTCGATCTGATCTCGGGCTCACGCCTGCTGGCGAAATTTCGCAAGCGAGTTTCACGGCCGTTGCGCGAGCGGATGGCGATGCACTTTGCGCGCCAGCACCATGTGGCGAGGAACCTGACTCCGCCGGCGTGGAAGATTTGGGGAGGGCGCGCTATGGCTGCGCTGGCAGTGTGTGTCGTGTTGTATGCGATGCTTCGCGCAGGCGGTATGTTGAGTCAGCTTACGCGCCCCGAGTATGAAGAAATTATGCGTGGTGCCGCGGCCACTTTCTTGAGGGTGGTGGTGGCGTTGGTGATTGGCGCCTTATGGACGATTCCTGTGGGAGTGGCGATCGGTTTTAATCCCAAGCTGGCGCGCATTGCGCAGCCATTGGCCCAGATCGCGGCCTCGGTGCCGGCGACTGCGCTGTTTCCCATCGTGCTGCTGTTGTTGATCCGGATCGGCGGCGGGTTAGGAATTGGGTCAATTGTGCTGCTGCTGTTGGGAACGCAATGGTACATCCTGTTCAACGTGATTGCCGGAGCGATGGCGATTCCCACCGACCTGCGCGAGGCGGCGACGCTGTTTCGTTTCAACTCCGGCCAGCGCTGGCGGACGGTGATTCTGCCCGGCATCTTTCCTTACCTTGTGACCGGGCTGGTGACGGCTTCAGGCGGTGCGTGGAACGCCAGCATCGTGGCCGAGTACTTCCGCTTTAAGGACCACACCTACACCACGGTCGGGCTGGGCGCGACCATCTCGGGCGCCACGGATGCAGGGAACTTTGACCTCCTGCTAGCGTCGACGATCGTGATGGCAATGGTGGTGGTGACGATCAACCGGCTGGTATGGCGGCGGATGTATCGCCTAGCGGCGAACCGATATACGTTGGAAGTGTAGCGCTACGCTCAGCTAGACTACCTGCATCATGACCGTTCAAGAGCAGTATGCCGTCCTCTTCGTCGGATTGCTGTTTCTCGGGATGCTGGTGTGCCTGGAAATTGGCTTGCGGCTGGGCCGTCGCACAAAAGTCGCCGAGGGTGCCAAGCAGGGTCTGGGGATAATTGAAGGCGCGATGTTTACGCTGCTCGGGCTGCTGGTGGCCTTTACGTTTTCAGGTGCTGCGGAGCGCTTTGAGGGGCGCCGCCACTTGATCGTCGAAGAAGCCAACGATATCGGCACCGCCTACCTGCGTGTGGATCTGCTGCCAGCGGACGCGCAGCCGGAGATTCGGGACCTGTTCCAGCGTTACGTGGACAGCCGGATCGAGACTTATCGGGGTTTTAGGGACCGAGCGAAAGCCCAGCAGGACATCGCCAAATCACAGGCACTGCAAAACGAGCTTTGGCAGAAATCGGTCGCGGCGGCGGCGCGTTCGAACAATGCAGCGGCCACCATGCTGCTTCTGCCGGCGCTGAATGCAATGATCGACATAACCGCTACGCGCATCGCGGCGGCAGAAAATCATCCTCCCGCGGTTATTTTCGCCATGCTTGCGGCCGTTGCTTTGGTATCGGCGCTCGCGGCGGGCTTTGAAATGGGCGGCTCGGCAAATCGAAGCTGGCTACGCATTGTGGGCTATGCGCTGATTCTTTCAGTTTCAGTCTATGTGGTTATCGACCTGGAATTTCCGCGCCGAGGATTGATTCGCGTGGATGCCTTCGACCACTACATCACGGATGTGCGGAGTTCGATGAAGTAGGCCAGCTGGTCGACTCAGTTCCCGAGTTGTGTAGGCAAGGTAGAGCACGCCTTCAGGCGTGCAGATAGCAACATGCGGCAGGCTCGGCTTCAGCCGCTGCAGTAAATCAGATTCAGTTACCTCAGACGCTAAAGCGGCGCGACAGAACAAGTGCCGATAGTGGGCGCCCCAAGGCGTCCTCCACCCATAGCCTTTTGCGTTAGAACTGAAACCGTTCTACTCACTTCCCTTAAGGAGCAACTGGTCTGCGCTGGAAAACGCGTGGGCCTGGATCATTGTTGTGCTCAGCAGGGAAGTCAGGCCTGAGGACGCCAGGATCATGGCAATCACGACGAATTGGTAAATCGCCGCGTACATGGGCTTCGCGCCCGAGAGCAACATGCCGGTCATGAGGCCGGGG
>DASRAA010000104.1:0-9499 GCA_035638375.1 Binatia bacterium | reverse complement strand
ATGGCAAGGTCGCTGCTCTCGCTAGCGACGAGCAGCGCCGCCTCGAATCCGAGTTCCTACGCAAAGTTGGCGGCCGCGAACGCGTTGCCACCATCAGAACAGAAATGCAGACAACGATGGAGAACAGCGCCGGCATCTATCGTGAACAGGGACTACTCCTGGCGGGAGCCAACAAACTGCGCAATCTGCAGGAGCGTTATCGCGACCTCCAGCTCGACGATCACAGTCGCACCTTCAATACTGAGCTTGAGTCTGCTCTTGAGCTTGGTTTTATGCTCGACGTCGCCGAGTCGATGGTGCAATGCGCGCTGCATCGCACTGAATCGCGGGGAGCGCACCAGCGGACCGACTATCCGGCCCGCGACGATGAGAAGTTCCTGGCCCACTCGCTGGTGTACCGCAATCCCGACGGCTCCACCCGCGTGGAATATAAGCCGGTGGCCATCACGCGCTGGCCTCCGGGAGAACGCGTCTATGGCCAGCAGACGGCCAAGCAGGCTCAACCACAAGAGACAAGATTGACCAACTGATATGGCGGAAACGATCACACTCGAAATTGCGCGGTACTCGCCCGAACAAGACACAGCACCACACTTCCAGAGCTTCGAAGTACCGGTCAATAAGGAATGGGTTGTCCTCGACGCCCTGAATCACATCAAGGACAAACAGGACGGAACCCTCACTTATCGCTGGTCCTGTCGCATGGGCATCTGTGGCAGTTGTGGCATGATGGTCAACGGCGAACCCAAGCTGACCTGTGCCACCTTCCTCACCGACTATGCTCGCCAAGGCAAGAAGATCCGCGTCGAGCCACTGCGCTACTTTCCGGTGGTCCGCGACCTCGTTACTGAGCTGACCGATTTTCTCGCCAAGCTGAAGAAGGCGAAGCTTTGGCTGATCCATCCCAACCAGCCGCCGCTCTCCGACGGGGAGTTTCTCCAGACCCCGACCCAGGTGGACCGCTACAAGCAGTACGCCATGTGCATCAACTGCACGCTTTGTTACGCAGCCTGCCCCGTCGTGGGTCTTGATCCAATTTTCGTTGGTCCGGCGGCACTGGCGCTCGCCCAGCGCTATAACATGGATTCTCGCGATCAGGGCTCGGGCGATCGCCTCGCTGTGCTCGCTCATCCCGATGGCGTCTGGGGCTGCACCTTCGTGGGCGAGTGCACGCGCGTCTGCCCCAAACACGTCGATCCGGCGGGCGCCATCCAGCAATACAAGCTGACTGCAGTCCTGGAGTGGCTCAAGTCGTTTGTCACACCGAGAGGGGCAGGGAAACATGACGGCTGAAGCAAAACCCACCGCGGCTCGCTACACCGAGTTTCATCCCCGCTGGTACCGGCCAAACGTCTCGGTGTACTGGTGGATGGGGCAGCGCCAGTACCTGAAGTTCATCCTTCGCGAGTTGAGCAGCGTCTTCGTGGCAATCTTCGTGGTCGAGACGCTCTTTATGTTGAGCGCGCTGAAAGGCGGCCCGCAAGCCTACGCCGACTTCCAGAACACAATGGCGTCGTCCCTGATGATCGCTCTCAATGTCATCTGTTTTCTTTTTGTGCTCTTTCACACCATTACGTGGTTCAACCTCGCACCGAGTGCTATGCCGGTGCGTCTCGGCGGCAAGCGCGTGTCGGCTTTCCTGGTGGCAGCGCCGAGTTATGTTGCCTGGATCGTGATTTCGGCAGGGGTGTACTGGCTAGTTACAAGCTGGTCGTTAACATAGGATTTCCGATGGCGAGACAATCTGACGAAGCATTCTTCTGGATCCTGTTCAGCGCCGGCGGAGTCGTTGCCGCCCTGCTCATTCCCGTTCAGCTGTTCCTGTTCGGCTTGGCAATTCCCCTGGGATGGATCCAGCCACCGACCTACGAACATCTCATGGCTTTGGTCCGGCTGCCATTGGTTCGGCTTTATCTCTTCGTTCTTTGTTCATTATCGTTGTTCCACTGGGCCCATCGTTTTCGTTACACCCTGTACGACGGCTTGCGCGTGAAGCACCTGAACGAAATCATCTTTACGCTCTGTTACGGCGGGGCTGTCGTCGGAACCATCGTCGCAGCCTATCTGCTTTGGACTATCGCGTAGCGCAGCTCCGTCATTGCAGGAGGACCCATGGAATACAAATTGAAGACCATCTCCAAGAGCGGTATCGAAGCCGCCCTGTCAAAGGCGCAGCTCTATCGCTGTCTCAATGAGCCGGAGGAAGCCGAGTCCATCTGCCAGGACATCCTGGCCGCTGACTCGGAGAATCAGGCGGCACTGCGCCTGCTCGGATTGGCGATCACGGACCAATTCCAGGGTCAGCCGTCCGACCGATATCCCGAAGCTGAGTTGGCGTTCAATGCGCTCACGGATCCGTATAAACGAGCCTACTACCTCGGAATCCTCAGCGAGCGTCGGGCCAAAGCAGTTGCGCGGGTGGGGCGGCCATCTCACGTGTGGGTGCCCTTGTTTGAGCAGGCGATGAGGCACTTTGAGACGGCCGAGTCTCTGAAGCCGAACGACAACGAAGAGGCAATCCTGCGCTGGAACCGTTGCGTGCGCTTGCTGCAGACGATTCCCGAAAGCCCGGCCGTCGAGGCCCCTAGCTTCCACGATGACGACACCGCACCACTCGAGCTGGCGCGCCCCTTCGGCAAGTCTCGGCGATCCTAGTCGACGCGTAGATTCGACTGCCTACAATCTGCGAATCGGTCCGGGATATTGCGCCACGGTTGGATCGCAGGTAAGCAAAGTGAAGCCCTCCACTGTTGCCTGCGCCACCAGAAGGCGATCGAACGGATCCTTGTGAATCGTCGGAAGCCCGTCAATGGCGACGACGTGAGCACTAAAGATCGGCAATTCCTCATAGCCGTTGTCCAGCAGTCCGCGGCGCAGCACGCGTGGATCAGCCTGAAAATCTTGTCGGTTTAGCCCACGCTTGAGCGCGATCTCCCACAGGCTTGCGGCGCTGAAGAGCAGCTGATTTTGAGGGTTATTGATCAGTTTTCTGGCTTTCGTCGATAGGCGCTTCGGCTCACCAGCTGCCCAAAGCAGTACGTGGGTGTCGAGTAACAGCTTCATTCCCCAGGCTCGAACAAGTGCTCGATTTCTGCCTTACCCATAGAATCGAAGTCGCTGGGCACAAGAATCTGTCCAGCCAGGAAACCAAGCCGGCGGATCTGGCCTTTAGAAGGTGCGGAGAGAGCCATCACTTTGACCACTGGCTTACCAGCCTTGGCAATAATGAAAGGCTCGCCTTTGCGCGCCTCATCGACTAGCTTGGAGAGTTGTGTCTTGGCCTGGTGGATGTTTACCGTTTTCACACGAGATAGACTAAACTAAGTTGGTTTAGTTTAGCAAGCTTTTACCTCATGTCGCCGACTTCTTCAGAAACGTCCCCTCCCGCAATTCCGTGAACGCCTGTTGCAACTGTTCCTGCGTGTTCATCACGATCGGGCCGTACCACGCCACCGGCTCTTCGAGCGGCTTGCCCGATACCAGCAGGAACCGGATTCCATCCTCGCCGGCATGCACCGTGACTTCGTCTCCTCGATCAAACAGAATCAGCGAGCGGTTGTTTGCCTCGACGGGAGGAGTGGTATCCAGCCACTGAACAGCTTCGGTAGGGACCGCGAGCGGCCCCGAGGCATTGCAGAATCTTCCGCTTCCTGCGAAGACATAGGCAAAGGCATGACGCGACGTCTCCACTGGCAGGGTCTTTCGCCTCCCCGCCGAAACCGATACGTCGAGGTAGATGGGATCAGCCGCAACTCCCGCAACCGGACCCGTCTTGCCCCAGAAATTTCCGCAAACGACCCGAACATGTGTGCCATCGTCATCGGTAACCTCAGGTATCTCCGCAGCCTTCACCTCCTGATAACGAGGCGAAGTCATTTTCAGCGACGCCGGGAGATTACCCCACAACTGAAAACCGTGCATCCGCCCTACGCGATCGCCTTGCGGCATTTCCTGGTGAATGATGCCGCTACCCGCCGTCATCCACTGCACATCGCCGGCCCCGATCACACCTTTGTTGCCGATGCTGTCACCATGCTCCACTGTACCGGCCAGCACATAGGTAATCGTTTCGATGCCACGATGCGGATGCCATGGAAATCCGGCCAGATAGTCTTCCGGAACATCGTTCCGGAAATCATCCAGCAATAGAAACGGGTCAAAGTCATTCGTGTTGCCGAATCCGAACGCGCGCCGAAGGTGCACCCCTGCCCCTTCGATGGTTGGTTTTGACTCGATCAGCCGCTTGACGGGTCGGAGGGACATCTTCGGCCTCTTCAAAGTTGAATGTCGTTCGCTAAGTTTACGCCAAGTCACAGCCTGGCAACCTGACCACCTAGGTAAGAGGAGTAGAATTCCAGCAGGTCGCGAGAGTGAATCGTGGTCGTTCGAACCTGCGAAGTTTGTGGACGCAAAAACCGGATACCCGCCAAACATCTGGCGGATACAGGTCGCTGCGGCAACTGTAAGTCAACGCTGCCGCCTTTGAAAGAACCCCTGGAAGTCGATGCCGAGCTATTCGACGAAATCATTCGCGATGCTCGCGTTCCTGTGCTGGTCGACTTCTGGGCTGCTTGGTGCGGGCCTTGTCGAATGGCGGCTCCCGAAGTTGAGCGCGCTGCCGAGGACATGGCCGGCCGAGCCATCGTCCTGAAAGTCGATACCGAGCGCTATCCCCAACTAGCTGCGCGCTACCAGGTGCGCGGAATCCCCAACTTTGCCGTCTTTTCCGAAGCCAGATTAGTGAAGCAGCAAGCGGGCGTAGTCGGTCATCAGGAAATGGAAAACTGGCTCAACTCCGCTGGACCGGCGACAGCAGCTTAGTTTCGTAACAACGTTCTCTTACCCGACTTCATCTATGTATTCCTATGAACGACTTTGAAAAGCCTGACTTGAAGCGTGGAGTTCCACTTGCCAGCATGCCGGACGGTGGAAAGCTCTTGGGCGTGGTAGATGGAGAGGACGTCTTACTGGTGCGCCGCGGGACTGAATTGTTTGCCGTCGGAGCTCACTGTACCCACTACCATGGGCCACTGGCGGAAGGATTAGTGGTTGACGACGAAGTGCGATGTCCCTGGCACCATGCCTGCTTCAGTCTTCGCACGGGTGAGGCTTTGCGGGCGCCGGCTCTCGATCCGATCCAGTGCTGGCACGTTGAGAAGGTAGGAGAAAACATTTTCGTAAAGGAGAAAGCCGCACCCTCTGTCCCCAAACCCCTGTCGACTACAGTGCATCCTTCTTCTATCGTCATCGTCGGCGGAGGTGCAGCAGGGCTTGCCGCGGCCGACATGGTTCGTCGCGAAGGACACAGCGGTTTAGTGACCATGATCAGTGCCGACAGCGCTCCACCGGTCGACCGTCCTAATCTTTCCAAAGATTTTCTGGCTGGAACTGCGCCCGACGAATGGATTCCGCTGCGTCCACCCCAGTGGTATTTGGAGCGGCAGATTAATCTGATCCTCAATTCGCGCGTTATGTCTCTGGAAACGAAGCAAAAGAGGATCAGCACGGAGGACGGAAAAACGTACGAATATGAAGCATTGCTGCTTGCGACCGGAGCAGATCCGATAAAGCTGCCGTTGGAAGGTGCCAACCCTTTCGAAGTCTTCTATTTGCGGTCGTTCGCGGACAGTAAGGCGATTGTTGCGAAGGCAGCGGCAGCGAAGCAGGTAGTTGTAGTGGGCGCCAGTTTTATCGGCCTGGAAGTGGCAGCCTCACTGCGCGCGAGAGGAATCGCTGTGCATGTGGTTGCGAGCGAGCTGGTGCCAATGGAGAGAATACTCGGCTCCAGAGTCGGCACTTTTATTCGCAGCCTTCATGAGTCGCATGGCGTTGTCTTCCACCTCGGCGAGACCGTGAGACAGGTTGAGGAAAACAAGGTAACGCTGACGGGCGGGCAAACCATCGAGGCTGATTTCCTTGTTCTCGGTGTAGGAGTGCGGCCATCGACTGCTTTGGCAGAACAAGCGGGCTTGAGGATCGACCGCGGGATTGCGGTGAATGAATATCTGGAAACCAGCGCGCCGGGAGTCTTTGCCGCAGGGGATGCAGCACGTTGGCCCGATCCCCACACAAGTGAACGGATTCGCGTAGAGCATTGGGTGGTAGCCGAGCGCCAAGGCCAAACCGCTGCGAAGAACATGCTCGGTGCACGTCAGCGGTTCGATGCGGTGCCATTCTTTTGGAGTCAGCACTACGACGTGCCGATTAACTACGTGGGTCATGCGGAGAAATGGGACACGATCGATATCGATGGAGATGTCGACAAAAGGGACTGCTCGGTCGCCTACAAGCGCGACGGAAGAACTATGGCAGTGGCGACGATTTTCCGCGACCTTGAAAGTTTACAGGTGGAGTCGGAAATGGAGAGAGCGATTAGAGCTCAATGAGGATTCCACTCCCTCTTCCCGAATGACCGGTGGTCTGCCTAACAACTGATGACCGGAGTCGAAGGATCTCGCATTAGCATCGACTCCTACATGAAGCCACCGTGCGATGAAGCCGTGGTTCGCACTGGTTCCCAGGCGGTCCCCTGTCGCGCTGACTCGGGCCCGTGGATCCTTGTCGCCACCATCCTCGGGTCGAGCATGGCGTTTATTGACAGTACAGTCGTAAACGTAGCCCTGCCCGCACTGCAGTCCAACCTCCATGCGACTGTCGTGGATGTCCAGTGGGTTGTCGCATCCTATGGCTTGTTTCTTTCCGCGCTGATCCTCGTTGGCGGAGCGCTTGGCGATTCGGTCGGCCGGCGCGTGGTTTTTCTTCTCGGCGCCGGATTGTTCGCATTCGCGTCTATAGGTTGCGCTTTTTCTTCTAACGTGTTGCAGTTGATCGTCGCCCGATCGGCGCAGGGGATCGGTGCAGCGGCTCTGGTCCCAGGTAGCCTTGCCATCATCAGCACTTCATTCGACGAGCAATCGCGTGGGAAGGCAATTGGCACCTGGTCGGGATTTACCGCCATCACGACAGCACTGGGTCCGGTGATCGGAGGATGGCTCATCGAGCACGCCTCATGGCACTGGATCTTCTTCATCAATGTCCCGTTAGGCGCGGCAGTCGTCCTGATATCGCTGTATCACGTTCCCGAGTCCCGCAATCCGAACCCGCAGGGCATTGATTGGTGGGGTGCATTCCTCGCCACCGTGAGTTTCGCCGGGATGGTGTATGGGTTCCTTGAGGCAACTCGGCTCGGCTGGAGGAATCCGCTTGTTCTCGCAGCCCTGACTGCCGGGGTTGTCGCTCTCCTGCTATTCGTCTTTGTTGAGCGACGAGTCGCTGCACCGATGATTCCGCTTGGGTTGTTCGAGTCACCCGCCTTTGGCGGCGCAAATCTCTTGACTCTCCTACTCTATGCCGCGATAGGCGGCTTCTTCTTCTTTTTTCCGCTGAACTTAATCCAGATACAAGGGTATTCCGCGACAGCGACCGGTGCGGCTGCATTGCCGGTGATTCTGCTCATGTTTCTTCTTTCTCGCTGGTCTGGCGGACTGATCACTCGCTACGGTTCGAGAACACCGTTAATCATCGGACCGCTTCTCGCTGCGTTGGGCTTGTTTCTTTTCGCTGTGCCGTCGGTGAAAAGCAGTTACTGGACAGCGTTTTTCCCTGCGTTTGTTGTTCTGGGTCTCGGGATGGCGGTCAGCGTGGCCCCGCTGACGACCGTCGTCATGGGATCGGTTGAAAATGATCGCGCCGGGACAGCTTCTGGTATCAACAACGCCATTGCCCGCCTGGCGGGCGTGCTTGCAATTGCGATCTTAGGCAACGTGATGGTGCCGGCGTTTCGCAGCAACCTCGAGAGATCGATTGGCAGCCTCGGGCTTCCACCCGCTGTTATGCGTGATATTCAGGCCAACAGTGTCAACGTTGGCAACTTGACTGTTCCTGCCGGTCTGGACGTTGCCACAGCGGCAGCGGTGCGGGCGGATATTGCCCGAGCTTTCGTCTTCGGGTTTCGTTGCGTGATGCTAATTAGTGGCTGTCTTGCGATTGCCGCCGCCGTGGTCGCTCTGATCTTGATTCCTTCCAAAGAGCGTTCGGCCTGACCATCTTGACAACATCCCTCGAGTTAGACCTGAGCCAATTTCAGCAAACAACGGGAGCCGCTAAGAACCTCTGCAAAACAGTGCGTTGCTAGATGCCAGTGGGCGACACGCGTTGCGTTCCCGCTTGACCTCTTCGAGCCAGCTTGCGCCATAGCCGAAGGACCCATCCGATCTCGGTTGTGAACATTGCCCCACAACACTTTGACAATCAACTGACACCATAGCTGCCTCCAGAACCCTGTTCCAACAGTCCAACACGATGTAGAGCTCGACGGGATGCTTGGCAGGCGGTGAACTCGGCGCTCAGCAAGCCCGAATCAACTTCTCCAGGCCAGATGTAGCGTTCCCGTCGCTGCTGGAAACAGAAGTATCAAGGAGCAGAGCAATGTGGATGCGATCGTGTGCTGTTTGTAAGGAGCTATTGAAAAAACTTCGCTTGTGCGATTCTGTTCGCTGTAAGTGCGGATGGGAGTGGTAGAGATCTCCATCTCTGGACGTCGCCGGCGACGCGATAGCTAACCGCCTAACGAACGGCACGCGCTCGCACATGAAGCCGATGGTCACTCGCCGATTCCTGCACCGAATGACTGCGTGATAGACCCGCAAGCTCTCCTTCCGTTTCATTTTGAACCCATTAGGAGGACCAACCCCATGTCAGGCCATCAACAAACCGAATCACCTCATGGAAATCAACATACCCACGCTTCAATTTGTGATCATTGCGGTGGCACCAACACTCATGAGACGTGGTGTATCACGTGCAATACCGTCGTCCGTTATGCCTACGGAATCGTGTTGGACGGTCGCCACCTGACCCTGGGAGATCAAATTATCCTGCACGCCCTCGGCGTTGACTGGACCGGCGCAGTTTTTGAGGAAGCTAAGTTCGAAGCGACATGAACTTACGCGACTCAGCGAGTCTCGAGGCTGCCTCTGGTGGGCAGGGCTCTTTCCCAAGGGCGTTAGTGTTGCAACAAGATACGAAATTCTCAGGTTGAACAAAATGATTGGAATAGCCACTCAATGCGCCGGCGAAGTGAGTCTCCGCCTGAGCGCGGCTTTTTGCAGTCGGGGTTGAAGTAGCGGTGACAACAGGTGCGACGCAGTCTTTCGTCCGGGTGTTCAAACTCTTTCTGCCGCTCATGAGCAACACCTGCCGGCTCCGCTTCACCATTGTCCGGCACTCGTGAGGTTCGAGATGACGCAACGGGAGCGCGAGATCACAAAACGAAGTACGGCTTGGCTCCATTACCGGAGCGGCGGGTTCCATATCGAGCACATCTGCGGCTGCCTACCAATGGGACGTACGCCAATAGGCAATTGCTTGGCGCAATGTACCGTGGCCCGATAAAGTGTTCATGGACTTTTCGAGACCTGGAACGCAACTCTGTCATGCTCGGTAACGCATACATTGATCTTCCTGACGAATTCAATGCTGCAACGTATTTCATTGATCG
>DASRAA010000103.1:0-4508 GCA_035638375.1 Binatia bacterium | reverse complement strand
GCCGAACCGACACCGGATTTCGGCAGAACAGATCGCGCGCCATGCTTGTCGTCAGCGAGATCACCCTCGCGGTTGTACTGTTGGTGGGCTCGGCTTTGCTGATTCGCAGTTTCGTCGCGCTCTATACGGTCCATCGCGGGTTCGATACCAATCACGTGCTGACGATGCGCTCTCTGTTGGCCAGCCCGCGGTATTCAAAATCCGCCACCATAAACCAGGCGATCTACGATGGCCTGGAGCGAGTCCACTCACTTCCAGGGGTCGCGGCCGTGGGCGCCACAAGCTTCGTGCCGCTCGAACAGCGCGCCACTCTGCCCTTCGACGTGGTCGGGCGGCCGTCCGCCGATTCTGGTAACGCCGGATGGGCTCCCATCTCGCCCGGATACTTCGACGTCCTGAGAATTCCCTTGAAGCAGGGCCGCGCGTTTAGCTTGCGCGACGACGCTATGGCCACTCCGGTAGCCATCATCAACGAACGCATGGCCAGAGAGTTCTGGAAGGACGGCGATCCCCTGAAAGACCGCATCGCAATCGGCAAAGGTCTCATGAAGGCGTTCGACGACGAGCCCGAGCGCCAGATTATCGGAATTGTCGGCGACACGCGGCGACAGTTGAACGCCGACCCCGACCCGATGATGTATGTTCCTCAGGCGCAGATTCCCGATGCGATGATTCCGATGTTTGCCCGTGACGCCGTTTGGCTGGTGCGAATGCAGCCCGGATCGCAGGCCGTCCCGGCCATTCAGGAACAACTGCGCCAAGCGACCGGCGTTCCCGCAGCCAATATCCGTTCGATGGACGAAGTGGTAAAACTCTCCACCGCGCGCGAGCGTTTCAGCATGTTGGTGATGACAATCTTCGGCGCTGTGGCGCTGCTGCTCGCCGCCGTCGGGATCTATGGCCTCATGGCGTACATCGTTGAGCAACGTACGCACGAGATCGGTATCCGTCTAGCGCTCGGCGCCGAAGCGACGAAGGTGAGGAAGATGGTGGTGCATCAGGGCATGACCTTGGCCTTCGCCGGAATAGGTCTTGGCCTCGGTGCAGCATGGGCGTTAGCCCGCACGCTCGAAAGCCTCCTATTTGAAGTGAAATCCCGCGATCCGATGGTTTTTACGGCAGTCCCGATCCTGTTAGCGGCAGTTGCGCTCATAGCTGTTTGGATGCCCGCTTTACGTGCGAGCAATGTAGATCCCATCGACGCCCTGCGGTACGAATGAGCCATGGCGCTTTTCGAGCGCCACAACCGCGCATGAAAATGTTTGCGGTCGGGTGTAGATTAGATCCGGCTGCGGGCGAAGAGGCCGAGTTATTCTGGCGCGGTCGAGCCCGTGTACGAATGTGGCCCGGGACGCGTGTGAGGCACAACGGCGTGTAGCCTCCGCCGCGAGGCGGGGAGCACGAGAAGGAATTTCTCTAGTTGCAAGCGTCCCTCGCCCGGCGGCAGAGGAGGTTCAATATGGACGTAGTATATCGCTGCTGCTGTGGACTGGACGTGCACAAAGACAGCGTAACGGCGTGTGTGCTGTGGGCCGAATCTGGTGGCAAGAATCGGCAAGAGAAACGGAAGTTTGCGACGTTCACGCGACAGTTGCTGGAGCTATTGGAGTGGTTGCGACAATGCGGCGTGACGCATGTAGTAATGGAATCCACGGGTATCTACTGGAAGCCGGTCTGGCACGTGTTGGAAGGGCATTTCGAGTTGCTGCTGGCCAATGCGCAACACGTGAAAGCGATCCCTGGGAAGAAGACCGACCGGCGGGATGCTGGCTGGCTGGCGGAGTTGCTGCAACACGGATTGTTGCGCGGCAGCTTTGTGCCGCCCGAGCCGATTCGCGGATTGCGCGACCTGACTCGGTATCGAGTGAATCTGGCGCAGGAGTGCAATCGCATCGCCAACCGGATTCAGAAAGTGCTGGAGGACGCCAATATTAAGCTGGCATCCGTCGCTACCGACCCGCTGGGAGTTTCTGGGCGGGCGATGCTGAAGGCCCTAGTGAAAGGCGAGCAGGACGTGGAAAAACTGGCGGAAATGTCGCGTGGCCTGCTGCGTCGCAAGATTCCCCAATTGCAGTTGGCCCTGGAGGGCCGAGTGACGGAGCATCATCGCTTCCTACTCCGAGAGCTGCTGGATCACCTGGAGTTCGTGGAATCCAAGATGGGCAAGCTGGAAACGGAGATCGCCGCCCGCCTGGCGCCCTTCCAAGATCAGATCAAGCGCCTATGTGAGGTGCCGGGCATAAACTGCGTGAGCGCTTGGGGGATCATTTCCGAAATCGGATTGGACATGAACCAGTTTCCGGACGCAGCGCAACTGGCCAGTTGGGCAGGGCTGTGCCCCGGCAACTGGGAAAGCGCGGGCAAACGGCAGAGTGGGCGAACACGAAAAGGGAGCCCCTGGCTACGCCGCCACTTGTGCCAGTCCGCCTGGGGCGTGTCCACCAAACAAAACAACTATCTCTCGGCACTGTTTCGCCGGCTGGCGGGACGCCGGGGAGTGAAACGGGCGACCATCGCCGTCGCACATGCGCTGCTGGTCATTGCATATCACATTCTCAAAACCCAAGCCCACTACCATGAACTCGGGGCCGACCACTTTGACCGGCTGCACCCTGAACGCCTGACCCGCAGACTCGTAAAGCGGCTCGAGGGGCTCGGATTTCAGGTCACCGTCACCCCGATCTCCGTGTCAGCGTAAACCTATTTTCGAAGGAATAACTTGTGAAACCTAGACTGACAGCTTGCGGGGACTGATCGACGCGTGAGCGTCAGATGTGGGCTGACGGGGAGTAACCCCTATTGGCGCTCTTCCGCGTGAGCGCAAATCGCGCGGCATGTGTAAGCAACGGCGTTTTCGGACCAAGTGGCGAAAGAGTCAGTTTACGGTAAATCCACATATCGTCCACTGAGAAGCAGCCTACCAGGATAACTTCCGAACAGCAGGTCGCTCGTTGCGGACGATGACGAGACCCGGACCGACTTCGGCGCTGGCGCTTCACCAGCCCTCCCGTCTCCGACGATGCGCATGGAAAGTATCAAAGCCCCAAGCGCGAAACCAGCTCATCGAACTGCGGGTCGCCACGCAGCGGATCGAATTCCGGGTCGAGTTTGAGAAATGTCACAAAGAACGCCCGCTCGTCCAGGCTTCTTGCGAGATACTCGATTGTCTGATCCATGTTGCCCAACGCAAGGTGCACTCTTGCGAACGCGCGTAACGGGACATAGCTGGTCTCTGCCATCCGCGAAAGCTTCGCAGCAATCTCAAGCGCCTTCTCGCGACGGTTCAGATGTGCATGGCAAGCTCCAACCACAGACAGACCCAACGGGTCAGGCGAGCCAGTCTCGCAGCGCTCCATCAGTTCGAGAGCGGCGGCGAAGCGACGCTGGCTCATATAGAGATTCGCGAGCATATAGTGTGTTTCTGCCGGCTCGCGATCCAGAACCAAGGCCGCTTGCAGCCATTGTTCCGCGCTGGCGAACCGGCGCGCAAAATATAGCACCAATCCGAGCAAACGATGTGCCCGGACGGAAATGGGGTCCAGATCAACGACCCGCTCGAAGCATTCGCGGGCCTCGTCCATTTCTCCCCGTGCCATTAAGCAAAGGCCGTAGACGTGCTGGCCGAACGAATAGGAAGGCTCAAGTTCGGTTGCCGTGCGAGCGTATGCAATCCCCTCATCCCATCTCCATTCATAGAATGCCGTCGCGGCTGCGAGGGAGGAATACACGTGAGGCAAACTGGGATCGAGTCGCAACGCCTGCTGAGCCGCCTGCAACGCCTTGGGAAACACTTCGCGAGGACGAGCGAGTCCCCATATCGCTAAGTAGGTATAAGCATCGGCAAGGCCGGAGTAGGCCGAGGCATAAGACGGAAACATAGACGTGGCGCGTTCGAGGATTTCAGTGGCAGTCCGGTAGCCGTCCGCGCTCATGCGATTCCAAGCATGCCGCCCTCGCAGGTAAAGCAGGTATGCGTCCATATTCGGGGCGCTGCGAACAAGCCCTCGGGAGACCGGCGGGGCGAGCGTCATCTGCAGGACTCGGGCTACAGCCTCCGCGATTTCCGCCTCTACGGCGAAGACGTCCTCGATCGGACGTTCGTAGGTTTGCGCCCAGTGAACCTCTCCAGTCGTGGCGTCGAGCATCTCCGTGAAGATCTTCAACCGGTTGCCCGATTTGCGGACGGTTCCGTCCACCACTGTGCCGGCCCCCAGATTGGCGCCAACCTCCCGTACATCGCCTGCAAAGCCCTTAAAAGCGAATACGCTGGTATGGCCGATCACGTTCAGGCCGGGAATACGGCTAAGGGCATAAATGATGTCGTCCGTGATCCCCTCGCAGAAGGAGTCCTCTTCTGGATCGCCGCTCTGATTGTGGAGCGGAAGAACGGCGACGGTTTGCGGGTTCAAGGGGCGTGTTTCGGGTTCGCCGCCCCGCACCTTGAGTTCGCTGGTATGCGCGAAAGTCGGAGCGTAGCTTCCTGGCTGGAACTTGATGGCCACAGGGTC
>DASRAA010000102.1:0-2692 GCA_035638375.1 Binatia bacterium | reverse complement strand
AACGCGCGCGGGATGTCGGCGGAAGATGGTGGCGCCGGAGGCAGCGGGGTGGTCATGCAGACACCGAACGCGGCTGAGCGCGGACTGTGGTGTCCGCTGACTTGGGTGCTCTTGTTGCGCGCTCCAGCAGTTCGCGGGTGCGCTTCCGTCGAGCGATCTTCTGTTTGCGTTCCCGGTTAAATCTAGACTTGTCTCCATTCCGAGCTGACATCATTAACTCCTGACAGTGAAGATGATTTGCTAACGGCCAAGCTTCGCCGACGTTTTACGCTCAGCACCTGCCGTCAGCCGGGCAATCCGATTGACTAGCACGCAATTGTGTAGAGAGAAAGGCTGATGCAAAGATTGCGCCTCTCCATCTCTTAATCGCGAAGGCGCTAGGCTGCTTTGGGCGTGTCCTCGAGGTTAAGTGTTCCCAGTATATCGTGTCTGAGATCATTCCTGCTAAGAGCGCGCCAGGTGTCGCTGATTTCTGAATGCCTCGCTCGCTTTTGATGTTTAGGGGGCCTTACGTTTGCGGCCCTCGTGTGCCAGGATGAATACAGCGAACGCTGGAGGTTTCTGCGGAATTCCTTCAGGGCTATAATCCCAGCCAAGTATGACGCTGGCGGCAGGGCAAGACTCGGGCCCTACGAAATTCTCGCACCTCTGGGTGCTGGCGGGATGGGAGAGGCCTATCGTGCGCGCTGCGAAGCCCGACACGGCAACGAGAAACCTCGGGAATTCAGGCTACGCGGCGCTCTATTTCCCGTGGATGTGGGTGTTCGACAGCGCAACCCAGACCATGCATCCCGATGGTGACGGAGAGATTCCTCTGCACCGAGTAGTCATATCGCGGGAATCTTCTCACGGGTTGAGCACGAGCGCGGTGTCCATAAGGCCCCTGCCAACGAGGTCATCCGTGGAGCTCTCGATTTGGAGCGGCATGTGAGCCGAAGAATGCAGGACGGCCTCAATCCATATGGCATCCATTGCATTCGGCGTATCAACAACCAGATTACGATCTGGGGTGCCAGAACCCTCGGCGGGGAATCAATACAGTCGAGCGGCGCATGCTTCAGCACACCCTCTCGAAATTACACAGCTAAGCGGCGGCACAAAGCCGTGACGCATGTCACGGAGAGCGGGTAGTTGATGAGAACAGGTCAGCAGGACCTGCCCTGAGCGAAGTCGAAGGCTGCTTCTGCGGGATGCTTACAATTGTATTGGGAGGATTTGTGAAATTCTCAGTGATACTTCTAGCCGTAGCGACCGTTGCGTCAGCCGCTGCGCACCAGAGTGGCGCAGGCGCGCCCCCAACACAGCCTGCCGACGTACACAACAGCCGGAATTCGCTTGATTGGGCCGGCACCTACGAGGGAGTCTTGCCCTGTAGCAACTGTCCGGGCACGAAGACCAGACTGACGCTCAACTACGATGGCTCCTACCAGCTGGTCAGCCAGGTCCAAGGATCGCAGAATATGGAGAAGTCCGTGAACGGGGTCTTCATGTGGCAGCCCAGTGGGAACGCCATTACCCTCGATGATCGCGGCGGCCGACAGCAGTTTTCCGTGGGCGAAGGGCGGCTCACACTGCTTCGCCCGGGAGGCGGCGCTTCGCAGTCCGCTACAGCCAATCTGGTGCTGACGCTTGCCGCGCCCGCGCCGCACAATGGTGACTTGGAACAACAACTTGGGCGCTATCGTTGGACGCTTGTCTCGGCCAGCGATGCCAACAATCGCCGCATCCCCAGTCTGCCTCCAGGCCAAGACCGTTCCGTCGTGCTGAGCTTCGCTGGATCGCGGCTGAGCGTCCAGGGTCCCTGCAACCGGTTCGTCGGCGGGTACCAGGTCACTTCCGCCAACCAGCTCACTGTCAACGCCGCCGCGTCCACCATGATGGCCTGCGATCCGGCCTTGATGCGGGCGGACTCCGCTCTGTCCAACCTGCTGGCAAAACCACTGCGAGTCGAGATGATCGGTCGCCCTTACCCGAAGCTCCAGCTAGTGTCTCCTGGCAATGGCACACTAAACTTCACCGGCGAACCTACTCCGGAATCGCTCTATGGAGTCGGTACTACGGTCTTTCTCGAAATCGCCGCCCAATCGGTTGCCTGCCCGAGTCCGCCGTCGCCCGACACCCGCTGTCTGCGGTATCGCGAGCGGCACTATGACGACAAGGGCCTAGCGGTGGGAACTCCCGGCGAATGGAAGCCTCTGAACGTCAATATCGAGGGCTTCACCCATCGCGAAGGCGAACGCAATGTACTGCGGGTGAAGCAATTCCAACGTCCTGCAAGCGCTGATGCCGCACCTTCCTACATCTATGTGCTCGACCTGGTGGTAGAGTCGGAAATCGTAAAGCCGTAGAGCGTGCTACGGCCCTCGCGGCCCAGGCGCCGTAACCTGGGAGATTAGAACACGCGGACGCGACCTAGCTGACTGTGGCGAAATGTTATGCGTTATTTAAGAACTCTGCTGTTTGGCAAGTGCCGACCGGCACAAGAGCACACCTGTGACTGGCTCTGTTCGATCGGGATGGTCGTCCCGAACCCTGGCAAATGGGATTTTACTTCGGGCTTGGGGAGATTTTCTCGGTCGCCCGGTCCCACCTGACGTTATATAGCTGAGAACTGCTGCTTAAACACGCTGGAGAATTCCAAAACGCCTCAATTTGCCGGTTGTCCTTTACGCGATCCGAATTTGTGGGAGTA
>DASRAA010000101.1:0-23540 GCA_035638375.1 Binatia bacterium | reverse complement strand
GCGCAATTGCAGAAGGCGGTTCGCAGAGTGCGATGCCAGCACCCGTGGTGACGCAAAGGAAGCGCCGCGAACGATTTCTTGCGGCTGCGGCAATCGCAGGCGTTCTTGCAGCGATTCTCTTTGGCGTTTTGTATTGGAAGCGTGCGCCGGAGAAGGCCCGCATTGTTCGCTCGTACATCAAGGCCATGCCGAAATCGAGTTTTGTGATAGCGGCCCAACAGGGTGGGTTCGCCATCTCACCCGATGGCCTTCGAATAGCCTATGTAGCTCAGAATGCCGACGGCAAGAATCTTTTATGGGTCCGCCCGTTCGATTCCCTCCAGGCCCAGGCCCTGGACGGCACTGAAGAAGCCTCATTTCCATTCTGGTCACCCGACAGCCACTTCATCGGATTCTTTGCCTCCGGCAAACTCAAGAAAATCGAATCCTCTGGCGGCCCCTCCCTTGCCATTTGCGACGCCCCGAATCCGCGCGGAGGTTCGTGGAATCAGGACGGCGTGATTCTATTTACCCCCAACTTAAACGTGCCAATCCACCGGGTTTCTGCCTCCGGGGGAAATCCAATTCCCGTGACCAGTTTGGATCCTTCTAAAGGCGTGACCACCCATCGTTGGCCCCAATTCCTGCCTGACGGACGTCACTTCTTGTATTTAGCGGGGACACCGCTTACGTCCAGGGAAAACCCCACGAACTCCATCCAGCTGGGCGCGCTGGACTCTAAAGAGAGCAGATTTCTGCTCCATGCGCACGGGAGTGCCCAGTACGTCTTGGGCTACATCCTTTTTTTGCGGCAGAGCACCTTGATGGCGCAACCCTTCGACGTCAGACGCGTGGAACTGACGGGCGACGCTTCCCCAATCGCTGACCCAGTGCAGGAGAATGAGCTAATCCTCCTGAGTATGTTCTCGGCCTCCGAAAACGGCCCGCTTGCCTATTTCGAAGGCGCGAACAGCGCCAGCAGGGAGCTTCTCTGGTTGGATCGCAGTGGGAAAAAGGTGGGGGAGGTGCCCGGACCGGACACGTATATGAGTCCGCGAATCTCGCCCGATGGCAAGAAGGTTTTATACACCCTCACCGGTCCCTGGTATGAGGTTTGGAGCTACGACACAGCCCTTGGGGTGAAGGCTCGGTTGACCTTTAGCACCGCTTCCGGACGGGCAAGCCTGAGCCCCGTGTGGTCTCCCGATGGGCAGCGCATCGCCTACATGTCAATCCGCGCGGGGAAGTTCGGCTTTTATCAAAAGGCCGCCAATGGTTCCGGGAACGAAGAAGTTCTCCTGGAAGAGAGCGACTACGTCAAGTATCTGAACGAATGGTCTCCCGATGGCAAGTTTCTTTCCTTCCAGCAGGCCCCGCAGGGAACCAACGAAATTTGGATGCTTCCGCTCGCTGGTGTACGAAAGCCGATCCCCTTTGTGCAGTCTCAATTCACCGCACTTCTCTCCGCTTTCTCCCCAAACGGCAAATGGCTGGCCTACTGCTCGAATGAGTCCGGCGAACAGAGAGTTTACGTCGTGCCTTTCCCGGGGCCAGGTGGGAAGTGGCAGGTCTCGCCGGGCGGTGGGTGCTATCCGCGCTGGCGTCGCGATGGCAAGGAGTTGTTCTACCTCACTGCGGACAACAAAATCATGGCCGCCGAAGTGAAAGCCGAAGGGCCCAGCTTTAGCATTGGCGCCGTGAATCCCCTGTTTGAAACTCGCGTTTACCGCTCGATTTTTGGTGGTTTTGATGTCACGGCCGACGGTAAGCGCTTCATCATCTGCTACGAACCAGGTCAGCCGAATGTTGCCATTGCGCTGGTGCAGAACTGGAATGCGGAGCTGAAAAAGAGGTGAATCTGGTGGCGGGAGCGAGACTTGGGTGAAATCATCTCGCCTCTGGGGTGCTCGGCGAATGGGTGAGGCGTATCTAGCGCGATGTTCCCGACCAGACCATCTCTCCCAAAGCAAGTGCGCCTTGTACCGCTCTTCGATTGCCCACCCAAAGTAACTCAATCATGGCGATGGGAAGACAAAAAGCGCTGGCGAACGCCAGGCGATTCTGAGCAGTCCCCCTTGGGACTTCTGTGCGCCTGCAAGAAACTCTCAATTTTCTGATACGTCCTGCGCGTCACAGTGCCACCGTGCCTTAATAGACGAATCTGCAATCCCAATCCGACGGTCATCGGAGAGCCGAACGCCGTGTAGAGTTGGGGGCAAACTTGTACGATGAATCGACCCTACACTACCTTCTCTACTCACATTGCCCCGCTTGAGTCGGCGGCTGACGTAAGGCGAAATGCTGGCCGAGACTATGGCCGAGGTGAAGGCCGGGAGAATGGATCGGTTCCTCTACCGCTCGTTGTTGCGGATCCACTTGTCGCCAGCTGGCGGCTGGAATCGTGCCATTTGCTCCAGCAGGCGCTCCGGTTCGCAGTCTGCGAGGACGAGTTTGCGATTGTGCGCAGGCAGAAAGCCCTCGGACACGGCACGGTCAAACAGCTCGAGCAGCGGATCGTAGTAGCCGGCGACATTGAGCAGCCCACACGGCTTGGCCTGAATGCCGAGTTGGGACCAGGTGACCACCTCGCAAAATTCTTCGAAGGTGCCGAATCCGCCGGGCAGGGCAATGAAGCCGTCGGAGAGGTCGGACATCAGCGCCTTGCGCTGGTGCATCGACTGCACGATGTGCAGCTTGGTCAGACCTTGATGGGCTACTTCTCGGGCCACGAGCGATTCTGGTATGACGCCGATGACGGTGCCGTGTGCCGCCAGGACGGAGTCGGCGAGAGCTCCCATCAGGCCGACGTTGCCGGCGCCGTAAACGATTTCGATCTGACGAGCTACCAGAATTCGGGCCAGGGCGGAGGCTGCTTTTTGGTAGGCGGGGTTGGTTCCCAAATTGGAACCACAAAAAACACAAATTCGCCGGATGTTCATTCGGATCGGGTGGGTTTGAGCTAGCCTTCAGTGTACTTGAGAGCACTTCCGGGGATGCCGGATATCCGATAATTTGAATCGTTTAATAATTTTTATTACCCAAGAATTATGGGCCGGGAAGGCTACAGCCAGTTTCGTGATCTGTGCCGCGAGCGCAATCTTGCGGCCACCCACCAGCGTCACAAGATCTACGAGGCGCTGGTATCCCGACCCGGTCACTACTCGCCGGAAGAAATCTATGTGCGGGTGAAGCAGCACCTGCCTTCGATTTCGCTGGCAACCGTCTACAAAAACCTCAAGACCTTCGTTCAGGCCGGCATGCTGCGCGACGTGAGCCATCCTCAAGGGCCGTGGCGAGTGGATGCCAATACCGCACCTCATCATCACCTGGTTTGCACGTGCTGCTACTCCATCATGGATCTCGATCTGGACACTATTGGCCCGGTGAAGTTACACGGCACTTTGCCCCAGGGCTTCCGGCTGGAAAAGTTCAGCGTCGAAGTTCAGGGAGTTTGCAAGGCGTGTCTTAATAAAGAACAAAAGCAGCATTCACATTAGTCTTCATGGAGAGAGAAACGCAATGCTAGGAGTAGGCGAGCAATTCCCTGATTTCAGCGTTACCGCAACTGTTAGCCTCGAAAAGGGCAAGGAATTCAAAACCATCACCGAGAAAGATTATGCCGGCAAGTGGAAGGTTTATTTCTTCTGGCCGAAAGACTTCACTTTCGTCTGCCCCACCGAAATTGCGGCCTTCGGCAAACTGAATAAGGAATTTGCCGATCGCGACGCCCAGCTTCTCGGTGGCAGCACGGATTCCGAGTTCGTGCACCACGCCTGGCGTACGCATCATGTCGATCTGAAGGACCTGCCGTTCCCCATGCTGGCCGACATCAAGCGCGACCTCTGCGGGCAACTCGGCATTCTCGATGAGATGGCCGGTGTCGCACAACGCGCTACGTTCATTGTCGATCCGGAGAACGTGATTCGCTTCGTTTACGTCACCGACCTTTCGGTGGGTCGCAATCCTCAAGAAGTGCTGCGCGTGCTTGACGCGCTGCAGACCGACGAACTGTGCCCCTGCAACTGGCAGAAGGGCGAGGAACCCCTGCACGTCTAAGTGCGGAATTGAGAGGCGGGAAGCTTCCCGCCTCTTTCTGTGATCCAGAACAGCAAGGATGATTATGACTCTCGATGCCCTAATGGAATCGATCCCTTCCTACGCGAAAGACCTGAAACTCAACTTCTCCAGCGTGGTACGACAGCAGACGGAATTAACCGAGCAGCAGCTGTGGGGCACGGTTGTCGCATGCGCCATGGCGTCGCGCAATGAGGAGCTAACGGCGGCAGCAATCGAGGAAGCATCAGCGCATCTTTCGTCACAAGCCTTGGCCGCGGCAGAGGGCGCCTCGGCGATCATGGGGATGAACAACGTCTTCTACCGCTTCCTGCACCTGAGCTCGAACCAGAAGTACGCCACCATGCGTGCGGGTTTGCGCATGAACGCCATTCGCGGCCATGGCGTCGATCAGCTCGATTTTGAGCTGTGGTGCATGGCAGTTTCGGCTATCAATGGCTGCGGGTCCTGTGTCGACTCGCACGAGAAGGTGCTTCGCGAGAAGGGCTTCGGCGAAGAGAAGATTCTGGCTGCCGTTCGCATTGCTTCGATGTTGCATGCAATCGCAGTGGTGCTCGATACCGAGCGAGTGGCGGCAAGTCAGCCGGTTGCCTGATGCTCCTTCTTGCGGGTCAATTCGAGCAGGCTTAGAGCACGGTATAAAAAATGGCGGCCAGAGGTGAGCTCGCCGCCTGCCGCAGTGATTGTCGACACTCGAAAATGGCCCAAATTCGTACGGGCAGAATGAAATGTGATTTCGCTGAACCTAGTTTCCCTTACCCAAATCGTGCTGACAGATGTATAGCCTGTTGGTCGCGAGTGTCAATTCCGCTTGAGAGCCCTATAGGCGGGCCGCCAATGTCAGCGGCTGAGACCGCAACCGGCCTGATTTGCTGGGCTAGGGGCTGGGGTGTCGCTTAGGTTGGTGACCAATGAACCATTTCAGGGCATATGCGGAGCTTTCGCCGAAGTCTTCCATGTACAAGAAAACAAGTGGATTAAATCGAAAATCGCGAGGGTTGGGATATTTTGACCGGGGTTGATTGTCACATCCGGTTGTGATGTTTGCACTTGTTACGTGTGCGCTGGAAGCGGTCTGCTTAGAGTATCTGGAGCGGAGCCAAGCTCGCGGCCGGTCTGAGGAGTTGCCGGTATGCCCAAAATTGTGAGGGCAGGTAACTCGGATCGATCACTAGCGGCTGTGACCGAGCGCACGCAAGAGCTGCCGATGCCCTGAGGTGCTGGCGTTTTCTGCTTCCAGATGCGCATGTGGTGCGCTGCGCCACAGCGAGAGAGATAGGGGGAAGTTGTGCTATCACCATACGGGCTAGACATTATCGAGAACTGCCTGGCATGCAAAATGCGGGCTGATCATATTTTTTGCGACCTTCCCGCGGCCGCTTTGCAATCTTTCGAAAACATCAAATACGCCACGGCTTACCCCAAGGGAGCAGTTTTATTCGTTGAGGGCCAGTCACCACGCGGAATTTTCGTATTGTGCAAAGGGCGCGTGAAGCTCTCCATTTGTTCGCCAGACGGTAAGACGCTCATTCTGAAAATCGCAGAACCAGGCGAGGTGCTCGGACTCAGTGCTTCGGTCAGCGGCAAGCCATACGAACTCACGGCGGAGACTGTCGATCCCTGCCAGATAAATTTCGTAAAGCGCGAAGATTTTCTGCGATTTCTACGGGAAAACGCGGAAGCCTGCTTGCGGGTCGCTGAGCAGCTCAGCGAGAAATACAACAGCGCATGCCGCGAGATTCGTTCACTCGGCCTGTCACACTCGGCTGCCGAAAAGCTGGCGAAGTTGCTGCTGGAATGGAGCGCGAAGAACGGGGAAGCCGCGAAAGCGGAGCCGCGGGTGAAACTGGCACTAACGCACGAAGAGATTGCGCAAATGATCGGAACTTCGCGCGAGACAGTGACTCGCCTCTTTGCTGATCTGAAGAAGAGGCAGATCGTGCAGTCGAAAGGGTCGACACTGCTGATCCGCAACAAGGCAGCACTAAAAGCTTTGGTTAGCACCCAATAGCCGGTGGTCAGCGTCGAAGGAATTCGCAGACTGCCGGTCCAAGGCAGCGGTATTGACGGGAGCCGGTAAATACAAGGGCTATTGACCGAAGTACGCCATCCATCGGCCGCATGTGAAGAAGGTCACGAAAAATGGTGATTGTAATCACTGCGCCACCCCATCCAACAGACGTATCACCAGAGCATGGAAACCGTGCCACTGCCGAGTTACCTGAGTTGCGAGTTTCGACCGGACCGTATCTTCTGTGATATGCCGGCGGACTCGCTGCATGCTTTCGACGAAATCAAGAGGCTGGCAGTATTCCCGCGAAATACCGTGCTTCTTGCTGAGGGGAAACCTGTTCGGGGTATTTACCTGCTGTGCGATGGCCGGGCCAAAATATCGATTTGCGCAGAAAACAAGAAGCGCCTCACACTGCGGGTGGCAGGTCCGGGAGAGGTTCTTGGACTAGGAGCGGCGCTGACGAATACAAATTACGAGATTACGGCTGAGCTCCTCGACGCCTCGCAGGTGGGGTTTGTGCGTCGCAAGGAGTTGATGAAATTCCTCCGAGAACATCCTGAGGTTTGCATGCAAGTGGTGCGGATGCTAAGCCTAGATCTGCATGGAGCGTATGAGCGTGTGCGCAGCATGGGCATGGTACGTACCCGGAGACCGCGTAGCATCGTGCGACCGCGAACGATCCTTGCCTAGACGGTTTTTATTGTCCGATGAGAAGCCCGCGCTTGTTCGCGGGCTTCTTTGGTTGGTGTGCCCGAGCAGTCACAGATTGAGACTACTTCCAACGGCTCTCATCCGGGCACGCGAAATTCGTGACTCGCGCGGCTACGGTGATCGACCCAATTCTATGTGAGCCTGGTCACATGCGCTGGTGAGCCGACTCACTGCTGCGTTTCCTTACAAACTGCGAAGGTAAAAAGTTGCCCGCCAGACCCGTCCGAATCCGTATATTCGTCTACGGCTACCACAACGGGGCCAGTGTGGAAACGCTAAAAACAATGGAGGAAAGAGCAAATCATGAAGAAGAGTCTGATTTTGGTGATGTGCATCGCCCTGGCGAGCACCGCGTTCGCCGCGGCGGACGGAGCGGCCATTTACAAGGCGAAGTGCGCCATGTGCCATGGTCCGAACGGCGATGCGAGCTCGGCAATGGCCAAGAGCATGGGCCTGAAGCCGCTCAACAGCCCCGATGTCCAGAAGGATTCGGCGGCCGACATGACAGCACTGGTGACGAACGGCAAGGGAAAGATGCCGGCGTTCAAGGGCAAGCTGAGTGACGATGAGACGAAAGCAGTAGTGGATTACGTAAAGTCACTCAAGTAGTTAAAGCCGTAACGGCCGGACCTGTAAGGGTCCGGCCGGGAAAAGTCACGCAAGGACCGGTGGACCACGGAGCCAGCCGGCCAAAAGCGAGGACGAGGTGAAGCGTTGCAGTTGGATTGTTGTTATTGCCTGCTTTACGTCGACAGTTGCCTTGGCGGCGCCCAAAGCCTCCAGGATGAGCAATGAGGAATGTCTTGCCTGTCACAACGACGCAACCCTGACTAAGGACGAGAGCGGCAAGCGGGTCAGCCTTCATGTTGATGATCCGAAGTTCAAGGCTTCCATCCACAGCTCCTTTGGTTGCATCGATTGCCATACCGATATAAAGGCATTTCCGCACGAGCCCACACCAACGAAGCCAGCCTGTGCCACATGTCACTCGGATCAGCAGGCGGCCTATGAGCATGGCGTCCACGCGAAAGCGGCCGCTGCTGGAAACACGAACACTGCCAAATGCCAGGATTGCCACGGAAATGTGCACGAGGTGTTGCCGGCGAGCGATCCGAAATCGAAAGTAGGGCACAACAACATTCCGCAGACCTGCGGTGCCTGTCACGCAAAACACTTGGTAATGGCTTCGAGCGGCGTGAGTTCGGCGACGGTCGGCTCCTACGAACAGAGCGTGCACGGAAAGGCCGTGGCTGCCGGCTCGGAGAAGGCGGCAGTGTGCACCGACTGCCACGGCGAGCACGATATTCTCAGCGCCGGCGACCCGAAGTCCACGATCTTCAAATTCAATGTGCCTCAGACCTGCGCCAAGTGCCATGCCAACGTAACCCAGGAATTCGTACAGAGCATTCACGGAAAGCAGATTGCTCGAGGCAATTGGCAGGCACCGGTATGCACGGATTGCCACGGGATCCACACCATCAAGGCGCGTAACGATCCGAATTCGGCTGTAGCCGCGGCGAACGTGGGCAATACCTGTGCTGCTTGCCACGCCAGCGTCAAGCTCTCTGCGGAGTTCGGAGTTGCCGGGAACCGGGTTTCGTCTTATCTAGCCAGCTATCACGGCATGGCTTCGAAGGTGGGATCGGCGACGGTGGCCAACTGCGCAAGCTGTCATGGAGTGCACAACATTCTGCCCTCGAGCGATCCGCGGTCGACCATCAATCATGCGAACCTGGCGAAGACCTGCGGACAGTGTCATCCGGGCGCAAACGAAATGTTCATTTCGATCAAAGTACACCAGGACGAAGTGCAGCGTGCGGACCTGGGAAGCAAAGTTATTGGATTCGTCAAGAGCTTTTATGTCTGGATGATCGTGGTTGTTATTGGCGGCATGGTGCTGCACAACCTCCTGGTGTTCCGTAAGAAGGTTACGCTGCAGCGTTTGTCACATCCGCGGCTAGTGCAACGCATGAACCTTACCCAGCGTATCCAGCACCTGACTCTGTTGACGAGTTTTATCACGCTGGTTTTGACGGGGTTTGCCCTACGTTATCCATCCTCCTGGCTAGCGGTAATCTTCATCAACGAGCACGTGCGCAGCCTAATCCACCGATGTGGCGGTGTGGTGATGATAGTCGCCGGCCTCTACCACATGTGGTATCTGATAACCCGGCCGGATGGGCGACAGTTTTTCAAGCACATGCTGCCGGACTGGAAAGACGCTACTGACCTGCGTGACGCGTTGCTCTACTACCTGGGTTACACCGAACAGCGACCGATGTTCCGGCGATTCTCTTATGCCGAAAAGGCCGAGTATTGGGGCCTAGTCTGGGGTACGTTGGTGATGGCCGGCACTGGACTGATGGCATGGTTCAAGGTCTTCATCGGCGCACGCGTGCCCGGGTGGTGGATCGATGTGGCATTGACCATCCACTGGTACGAGGCGGTTCTAGCGACCCTCGCCATAATCGTGTGGCACTTCTATGCGGTAATCTTTGATCCGGATGCGTACCCGATGAACTTCGCATGGTTCGACGGCCGCATGTCTCTTGAGCACTATGAAGAGGAACATCCACTGGATCTTGAGGCTATTCTGCAGGCTATCAAGGCGAGCGGCGAAGGCGATGAGACGAAGGACGAGGCGGAACCGGTCGAAAGGGCCAACTAAGGATCCGGCGCGAGGCGGGGTGCTTCGCCGCGCCTACCAGTTTCAACCAGCAGATCGATCCGCCGCGAGGCTGTTATCGTTGAAGTAGGAATTCATTGTGTTAGTGCTAATCCAAAGAACGTAACGAGGTGCCGATGACTGCGGACAGTCAGGGAACTCCCGCGCCGAGTTTATCGAACAACGGGGGCGCGCCGAAGCTGTATAAGAATCCGATCAGTCTGGCCGGTCTGGCGTTAGCCGTGGTGGCGTTCGCCAACATACTGTTTTTGTTTTTTCTCGACAGCCTCTCGCACGTCTCGAGCCCGTATGTGGGGATTCTTGCCTACATGGTGGCTCCGGCGTTCATGGTGTTGGGGCTATTGGCGATTCCCGTGGGAATCGTGATCGAGCGCCGCCGTCGTTATCGCCATACGGGTGATGTTTCGAAATACGGAAAGTTGGACCTGAATAACCCCGCGCAGCGCAGTGCAGTAGCGTTTGTCCTCAGTTTTGTTGTGATTTTCGCGCTTATGAGCGCCGTGGGCAGTTACAAAGCTTACGAATTTACCGACTCCACCAAGTTTTGCGGACAGCTCTGCCATTCCGTCATGCATCCGGAGTTCGTAGCATACCAAGCTTCGCCGCATGCTCGAGTCGCCTGCGTGGAGTGCCATGTTGGTTCCGGAGCAAGCTGGTATGTGAAATCGAAATTGTCTGGAATTCGGCAGGTCTATTACACAGCGCTAGGGACCTATCCGCGCCCGATTCCCACGCCGGTCCACAATTTGCGCCCAGCGGCTGACACTTGCGAACAATGTCACTGGCCCAAAAAGTTCTGGGGAGCGCAACTGAAGGTCTTCCCGCATTTCGGAACCGACGAGCAGAACACCCCTCGCGTCCTTCGCCTTCTGATCAAAACGGGAGGAGGCGATCCCAGCCTGGGCCAGGGGACCGGCGGCATCCACTGGCACATGAACATCTCGAACAAGATTACCTATTTCGCTTCCGACGAGCAGCGGCAGGTTATCCCCTGGGTCAGGTTGGAGGACAGCAAGGGCAATGTTACGGAATTTGTGTCAAAGGACAATCCGCCGAACCAGGCACAAATCGATAAGGCGGACAAGCGGCGAATGGATTGCATCGACTGCCATAATCGTCCAACTCATATTTATCTACCTCCAGATGTATCGGTAGATCGCGCGATGGCTGCCGGTTCCATCGATCCTTCGCTGCCTTTCATCAAGGCGCAGGGCGTGGATGCCCTGGTAGCTGACTACAAGACGCAGGACGAGGGCACCAAGGCAATCGCGGACAAGATTACGAAGTACTACCAGGACAAATATCCGCAGATTGCGTCAGCCAAGTCTGACAAGGTCAGCGCAGCTGTGACGGAGCTGCAGCGGATTTACACCACCACCTTCTTCCCAACCATGAAGGTGAATTGGAAGACCCATCCCAATAACATCGGGCACATGTACTATCCGGGCTGCTTCCGTTGTCATGACGGGAACCACGTCAGTAAGGATGGGAGAGTCATCAGTAAGGACTGCAACGCGTGCCACACCTTGCTCGATCAGGAAGAAGGGCAGTCGCACCTGGCGCAGGTGCAGGCGCAGCAATTTAAACATCCCGTGGATCTAGGGGACCTGGCTGCGGTGAATTGTGCGGATTGCCACACGGGCGGAGTGGGCCCATAACAGTAGCAAAGGCAGAAAAATCTGTGAGGCAGGCGACAAAGGCGCCTGCCTTTTTGCCTAGCAGAACGATTTTGTGACGAGCCGAGGTTGAGTGACGAACGTCACAAGTGCTGGTGATAAGACTCACGGCTCCAGGCGGCGGTGAAATCCTATTGTTAACTACAGAACGATGAGCGGGAGGGCAGCACCGCCGAGGAGAGCACGATGTCAGAAGGCAACGGTAGTTCGCGCCACCTAACCAGCAGGGAATTCAAGCCGCGCCTGATCTTCTGGGAAGTTACCAAAGGCTGCAACCTGCGCTGTATTCATTGCCGCGCGACAGCCACGGAGCTGATGTCTCCGAAGGACTTGCCGACTGCCAAGGCGCTCGACATCATCAGGCAGATTGCCGCGTTTGCCAACCCAATTCTCGTATTGAGCGGAGGCGAGCCGCTTTATCGCCGTGACATTTTCGAACTGGCGGAGTACGGCAAACGCCTGGGATTGCGCGTGGCCCTCGCCACGAACGGGACTCTGGTTACGCAGGAGGTTGCGGAAAAGATCAAGCACTCGGGAATCAAGCGCGTATCGATCTCACTCGATGGTTCCGACGCAGCCACGCACGATTCTTTCCGAGGAATTCCCGGAGCCTTTGATGCAGCTGTATATGGCATGCGCAATCTACAGGACGTAGGCGTGTCGGTGCAGATCAACATGACCATCGCACGCCACAATGCGCATCAGTTGCCGGCAGTCCTCGATTTGGCACGCCGGTTAGGAGCCGATGCACTGCACACGTTCCTGTTGGTTCCGGTGGGTTGCGGCGTAGATATCGCGGAAGAGCAGATGGTCCCGCCGGACGAGTACGAGCGCATGCTGAACTGGTTCTACGACCAGTCACTGACGGGTGATATCGAACTAAAGGCGACCTGCGCGCCCCACTATTTTCGAGTTGCGCGGCAGCGTCGCGCGGCGGACCGCCGCGCTGGGAAAGCCGTTCCTGCGACGCCGATTGCCCATCATCCTCCTTCTGAGGGACACATAGGACCCACGGAGATGACAATGCCCGGCTCCACGGGAATCTCGCTGAAGCCAGGGGACAGGATGCCCGCCGGACACACCGGCCATCCTGGGGGGCCAAACGATATGAACGCCATGACAAAAGGCTGCCTGGCCGGAACTGGCGTGGGCTTCATCTCGCACGAAGGAGAAGTCTTCCCCTGCGGTTACTTACCGGCGCTTGCGGGCGACCTGCGCAAGCAGAGCTTTGCCGACGTTTGGACCAACTCGGCAGTCTTCCATGAGCTCCGCCATGACGACAATCTGAAAGGGAAGTGCGGCTGCTGCGAATTCCGTCACGTTTGCATGGGCTGCCGCGCTCGTGCGTTTGCCGCAACGGGAGATTTTCTCGCCGAGGAACCGTTCTGTATTTACCAACCGGGAACATCGGCAAAGATGATTGAGGAAGTTGTAGGGGCGAAGAGGTAAAAAAGAAGCAGTCATTCTCCTCCCTTTGGGCCCCGCGTGGGGCCCGGTTTTTTGCCTCAAGGTTTATTGGAGGAGCGAAAATTCTCCAGACGTTGCGCCCTAGCTTGTCGCGTTTCGCCGACCAGTTGGGTTATCTTTACTTATTATCGATAGGGTGAGAGTGCCTGGGCGGTGGAGCGGGTACTGCTCGTTGCATGGGATAAGCAAGTCAAATCAATAACTTACAGATTCTCTTGCCAGGGCCATGTCGACCAATACGCTGAGCCAAATCCAAGTAGGGTCCGAGCCGACCACGGTCGTTCAGCCGCGCAAAGGATTGTGGGACCTGGAGCTCGCTCACCTCTGGGACTACCACGAGCTGTTGTTCTTCCTGGTATGGCGCGACGTCAAGGTTCGATACAAACAGACGGCGCTGGGAGTTGCCTGGGCGATTCTGCAGCCATTGATGGCGACCCTTATCTTCAGCATATTTTTCGGAAGACTTGCCAAGATGCCATCGGACGGAATTCCGTATCCCGTTTTCGCCTACGTAGCATTGGTGCCGTGGCAGTACTTTGCTAACGCCCTTACGGAGGCGTCGAACAGTCTGGTCGCGAGCCAGAACCTGATCAAGAAAGTCTATTTTCCGCGACTGATCATTCCACTTAGCTCGGTGATTGCGGGCTTGGTTGATTTCTGTTTCGCGTTCATCGTGCTTATCGGCATGATGTTTCACTACGGCATCAAGCCCAGTGGCTCAATCTTTCTTTTTCCCGTATTTCTGTTGCTTGCCGTGGGAACCGCGCTGGCAGCAGGCTTGTGGTTATCGGTGTTGAACGTGCAATTTCGGGATGTGAAACACACGATCCCGTTCCTGACACAGTTCTGGTTCTTTGCGACGCCAATCGTTTATCCCAGCAGCATCGTGCCGGCGAAGTGGCGTATGTGGTATGGAATCAATCCGATGGCAGGCGTGGTTGAGGGATTTCGTTACACCGTTCTGGGAAAAGCGGGACGCCCCGGACCCATGATTTGGGTGTCCGCTGCCGCTGTGATCGTGATGCTAATCGGCGGAGTGTTTTACTTCAGGAAGATGGAGTCCACGTTCGCTGATGTGGTGTAAGGTCTCACGAGCTGCGAGTTCCTTAAGGAGTTGCTTTGGGTTCGATCGCAATTCAGGCAGAGGGCTTAGGCAAGCGTTACCGGTTGGGCAGTTCCGCCCCGTATAAAACGCTGCGCGAGTCGCTGCCCGGTTTCTTTCGCGGTGCCGCCCGTAAGGTTCGCGCACTGGGATCGGGCCGGGCGGACGAAGAGAATTTTTGGGCGCTGAGGGATGTCTCGTTCGAAGTGGAGCACGGAGACGTCGTGGGCGTAATCGGACGCAATGGGGCGGGCAAAAGCACGCTGCTGAAAATCCTGTCGCGGATTACCTTGCCAACCGAGGGTAGGGCACTGATTTACGGGCGTGTGGGATCGCTGCTGGAAGTTGGTACGGGATTTCATCCGGAGCTCACCGGGCGCGAGAACATATTTCTGAACGGCGCAATCATGGGCATGCGCAAAGCCGAGATCGTCTCGAAGTTCGACGAGATTGTGGCTTTCGCAGAAGTCGATAAGTTCGTGGACACGCCGGTGAAGCACTACTCCAGTGGCATGTACGTACGGCTGGCGTTTGCCATCGCCGCCCACCTGGAACCGGAAATCCTGATTGTCGACGAAGTCCTCGCCGTGGGTGACCTTGCCTTTCAGCAGAAATGCCTGGGCAAGATGAGCGAAGTCAGCCAGGAGGGGCGAACGATTCTTTTCGTGTCCCACAACATGGCAGTCGTGGAAAAGCTGTGCCAGCGAGCCATTGTGCTGCAGAACGGCCGCATCGATTTTCAGGGGGATACGGAAGAAGCAATCCACCACTATATGAACAAAATGGTGGACGCGAATAAGGCAGAAGGTCACACCTTCGACCTGAGCGGCGCAACCGACCGGCGATCGCACATAGGCAGGCTCCTGAAACGGCTGGAACTCTATGGCAGCGACGATGTGCCGGTGATCGAAGGTGTACGGCTGGGGTCAGGCCTGAAGCTGAAGGTGCACTTCGATCTGCCGAGACCCGCGCGCAGCTTCGATGTAGGCATCGGTTTTGAGAGCATGTTTGGCCAGCGCATCTTCACAGCGCATAGCCTATTCGAGCCGGACCGGCCCAGCGGCGAGCGCGTCGGCCCTCAGGTGTTCGTGTGCGAAATTCCCAGCTTCACTCTGATGCCGGGGCTGTACACCATCAAGATCTGGTTAGACATCAACCACGCCGAAGCCGACTTGATCAACTACGCGGCGCGCGTCAACGTGCTCGAGTCGGATTATTACGGATCGGGCAAAGCGCCATGGAACGGAGCCTTCGTGCTCAAACACAACTGGTACGTTGAGCAGCCGCCGCAGTTGGAAGGGGAAGTGGCGCGAGCGGCTTCGATAGGTGCCAAGTCCGGCACATAAGTCCGGCAATCGCAGGCACTCTTCGGCTATAATCCCGACACGGTTTTGCCATGGCAAAGGTACTGCTCGTCGTTCCTCACTTCTGGGATCCGGTTTGTGTACCGCTGGGCATCAGCTCGCTCAAAGCCTACGGGGAGTCCCACCGCCACAGTGTGGACTTGTTCGACTGCAACACGGTGCCGGAGGTGTTTGCTGTTCAGCGGGCCTATTTCTCCGAGTGTAAGGCACAGATGCCCTACTTTGCCGGCTGGAATATCGAACGCAACGGCACGGAGATGCTGGCGATTCACCAGATCCTGTATCTGTATTCGCGCAATCGGCCGGACTACCGCGAACTGGTTGCCGAAGTGCTCAACATGGACGGTCGCGACATGGGTCAGTTCATGGACCGCCTGGAGGTGTCGCGATTTGATGCGCTCTTTGCTTCTCTCTATGCGCGGATTTCTTCCATTCTTGCCCGCCTGCTGCGTGGCGCGTCGTACGACGTTGTGGGATGCTCCTTGTTCAATTCAACCTGGCCAGGAACGCTGTTTATTTTGAAACGAGTGAAGTCCATGTTGCCCGAGGTTCGCACGGTTGTTGGTGGACCAGGACCGATGATGGGAATCACGTCGCGTGCGGAGGAAGTGGCCCGGTTCATGGAGCATCATGAATACATCGACTACTTCGTGGTCGGCGAAGGCGAGCCCCCCTTCTTACAGATCTTGGAGAATCCGGAATTACCACGTGGCGTGGTCGATCCGCAGCGAAAGCTAACGCTGGTGGACGCCCGCAAGGCATTCGTCAAACCGGAAGAAATGCCCGCACCGGATTATGGGCAGTTAGAGATCTCACGTTACTTGCAGCTCTCTGTCGCCAGTTCACGTGGATGTCCGTTTGATTGCTCTTTTTGTGCCGAGACCGTGTTCTGGAAAGGGTATCGTTCGTTAGGGCAGTCGCGAGTGTATCAGCACATGGAAGCATTAGCTCAGAAATATAAGCGCGCCTCGTTTTACCTTTGCGACTCTCTCAGCAACACCACAATTGACGGGTTGTCGATGGATATTCGCAACAACTCGCGCCCTTACACAATCGACTGCTATCTGAGAGCCGACAAGACGGTATCAGAGCGATCAAAAGTGCGATCCTGGCGGGAAGGCGGGCTGGTGCGAAGTCGTCTAGGCATGGAATCTGCGAGCCAGCGCATCCTCGACGCCATGGTGAAGAAGACCACACCCGAGCAGATGGAACGCAGCCTTGACGTGCTTTCCGCTGAGGGCGTGATCACCAGTACGTTGTGGATTGTGTGCTACCCGGGCGAGACCGAGGAAGAATTCGGGGAAACTTTGCGCTTCATCAAGGCCAACCGGGACAGGATTTATCAGGCGGACGCTTGGCTGTTTCAGTATCACCCGGAGGGTCTGGCTCATTCCAGTGAGATCGACAAGGAGCGCGGAACGCGTACTCGATATAGCCAGCACATCAACGAAATCCTCGCGGTGGCCCCATACGTTGTCGATCACGACCTCACCCCTGCCGAGCGTTTCTATCGCCTGGAGCGATTTGTTCGCACCATGAAGGAACTGGAGATTCCAAATCCTTACAGCGTCTACGAGTGGATCGCCGCCGAAGGCCGTTGGGGTGCGATGGGCCGCGCGTCGCACTGGAACGTCGAGACCAGTATGATGGCCTTAAACGCCTGAGGCTCCCGATGACTCAAATTCAGCAGAATGACACTGCGGTGAGTGTCCGCATTGCGGCTAATTTCACGATCGAGCCGATTGCGGAGTCTTTGACCTTCTGGCTAGGGCGTCTCGGTATTTCCGCGGACATCGGTTTTGCTCCCTACAACCAGGTATTTCAGCAACTGCTGGAAGGTGGCATGCTCCGCGACAACCGCGGCGGCATCAACTTGGTTGCGCTGGATCTGGATGCATGGCTGGTAGACGGCTCGTTCGAGAGCGCTTCCGCGCAGTTCAAAAACACCATTGCTGAATTTCTTGGTGTGCTGCGCAGTGCCGGAGCTCAAGGTGCAGGTGGGACGCTTCTGTTGTTTCCCCGGAGTGCGAGTCCTGAGTCCTGGCCAAAGCGGGCGGAAGCGCTGGCAGAAGGGAAGAGTGAAATCAGTGCGAAGTGCGCCTCGATTCCTGGATGGAGCACGGTGGACCTGGCGCGCACAGCCGCTCTGTACAAGGTTTCAGAAACCCGCGATCGGTTTACAGATGAGCTGGGGAATATTCCTTTCACTGAGGAGATGTATGTGGCTGCAGCGACTGCCGCAGCGCGCTGGATTCGAGGCAGTCGAATCAAGGCACGTAAGCTCATCGTGCTCGATTGCGACAACACTCTCTGGCAGGGCATTTGCGGCGAAGGTCCGGTGCAGATTACTAAACCCTACAAGCAATTCCAGGAATTCCTGTTGACTCAGCGGGAAGCAGGCGTGCTTCTCGCTATTGCTAGCAAGAACAACGAAGATGACGTACTGGCGGTGCTCAAGACACCGGACTGCCTGCTGAAGTCAGAGCACTTTACAGCATGGCAAATCAACTGGCAGCCGAAATCGGAGAACCTGCGAACTTTGTCGGAAGAGCTCGGGCTTGCCCTGAATAGCTTTATTTTCCTCGATGACAATCCGCTTGAAGTTCTCGAGGTCAGGAACTCGTGCCCAGAAGTACTAGCCATCACTTTGCCACCTGAAGCAGAGGCGATCCCGAGCTTCCTGGATCACTTGTGGGCGTTTGATCGCCACACCGTGACGGAAGAGGACCGGAAACGGGCGAGCATGTACGAAGCCGAGAAGCAGCGTGCCGACCTTGGACGGCGTGCTCTGACTCAGGAAGAGTTTCTCCTAAGCCTGCACATCGAGATTCAGGTTGAGCCCGCAAACGAAGCAGACTTTCCGCGCATTTCGCAGCTTACTCAACGGACGACACAGTTCAATATGACTGGCGTGATCCATACGGAAAAGAGCTTAACGACGAAGCTCGCCTCGCCAGGAAATGAATGCTGGACGGTGCGCGTGCGGGACATCTTCGGTGACTACGGGTTGGTGGGAGTCATCGTGCTGGAGACGATCGCAGACAGCTTACGCGTTGAAACACTGTTGCTGAGTTGCCGCGCATTGGGTCGCGGAGTAGAGGACCGGATGGTCGCGGCTCTGAAGCGATGGTCACTGGAACGCGGGTTGGAGGGGGTGGTGATTCCATTTGTGCCTACCCCACGCAATAAGCCTGCGCTGGAATTCTTAAGCCGATTGTGCGCAGTACCGGCAGACACGACGGAATCGTTCCAGTGTGTTTTGCCTGCTGCGGGCGATTCCGGAGAGTGGCGAAAGGCGGCGGCCGGCGCACCAGTTGCCAAAGTCGAGGTCAGTTCATCAAGTGCCCAAGCCCGGGCGATGGACGAAGGCCAGATGCTGATGGATATTGCCAATCACCTGCAAACCGTCGAAGCCATAGTGGTCGCGATGCGAACCCAGGTGCGCCGGCGGCCTGTCGAGGCAGGCGAATTTGTCGCTCCCAAAAAAGGATTGGAGGAGACCCTGGCGCGTATCTGGTCCGAATGCCTGGCTCTGGAGCCCATCGGCGCCCGCGACAATTTCTTCGAGTTCGGCGGACAGTCACTGATCGCCACACGGATTCTCACCCGAGCGCGAGCGGAATTCGGCGTCGAAATGGGGCTGACGCATCTGTTCGAACGCCCCACGGTTCGCGAAATGGCGCAGTACATCGAGAACGTTCGATCTGCAAAGCTGGAAGGACTTGCGGTTTCCGCGGCCGACTCTTCCGCGGTCCACTAAATTCAAACCGCCCTGTTCCTGTTGCTTGGAATCAGTCGTTTAGCACCAGCATGACCTTCCGTTCGGGTGAAATCGCGCACCTCGGCAAGCTTTTATGCACCCTAGTATGCACCCATTGGTAGCACGGTCTGGGCAACCGTCTTTCAAGAGTTCGGCTTCCCGACGTGACCACTGGGGGTGCGTCGCCGCTACAGGGAGCGGGTTGAAGGGTGAGGGCAATGCCTCGATCGCCGAAAAATCAGCAATCGCTGGAACACCGCAACTCCTACCGCGGTTGTAGAACATGAATTGATCGGCGGCTCATGCCCGAATATCGTCGGTCCCGACTGATTTGGAGCCCGCTATCCAAACTCGCGGTTACACGGAACCGAGAAAAGATGAGTTCCGTGTGAGTGGTCGGCAACTCAGAAGTCGCGGGAGTCGTTCAGTGCTGTTTTGCTGACCAGAAACGGGCTTATGCGGATGCCCGCTGGCTTTTAGCGCAGAACCTCGTATCGATACTCTGTAGGGCTGGCACCGCAGATCCGGCGAAACACCCGCGCGAAGTGCTGCTGCGTTTTGAATCCGCACGCGACGGCGACATCAAGAACTCGCATCTCGGCCTCGCGCAACATCTCCTTTGCACGCTCCACCCTTTGGCGCAGGACAAATTGGTGCGGTGTCTCGCCTGTAGACTTCCGAAACATCCGCGAGAAATGAGCCGGGCTCAACTCCGCCGATTTTGCCATCTCGGCAAGCGTCAACTCGTCTTCCATCTTTGCGTGCACCAACTCTTTGACCAAACGCAAACGTGCCGGCCCCAGCCCTCCTCGCAGCTCCCGCACAGAGCGGTTCTGGCCTGCATAGGCATCAACCAGTGCGGCGGCGATAGCCTGCTCAATGGAATCCAGAAACAGTCGCCCACTCGTAAACCCCGCAATTCGTTCCGCATTGACTGCCTTGACCAGTGCAGCCAGTCGTGTGTCAACCATTTTGCACCAATGGCCGAGTTCAACTGTGCCGCGTATCCCCTCACGGGCGGCTCTCAGAGCGGTATCGGAAATGCTGAGGAGCAAACGCTCCTGGTTGCCGGTTCCAACCCACCGTTCCGAATGACGAGGATGAAATCCCATTTCACCTGCCTGGAACGTAACGCGCTGCATGGTAGAACGCCTCGCCCCAACCTCGACGGCGCCGTGCCGCAGCATCATAGCGAGAACATGCTCATCCTGCACTCGCATATTGGGCTCTCTGACTGACCCGTGTACATCCACTACTACTTTCACTCTTTAGTCACTCCTTGTTGGCTAATTGGATGTTTTGACTGCCACTAAGAATTCAGCACGATTCGACACAAACGGGCGGATTCAGGCACAAAGCAGTCTCAAGCATCTGGTTTCCTAGGGTTGTCAGCGAATACTTTCACTGGAGGATTTCTGATGAGTACCACAACCCAAAAACAACCATCGCTAGTGCCCAACGCCCAAGCGTCAAATCGCAAAGCTCCGTCAATCAAACGTCAGCCAAGAGGCAAACGATATTACTTTGATGTGGGCCTCGGTTCCGTCTGTTTGTCTGGCAGGGATACAGGAGGAGCCTATTGCCTGCTGGAAGTCAGTCTCGCTCCTGGGATGGCGGTGCCCCGTCATACCCATACGCGCGAGGACGAAGTGTACTTTGTTCTTGCCGGAGAACTTCAGGCTACCGTCGGAGACACGACTTTTGTTCTTCAGCCCGGCGATACTCTGTTGGCCCCCCGCGACATCCCCCACGAGCTACGTAATTCCGGCAACACCACGAACTCCTTTCTTCTCGTATTTTCACCTTCCGGGTTCGAGGAATTCATCATGGCAACGGCCGTTCCCGCGCCTGACAATGCGGTTGCTCCCACGGAGCCGCCCGCAGTTGCCATTGAGAATGTTCATAAACTTGCCGCCGACTATGGAATCGTTTTTGGTTAGCGGAGGGCTCTGTCCAAAGGAACTCAATATGAACTCAGATACTGACCGCATGATGCGGATGATTACCGGGTATTGGGTCACGCAGGTTGTTCATGCCGCGGCAACATTTTCTTTTGCGGATCATCTGGCAGAAGGCGCCGCGACAGCAGCGGACATCGCCAGGGCTGAGGGAACCGACCCATCGGCGACTTTCCGGCTACTGAGGACCTGCGCGTCACTCGGAATGGTCACCTATGACGGTAAGTCGCGTTTCCTCGCTACACCGTTATTGGATACGTTACGCAAGGACAATCCGAAAACCTTACGGGGCATGGCACTATCGTGGCCTGCGGCCGGACACTGGCTGCCATGGGGGCGTTTCACCGAGGCGGTTAAGACGGGGCAGAGTCAAACAGTCGGGGCGCTCGGTGCCGGCTTGTTCGACTATCTTGCGGCGAATCCCGCTGAGGCCGCCGCATTCGCCGAAGGAATGACGAGCTTGACCTCGACTGTCGCAGAGGAAACGGCACGAGTCATCGATACGAGCGGCGTGAACATTGTGGCCGACATCGGAGGCGCTCATGGTGCGATGCTTCATGCCGTATTGCGCGTTCATCCTCATCTTCAGGGAATCGTGTTCGATCGCCCGAACGTGATTGCCAGTGCGAGCGCAGCGGCCGCTGAATGCGGCCTACAGGAGCGAGTTACCACAGTGGGCGGCGATTTCTTTCAGTGTGTTCCGGGAGCCGATCTTTATCTTCTGAAACATATCCTGCATGACTGGGATGACGCGGCCTGTATCTGCATTTTGCAAAACTGCCGGCGTGCGCTACGTCTAGGCGGCCGGGTCGCAGTTATCGAATTGCCTCTCGGTGAAATCGGCGAACCGAGTTTAGCTCCGATTTTTGACGTGACCATGATGGTCATGTCGTCCGGGCGTGAGCGGAGCCTGGTGGAGTATAAACGGCTGTTCGAAGCCGCTGGACTGCGCGCCACGAATGTGATCCCGACCAAGACACCAATGACAATTTTGGAAGTGGTGGCCAGCTAATCTCATCGTGTCAGAGAAGAAGCGTAGAGCCCCAGGTAGTTGAGTGTGTGGTACAAGAATGATTTCAGTGCGTAGATCGAACGTAACGAATCTATCCTCGAAGGAGAGTGTGCATGTGGCCTAATGACCGCTTGATCAATCTGTTCGACATTGAGCTACCAATTATTCAGGCACCGATGGCTGGATCGGCTTTTTCGGATATGGTGGTCGCTGTTTCTGAGGCTGGAGGGCTCGGTTCGCTAGCATGTGCGCTGTTGAGCGTGGAACAGGCGCGCAGAGAGCTGGCAACCATCCGCAGAAAGACATCGCGCCCAATCAATGTGAATTTCTTCTGTCACCAGCAGCCTCGCGGCGACCCGGCTCTCGAAATGAACTGGAGACGACGTTTGGAGGCCTATTACGTCCAAATGGGGCTCGATGACAGCGCTGCTGTTCTGAGCTCCAACCGCGTTCCCTTCGACGACAAAATGTGCGATCTCGTTCTGGAGTTCCACCCGGAGGTCGTCAGCTTCCATTTCGGTCTTCCAGACAAGGATCTGCTGGCTCGCATTCGGAGGACTGGCGCGAAGATTATTTCCTCGGCGACTTCTGTGGATGAGGTGCGCTGGCTTGAGGATCAGGGATGCGACGCAATTGTCGCCCAGGGTTACGAGGCCGGTGGGCATAGGGGAATGTTTCTCACGCAGAGTGTTTTTACGCAGGTCGGCACAATGGCACTGGTGCCACAGGTGGTCGACGCCGTAAGAGTGCCGGTTATCGCCGCCGGGGGGATCGCCGATGCGCGTGGCATAGTGGCGGCCTTTGCTCTTGGTGCAGCAGCGGTGCAGATCGGCACGGCCTACTTGCCTTGTCCCGAGGCTCAGATCAGCCCAATCTATCGTCAAGCATTGAAAGAGGCGAAGGACGACGAGACCGCAATCACCAATGTTTTCACGGGCCGTCCAGCACGAGGAATCGTGAATCGCCTCATGCGTGAGGTTGGACCAATGTGCGATGTCGCCCCGGAGTTTCCGCTCGCTGCCGGGGCTGTGGCGCCGCTCCGCGCGAAATCAGAAGCGGCGGGATCCGCTGACTTCACTCCATTGTGGGCAGGCCAAGCTGTTTGTCTAAATCGGACGCTTTCCGCAGCGGAGTTGACCAAACAGTTAGCTGCAGAGACGCTAGAGAAGTTCAGATTCCTTCAAACCAGGGCGTCACCGGACGTGCTCGCGCAAGCGGCGGTGCTAGCAACCGTCGGTAGATGAGTCTCTCGCTAGCCCCGGTCGCGTGCACCGGCTTGTTGGAGCCGCCTAACAAGTTCTATCGCATCTCGCGAACTACGCAAAAGCGATGCCAACGAACAAACAGAGAATGGTCTTCCTTGTAATGCTGTCTGTTTACGCTGCAACATCGGCTTATGCCCAGGATGAGTCAAAGCACCTTCAAGAATTGGTGGAGCTTTCTGCTCGGAGACTTCTTATTGCTGAGCAGGTGGCTCTCGCTAAATGGGACAACGGGATGCCAGTCGAGGACGCGTCTCGTGAGAACCAAGTCATTGGCAGTGCTATGAAAGCGGGACAGTCGAAAGGCTTGGATGCAACATCGGTGTCAAACTTCTTCAGAGCGCAAATCGAGGCCAGCAAGCTCGTTCAATACTCATTGTTGGCAGAGTGGCGCAGGGAAGGCAGAGCGCCGGATCACGCGCCGGTCGATCTAGCCAGTACGATTCGTCCGGAGCTAGATGAAGTGGACAAGGCG
>DASRAA010000100.1:0-32381 GCA_035638375.1 Binatia bacterium | reverse complement strand
CCCAACAAGTAAAGCCCCGAGCGTGGCGCTCGGCTTTGTGCTGGCCCACGGCCAACCCAAATTCGGTTCGTGAAAACAACTGCAACAACTGGCTGAAAATGCTGCATACTCGATTCATGGTGGAAGCCTCGCTGAGGAGATTTGGTTCTGGCTGAACCCATCTCACCTTAGCAAAGCTTTCACCTCTGTCTGCAGACCACGTTTTCCACAAATAAAATTGCAAAGCCGAGCTGCCGTCAAACCTCAATGTGATATTTACAGTTAGAGCCTTCTGGTTTGAACTGCACCCTTTGTGAGACCCGTAAGGAGAAGCGCTTCTGCCCGGCGCTCCATGCCCGCATTTGTCCCGCATGCTGCGGCAAGCACCGCGAACTGATCCTAGATTGTCCCAGCGACTGCATCTACTTGAAGCAAGCGCGAGCATATGATCGCTTCCGACCCGAGCTGCTTGAGGACGAGCGCTGGTTCGTGCATGTCCAAGTGGAGGATTTGCTAGATGCTCACCCCATGTTGCTAGAGGACTTGCTGGAAAGCATTACGCAAACTGCGTTGGGCAACAGCTCTCTCCGGGATCGGGATGTGATGGAGGCACTCACCGCACTTGCCCGCAGTTTCGAGACGCGCGCCAACTCCGGCTTGCATTATGAACCGATGCGCCCCAGCCTGGCCCAGCAAGCATTGATGCAGAAATTGCGCGAAGTCATTGCAGATTACGACGCAGAGGGCCAGGAGGTGAGCGACCTTCATCTGCACGATAGCGACGCCTTGAAGGCGCTGGTTTTGATCTTGCGGCTGGCCCTCGACCGCAGCTCTGGCCGCCCACTCGCGCGCGGTTTTTTGGACTTCCTGTGCACGGAGTTTCAGAAAGACGGCAGCAACATCCACTCCCCCATTGTCCTGCCGTAAATCGTAGTTCGCCGAGACTGTATCATTCTCGTTCTGCCACTCACATTCCACGGTGTCTCCGCAAAGGCAGGGCTCACGATGAAAACAATGAGATTTATCTCAGGTCAGGACGTCAAAACCTAATTTGGACAAGGGTGATACCTTTAGCCAAAATGTAATGGGCTAAAAGAAAAGGTTTAGCTTGGATAGGAAGTTTGGCGAACCTACTTTCGTGTCCGCCAGTAATCGCGGGTGTTCAGAACCGGACAGCGGCTACCGCTCGTAGCCGTCGATGCTATGTGCCCCGAGCTTGCAGCGACAATCGGAGCATTTCCGACTCGTTGACACAGGAACGTCGTCACAACTCTTGATTCCGACCTTTCTCATTCTGTACGTAATGCCTTCATCGGCTCGGTTGATGCGGCTCTGCGAGCCGGGAGAATGCTGGCAATTGCGGCGCAGATCCCCAAGGCGATAATGGAGGTTCCCAGCACAAATGGGTCGTAGCTGCGTACGTGGAAGAGCTTCGACGCCATGAAGTGGCCGGCCATGATTGCCAGTGGAATGCCGATCACGAGGCCAAGAGCAACTTGCAAAAACGCTCCGCGGAGCACCATAGCCACGATGTTCAGGCGGTTGGCGCCGAGGGCCATTCGTACTCCAATTTCTGCGGTACGACGCACGACGCTATAGGCGGTCAACCCATAAAGGCCGATCGCCGCCAGCAGCAGGGCGATCAGCCCGAAGGTCCCGGTGAGTTTCGCCACCATGCTCTGCTGGTCGAAGTTGGACACAACCTGTTCCTGCATTGTCTTCACACTGATGATGGTGATCGACGGGTCGATCTCGGCAACGGCCCGGCGAACCTGCGGCTCAAGGTTCGGAGTGCGCCCTGCCGTCAACAACTCGATGTTCTGGATGAAGTGTGAGCGATCAGTAAAGCTTTGCATCAGCGGCTCTTCGTATTTCTCAGACTGCTCAAGCGGAACGTAGAACATCGGTCTGGCCGGTTCAGACGGGTCGTTGTACTTGGCGTCACGCGCCACACCAACAACCTCAAACGTCGAGGCCAATTCGGCAGAATCGAACCCGAAGTGCTTGCCAATCGGGTCTTCGTTTTTGAAGAACCGGTCCGCAAAGGCCTGGTTGATGATGGCTACCAAATGTCCACCGGCGTCGCTGCTTTGGAAACTGCGGCCTCGCACGATCTGCTGGCCGATGACGTTCATGTAATTGGTACTGACGCGGTCCCACGAGGAATTATCGTCCATCGGGGGATTGCCCTTGCCTTCAACAGCTACCAGTTCACTCCAGTTGTTACCCTCCAGCGGCGCGTACAGTGCAAAGCTCACGTCCTGCACGCCCGGAATCTGGCTCAGGCGGTCCTTCAACGAGCGATACGCCGACTGCAGGTGCTCCTGCGTGTAGTCGGGAGAGAGCGGATTGATGCTGACTACGACGCGATCTTGCGGCAAGAAACCAAAGTCCTGGTGCTGCAGGTTGCGCAGACTGGCCGTAAGCATGCCGGCGCACGCCAACAAAGCAAGGGAGAGTGCGGCCTGCGCCACCACGAAAAACTTCTGCGGGAGAGTGGCGTGGTCTCTGGTGGTTCGGTTGGCCCCACGCAGTGCTTCCGCGGGATCGGAGTGGCTGGAGAACCAGGCGGGAACGACACCGAAGATGATGCCGGTCAGCAGGGAGAGCCCAAAAGCGAAGCCTAGCACTGGCCATGAGGGTGCAGCGCTGATTGGGTTCGCCGTTGCCGTGGGGAACGCCAGTCGGAGCATAACGCGAGCACCGGCGTAAGCGATCACCAATCCTAGCAGTCCGCCGCAAACGGCGAGCGTAACCGCTTCGGTGAGTTGTTGTGCGATCAGGCGTGGTCTGCTTGCACCTAGAGCCATACGCATCGCGATGTTACCGCGGCGGGCGGCGCTACGAGCCAGCAGGAGATTCGCGATATTGGCGCAAGCTATGAGCAGAACCGTCAAACAAACGAGCAACAGGATCCGCAAATTGGTTCGGTAGTGCGCCTTCATGATGGCCACACCGGCACCTGCAGGCGCCAGCTTGATGTACTTGTGCGCAATGGTCGGAGCAAGCTGTCCCTTGAAACCGGCAGGGATCTCGTCTTCATTGTTCAGCCAGCGCTGGAGTACGGGCGTTAGCCGAGCCTCCAGACCCTGTACGCTGGCGCCCGGCTTGAGACGTCCGATCGCATAGAGCCACTGTGGCATATTCGTCTTGGTCCGGCCATCTGGCCCGTCAATTAGTAACTCCTGTTGGATGGGAATCCAGAAGTCGGGCGGACGGCTCCGCAGTGTATCGCCAAAAAAACCGGGAGGCGTGATACCGACCAACGTCACGGGATGTCCTTCAATGATGAAGGTCGATCCGACGAGGGACGGATCAGAGCCGTACGACTGCTGCCACGTGCTGTAGCTCATCACGGCCACAGGGGCTGCGGTGCGCTGGTCATCCGAGAGTTGCAGCAACCGCCCGGCGTAAGGACGGATGCCAAAAACGTGGAAGTAGCGTCCGTCCACGTATTCCATTCGTAATGGGCGTGCGGCATTGTCCTTGAGGGAACTCCGAGCTCCCACGGTGTCGGTATTGGCCTGAAACGCCGTCACCTCTTCGAACTCTGGAGCCGCTTCGGCAAGTCGCCGCACCAGCGGATACGAGAAGAGACTCCAGTCATTACTGTCTAGCCAGCCGTCGGTACAGCATTCGTCGGTGTCGCCTATGCGGTAGAGCTGCGAGGGCTCGGTAACCGGAAGCGACTTCAGCATGATCGTGTGGATCAGCGTGAAGATGGCAGTGGTAGCACCAATGCCGATAGCAAGCGTCAGGATCGCCGTTATGGCGAAGCCTGGGAAAAGCCGCATTTGCCGGACCGCGTAACGAATGTCGTGCAAGAGGGTCGACATGCTTTTACCTCGTTGCAATTGTTACGCCAACCTGATCGCAGCAGTTCCAGTGACTTAGGTAGGGCATGTGTTCGAGAGTGGACAATTCGTTCAACTCTGAACGACCTGTTTGGCACGCGGTGGATTCGAAGGACAACGCGTGGCTCACTTCTTACGGCGGGAAGTGTTCGCAGTGTTCGATAGGAACGGAAGGCCGTTGACCTCCTGACGGTATTACTTTCAATCGCCAGCTCGGATTGATGCAAGGCATAATCGCGATTGCCCAGCGGTGACGTGTGGGCGCTCGGCCTTTCGAAGAACCAGCTCGTGTTCGTCCCCAAGGGCGATTGGACAAAGGGGCGAACCGTGTGCGAAGGCCGCGATGTAAAGCGCCCTTTAGTTCAATGTTCGGGCCCTTTCACCTTAGTTATCGACCAGCAGGACCGGATTTGGGTGAGCAATGCTCTTGCCGGACATGTCGCACGTTTTCCCGCCGCAGACCCGAGCAAGGTGGAGAAGTTTGAAACCGGGCTGGAGTGGCAGCGGAATGAGTATCGATAGCCAAGGCAATGTCTGGGTCACGAATCGCCTGGGTAACTCGATAAGCGGCGGGTTGGTGCTGGCGCAACTTTCGAAAGGCTGAAGTTGGGTGATAACGGGGACGAAGTATTGACGCAGGCCATGTTCAAACAAGTAGGAGGAAACGAGGGTGGCAGCGTCACTGCTGCTGCGCCGTATCTACGAACGCAATTTGTTGGAAACCGGGGTGATAATCGGCACCGATAATGATCATTGCTCGGCTCTTCTTTCGAGCTCTTGGTTTGGATCGATCCACCCGCCAACTAGCCGTCCCTTGTAGCCTCAAAGTAGGAGACCAATCGAATCCGGATCAGCTCTATTGCCGCGCAACATTGAGCATTAGCACCCTTGTTCTCCCCGTAACTTTTGAGTTGGAGAAAACTCCATTAATTCAATCGGGGCGCCATGATCGAGGATCATGGCCACTTTGACTCCCGCGCTCGGACTGTTCGGTGGAATCAGAATCTCTTGCCCAATCAGTGCAGTTGCAAGATCGTCTACCTCGAAAGCTACATGAGGAATGGTCTTGACCGCCTCGGGATACGGCGCATCTGGGTCAAATCGCATCCACTCAACGCCAAATGGACTGGTTTGAAAACTCGCAACGTGAATGTGTAGGCGGGGCACGTGAATCTCATCAGGGCGCGGAGTTTGAGTGGGAATTCCAATGTGGTGATAACGCCAGCCATTCCTCGCAATTGCAGCTGGGGGTTCGTTGTCCTTTCTCAGATACTTATGCAAAACCGGGATCTCCTTTTTGGTTCTAAAGCGGTTCGATTGTACGCCTTCTCCTGTCCTTCATATTTTGAGTTGAAGCCCACTGGGCTGCCTGGATAGGAAGCCGAATAATTGACGTACCATCGCCGTTACACAACTGAGCCCAATAGCAAGTGATCGCGTCCCTCGCGCCCTCGCGCCCTCGCACGCCGACCATCTGCTTACGAACGCTCACGGCTCACGGCCCACGCCCAATCCCGCTCCCGTTCGCGCTCCCGAACTCGTCTACCAGCACGCGCCGGTGAACGTGTACGTTTACCATTTAGCTACATGTAGCCGACTCGTTCCAGAAAGATACTACCCCCGCGGCGGTTTGACCCCCACTCATCCCGTTGTTAAACTTAATGCTTCCCGCCTTGTGGCAATCCAATTAAGGACCAATCGTGCGCGGTACCACTCGACATCAACTGAAACAGAACTCCTTCGCCGAAACCACGGTTGAAACCATCTCCTGGGCCAAGGAGCACCAATCGAAATTAACCGCCGCTCTGGTAGCTCTGCTAATCGCAGTCGCTCTTGTTGGGGGTGGCTGGGCTTTCGTCAATTATCGCAACCAGCAGGCCAGCCAGGAGCTCTCAGCCGCGTTACAGAAATACAATGCGCCGATCCGCACTGCAGGCCAGCCCGCAAGTCCGACAGAGCTCAGTTATGCCAGCGCCGCCGAGCGCGCCAAGGCCGCTAGCGCTGAGTTCACGCGCATAGCCGACAAATATTCGTTTACCCGCAACGGTCGCTTTGCCCGCTACTTTGAAGGCATTACGCTGCACGACATGGGCGACGATGCTGGCGCGGAGAAACAGCTCGAGCAGGTTTCGCGCAGTTGGGACAAACAAGTCGCCAGCCTCGCCAAGCTGGCGTTAGCTTCTATCTATGAGGACGCCGGCAAGACGCAGCAGGCCATCGATCTCTTCAAGCAGCTCATCGAAAAGCCGACCACCACGGTAGCCAAGACAACCGCTCAATTTGAATTGGCCAATCTCTACGAGAACAATCACCAACCGTTAGAGGCGCGCAAAATCTACGAGCAGATGCAGAAGGACTATCCAACCAGTCCGATCGGACAGCTGGCCTCGCAGAAACTCCAGACGCTGCGTCCACCGCAAGCGCCCCCGCCACAGTAAAGAGAAGAAGCTTCACGCCCCTTTGCGCCCGCAGACTATGCCGCAAACGACTCGGCGATAGCCGCCCGCTTGTAGAATCAATTTAGCGGCCCGATCGATACAGATTCGGCAGCAGCGATCCGGAACGGAGATGGATCATGCAAGTAGTTGAGAACTGGCAACCCAAAGGCATCACGGTTTACATGGACGGTAAGCGCTTCCTGAACTGTATCTTCACCGAATGCAAAATCGTTTATGGCGGCGGCGATGTGATGTGGGAGAACACCCAGTTCATCAATTGCCAGTTGGTCTTCGACGCCGCGGCCCAACGTACCGTCGCTTACCTGACCAACTTGGGTTTGCTCAAGCCGCCCGTAGGAATGCCAGTCCCCGCCCCGCCCATGAGTTCCGGGCCTAATTAGCCTGCACTACGAAGCATGCTTCATAATTTGTGCCACTCGCTTCCGTTTGCGCTGAAATTCATGGAAGCTGGCCCTGACTTTCTGATTTCCTGTGCCGCGGTTAAGATATGTTTCTCAACTACTCTGGGTCTTCATGCGTACTCTTATCCTGATCGCACTCGCGATCCTCACGGCAAGTCTTGTGGCTGCTCAGTCGGGCAAGCCCGCCGGCGACTCTTCCTCCAGGATCTCCACCGCCGCACCCGCCGACATCCCCGACGACGATGCCTTCTCAGGCTACCAGCGGGTTATGAAAGATATGAAGCCACCCAAGCCCAAATCCTCCCCCGATCCGGCCTATCCCGAACTGCCGCCGTACACCGAGCCCAATGGCATTGTTGACATGCTGGTTGGCATCAACACCAAAGGACATGTGGACCTGGTCCATGTTCTCCGTGCTTCCAACGCCGCTTTCGAGGCGAGCGCAGTAGACACGGTAAAGAAATGGAAATTCTCTCCCGCGAAGAAAGATGGCAAGCCCGTGCCCGTGCAGATCACTGTGGAGATGAAGTTTCAGAAATAGGTCGGCGGAACGATCTCAATGCATCCAATTGCCCATCGTGACTTCCGCGGGAGAAGACTTGCTTCATGAAACTCAATGAATACATCACGTTAGGGCGTACCGGGTTGCGCGTCAGCCCACTGACACTCGGCACCATGACCTTCGCCAACGACCGCTGGGGCTCCAGCGACGAAGAGTCTCGCCGCATCTTCGACCGCTATGTTGCTGATGGCGGAAACGTTATGGACTGTGCCGACGTGTACTCCGGAGGCAAAGCTGAGGAATTGCTCGGCCGCTTCGTAGCCGAGTCTGGCCTGCGCGACAAGCTCGTAATCGCAACAAAATTCACGTTTAATCCAGAGGACGGCAATCCTAACTCCGGCGGTAACGGCCGCAAGAACATCTACCGCGCAGTCGAGTCCTCGCTTCGGCGGCTGAAGATGGACTACATCGATTTGTACTGGATGCATGTGTGGGACACCGTCACGCCAGTCGAGGAAGTTGTTGATTGTTTGACTACCTTGGTGCGGGAAGGCAAGATTCGACATTACGGATTTTCGGATGTTCCGGCGTGGTACGCCGCGAAAGCTCAGACGCTGGCGCAATGCACGGGACGTGAACGAGCCGCCGCGTTGCAACTGGAATACTCCCTGGTGGAGCGCACCATCGAGCGCGAGCATATACCTTCGGCTCAGGAACTTGGGATGGGTATTTGCCCATGGAGTCCGCTGGCCAGCGGCTTTCTGGCCGGCAAGTACACTCGCGACAAAGGCGCAGAGAGCAGCCAAGGTAGCCGGCTGGAAGTTCTGAAAGGCGCCAACAACCCCGCGTTCAAGAAGTTTACGGAGCGTAACTGGCTGATTCTGGATAGCTTGCTGCAAGTTGCCAAAGAGATCGGTCGGCCGCCGGCACAGGTTGCATTGAATTGGGTGGTAACACAGCCGGGCGTGACCTCGACGATCATCGGAGCCACTAAGCTGTTGCAACTAGAAGACAACCTGATAGCCCTGAGCTTTGAGATCCCTTTCGAGCTGCGGGCCAAGCTCAATACTGTCAGCGAATTAGAACCAGCACACCCTTACATGTTTTTCTCCGGCGTCTTGCAGGAGCGCATTCACGGCGGAGTGACGGTCCGGCGGTGGAGATAGTCTCATGCGCGGGACGATTCGGCACGGCGGGGGATGGTTGAGGTCCTGAGCAAACGTCCTCTCCCAAGTACGTATCTTGCCGAAGCGCTGTGCATCTCGCTCATTGCTGTGGGGAGTATATGCGGATCCTTGAAGAATGGGTATAGGAGCTAGGGGAATCGATTGTCAGTCGTCAGTCAAAAACCTCACCCCACCCGTTCCCCAAACACTCATGAATTGGTTTCGGGATGCTTCCTCAGCCTGGGTATCTTCCGGTGATATACCCCTCCAGTTGTTGAATCGTGTGTTCCTGTCCCGAGATGATCCACTTCACAAGGTCGCCGATAGATAGCACACCTCTCACGGCTTCACCCTCTAATACGGGCAGGTGGCGAATACGGCGGGCAGTCATGATGGTCATGCACTCGTCGACCGATTGTTGCGGGGTGACGAACACAACTGGACTACTCATAATCTCGCTAACACGAGTCTCCTTCGAAGACCGCCCCTTGAGCACGATTTTGCGGGCATAATCCCGCTCTGATACGATGCCCACCAGCTTGCCTTCGCTCATAACAAGCAAAGCTCCTACCCCCTTGTCGGCCATCTTCTCAATCACTTCGTAAACCGACTGCTCAGGGACTACAGACCAAATCGCATTGCTGCCTTTTCCCTTCAGGACAGCTCCAACTGTCTCAGTCAGCTTCATGGGAGCACCTACGGCCTGCAATACTAGCACGCATGACTGATAGTTTGGTGGCCAGTTGTCAGTGGCTGGTGATCATTTGCCGGAGATCAAGTTCGGAGTTCCGAGAAATCCCAGGTCAGCCCAAAACAAGGCACCCTGGATTCGGAGACTGATTTAGAGAAACAAAACTGTCTTACATCCCCGTGCCAGTAACCGACACCTTTACGCTTCACTAGCCGCTTGTCTTCGTCAGTCTTGGCAGGGGATTCTCAGCCCCAAGCTGTTGGTCATGCTCGGCGCACAGCAACAAGCCCGGGCTGATTGACCCGGGCTTATCTATTTTTGCTGCTGGCCGGTCGTCCAGGTTCTGGCGTACTATTTCGGCTCTCGCAGCAAAATCTCGAGAATGTATGTCACCTAACCTACTTGCTTTTAGCTTTTAGCTTTTAGCTCTCCAGCTTTTGGCCACTCGCTTTCGGCTATGCCTGGCCGGGGCCACTGTTACATCACTAAAGCGATGTTCTCCAGTTCCCGCTGGAAGACTTCCAGCGTGCTGCCCATCATGCCTACGCGGCTCACCGCGTGGCGCGCGGCCTCAGCGGAAACACCGTAACCGTGTCCGGCGAGGAAAAGTTGCACTAGCTCGGCGGCATCTTTGGAGTCGAACCCCATCAGCAGTTCACTCCTCAGCGCCGCCAGTTCCGGTACTGAAAACTTGTCTGCCATCGAGTCTCACCTCCGACCCCTGCGGGTCTTTGTTCTTTAGACGAATCACCGAACAGGAAGGTTGCAGCAATCAGCATGCCAACGTACATCTTTGGTGGCAACCTTCGCGTTCGTGCCGCGTAAAACCCCCTGTGGAGGCGATAGTTGCGTATGTGAAAAAAAGTTGACAAGTAGGGTTGGGCCGGGCTGGCTGTGAGGGTTTTCTATGGAAAATGCAAAGGACGGAATTCAGAAATTTTCGATTGTGGCCTCGTGCTCAAGCAGAATGGGAATGCCGTCCCGAATTGGGTACGAGCGCTTGCATTCATGGCACTTAAGGCTTTCATCATCGCGCAGTGCCAGGGGTTTGCGGCACACGGGACAAACGAGGATTTCGAGCAGGTCGGGCGGGATTGGCACGGGGCGATTGTAACAGTTGTCAGTGGTCAGTTGACAGTAGGGACCATGAGCACGTAGCAGTTGACACTTAGCCTTTCAGGAATTTGCCGGTTGCAAACGGATGGCTGAGAACTGACGCCTGACGGCTAATACGCGCGATACACTGAAAGTTCATAGTTGTGGGAGGCTTCATGGCAGCACGCATACTCGATGGAACCAAAATCGGTGCGCAAATTCGTGCAGAAGTGGGTTCAGAAGTTCGGCATCTCACGGCGGAAGGGCATCGTCCGGGGCTGGCAGTGGTGCTGGCAGGGCATAATCCGGCGTCGGAGATTTATGTCCGGAGCAAGGTGAAGGCGTGCGAGGAGTTGGGTATCTACAGCGAGAAGCATACGCCGCCTGAGTCGGCCACCACCCAGGAGTTGCTGGCGCTAGTGGAGGAGCTGAACCGGCGCGACGACATCGACGGCATCCTTGTGCAACTGCCGCTACCGCGTCAGGTGGAGTCGAAGCAGGTGCTGCTGGCCGTCTCGCCGGAGAAAGACGTGGATGGGTTTCATCCCATGAATGTCGGATTTTTATCGACGCAGCGGCCGGGACTGGTGCCATGCACCCCAGCGGGAGTGATGGAGATACTGCGCCGCAGCGACATTCCGGTGGCAGGAGCCGAAGCGGTCGTGGTGGGACGCAGCGACATTGTAGGTAAGCCGGTAGCGATGCTGCTGATCAACAGCAACGCCACGGTGACGGTATGCCATTCGAAGACGCGGGACCTGCCGGGCGTCTGCCGGCGGGCGGACATTCTTGTGGCGGCGATTGGTCGCGCGGGGATGATTACTCCGGAGCATGTGAAGCCGGGCGCGACTGTCATTGATGTGGGGATGAACAAGGTCAGCGATCCGGCGGATTTTGTCAAATTCTTTGCCGGAGATGCGAAGCGCGAAGCGGCGTTTGCCAAGAACGGCTCGACGCTGATTGGCGACGTGCATCCCCAGGTGGCGGAGGTGGCGGGGGCGATTACGCCGGTGCCGGGCGGAGTGGGTCCGCTGACTATTGCCATGCTGATGAGCAATACGGTGAAGGCGGCGAAATTACGCCGCGGCCATAAAGTAGTAGCCACAATCGCACCATAGTTGCGACCAGGCACCGCACGTTAGCCGCAGCAAAATTCTTTAGGTGAAAACCGCAAGTCAGGTTATAGTCCATTCCCAAAACCATTTTGAGGATGGCATGAACTTTACCCGGCGGGAATTGCTGGAACGTTGCGTAGTGTTTGGCGCGGTGACAGTAGCCTCGACTGTTTCTCTTCCTACCCTTGCCGAAGCTTGGGACGTTGCGGAAAAGAAGAAGCCGACGCCCTGGTGTGAACTCGGTCCTTTCTACAAGCGCGAGGCACCGCATTCTTCGATGCTGCGTGCGCCGGGTGATGCCGGCATGCCCTTGACTCTGTCCGGCGTGGTGTACAGCACGCGCGGCCAGACTGTGCCGGACGCCAAACTTGAAATCTGGCAGGCTGATAACGACGGTCACTACGACGTTGACGGATATCGCTTTCGTGCGCTGCTCGAGCCGGGGCCGAAGGGCGCTTACGCAATTGAGTCGGTAATACCCGGGCACTATCCAGACCGTGTCTGCCAGCACGTGCATTATCTCGTGACTGCACCCGGGCTCAAGCCGCTGATCACGCAGATGTATTTTGCGACCGATCCGGTGTTTGACGGCAATCCGGACAAGAACTACACGCGCGATCCGTTGTGCACGAGCCGGGAGCTGGTGAGGCCGGTGGTAATCAAGGGCGATCCGCAGCAGATCGTCGCTGCGGTGACATTTGACCTGGTGCTGGAGACGCTATGATGCGACGACTCTTGTGTGGCGGGTTTTTGCTGCTGTGGGCAGCCGCAGGGATGGCGGCATCGAAGCCGATTGCTCAAGTGCAACTGGAGTGCAAGGCGAGGGACCAGGTGCTTTCGCCTGACGGCAGTCAGCTGGTAGTGCGCTGCCGCGACTCTCATATGTACGTGCTCAGCTTGCCGGACGGCAAGACGTTGCGAACAATTTCGGCCGAGCAGAGGCCGTATGCAGTGGCTTATTCGCCGGACGGCCGCTGGCTGGCGGTGGGCTTCCATGACGGCACCGTGGAGGTCTCAGCGGCGAAAGGCACGGCTGCTGGGAAGCAATGGAAGGCCGCTCCGAGGCGCGTGGATGCACTGTCGTTCCTGCACAACGACAAGACGCTGCTGGTGGGCGCGGCGGACGAAGCGGCAAGGGTTTGGGAACTTGGAGATTCGCCGAAGCTGCTGGCAACATTGCCGTTCGAATTTGGCGGGATCAGTGCATGCGCGCTAAGTCCGCATGGCAAGACACTGGTGATTGCCGGTAATGACACGGTGCTGCGCTGGTACGACACAGCGACATGGAAGAAAACGCATGAGAATCGCGAATTCCTGCTGGAAACGTTCGCCCTGACATTTACCTCCGATGGCAAACAGGTGCTGGCAGGTGGCGCGGATGCGCGCATCACCGTGCTTGACGCGGCAACGGCGAAGCAGGTGAGGCAGCTTCCCAAGGACGAAGGATCTTACATTGTGGGACTCGAGTTGCTCGCGGGCGAGAGTAAGGCTGCGACGCTCTACTTGGATGACGCGGGGGAGAAGCCCCCACATGCGGTGGTGTGGGACCTAGCCAGTGCCAAGTCGTCGGTGATGGGGAACGGTGCGGTGCCGACATGCGGCGGCAAGGTGTCAGGTAAGTTGTGGGTTTGCACCGCAGAGGGGAATAAGCTGACGGTGGCGGAGTGGGAGTAAGTATTTCCATTCCATCCCTATCGCCAGGAGATGGCGATAGGGATAGGCAGTCGGCGATTGGCGCTTCTACTCAACTCCCTATATTCGGACATGCTGCGAGACTCCCACAACTCAGCCGCACTTCCCCGTCCCGTGGCACTTGCGATTCGTGGCCGAGCAGCTGCCCGGCTCGGCGAGTTCGCCATCCGGGCCGATGCAGGTCTGGGTGTGGATGCACCAGAACAGGCCGTCGTTCGAAGGTGGCACGGTGGGGTCGTGCTCGGCGCTGATGAACTGCTGCTTCCAGCGCAGCGAGGGGCAGAGCGTCTCGTAACTGGTGTCGAAGCGTTCCTGATCGAGCCATAGTGTCATGACACACTTCCTGCGCGGCCGGCAGCGGCGTTGAGGACAGCACGTTTCACCGCGGCCTTGGTGAGCGTGAGCTTGTACTTGTTGCGGCTGAGCGGTTTGGCCTTGGCAACGGCGGCGTTCGCGGCCGCCATGGCCGTGTCGTTGTTGACCGGCTTACCGACAAGAGCAGCAGCAGCTTCTTCAGAAACCCATGGTACAGGGGCCACCTGGCCCAGCACCACGCGCGCACTCTTCACCGTGTTGCCGTCCATTTCGAGGGCGACGGCGGCATGAGCTAGTGGCCAATCAAACGACGCGCGCTGGCGCACTTCGTAGCTCGCGGCCTTCAGGTTCTTCGACGGTGGAGGCACGATGATCTCGGCAACGATCTCGTCGGGCTGGAGGTCGTGCTCGCGCTGGCCCTCCTGGGTAGGAATGACGAAGAACTTCTCCAGTGCCAGCTCGCGCATGCCCGAACCGGAGGCTTTCGCAGAGTAGAGGCGAATCTTCGCGCCAAGGACGATGAGCACGGGGGCGATGGTCGAGGGACTGACGAAGAGCGCGGAGCCGTCGTTGCCGAGAATGGCGGCGTAGCGGTTGTCGCCTGCGCGCACCAGCGACTTGCCGTCTTTCATTGCGAGCAGGCCCATGCCGTTGCGGAAATACCAGCAGCGCGGGCGCTGGCACATGTTGCCGCCGATGGTGGCGAGATTGCGAATCTGCGGGCTGGCGGCCTCAATGGCGGATTCGGTAAGTACGAGATAGTTCTGGCGGACAGTTGCGTTGTCGGAAAGTTCGGCGACCGTGGTGAGCGCACCGATACGGAGACCGCTGTTGGGCTGATAGCTGACACCGCGGAGACCGTCAATCTGCTTGATGTTGACGAGCCGCTTGGGCGTGACGATGTCGTCCTTGATCAGCGCCAGCAGGTCGGTGCCGCCCGCGAGGACGGTACCGTTGTCGCCAAGGAGCACGGCAATCTGCTCTTTCTTGGTGGGGGTGGCGTATTCAAAGGCTTGCATAGGCGCCTCCTCGCTGCGCGCGGGCTAAAGTCCGCGCTGACGGAAAAAGAGAAGCGAGAATGGCACGGCTAAAGCCGTGCCTCTTCAAAACAAGGCCGCGCGTGACGCGGGCCTGAAGGCCCGCAGGATCCGACCGCGCGTTCGTGATCATGGCGTTATGCATGCGAACCTCCTCCTTCTTCCAGCGCTGCCAGCACGCGGTCGGGGGCGAGCGGCAGGAACGGCACGCGCACGCCGATGGCATTGGCGACGGCATTGGAGATGGCCGCACCGGGCGAGACCACTGGAGGCTCCGCCAGTCCGATGACACCACGCTCGTCGTAGCCTTTGCCGGTCATCATGTGAACCTTGAGTTCGCCGATGTCGTTGAGGCCGGCGAGGCGGTAGAACTCGAGGTTTGGGTTCAGCACGATTCCAGTGACTGGATCAAGGATCTTCTCCTCATAGAGCGAGTAGCTGATGCCCATGATGAGCGCGCCGAGCACCTGGCTCTCAGCGGTCTTGACGTCAACGACCAGGCCGCAGTCTTGCACCGCGACCATCTTGTTGACGCGGACGATGCCGGTTTCGGTGTCGACGGAAACGTCGGCCATCTGCACGCCGCCGACGCCGCTGTTGGTGAGGTCGGGGGGCTGGTCCTTGTCAGGGTTCTTGCCAGTCACGCTAAGCGGCACAGCGCCGATTCTGGCACAGGCTTCTTTCCAGGAGAGGCTGCGATTTGCATCTCCCTTCACGCTAATTCGGCCGTTGTTCGCTTCGAGCTCCTCGGGGTTCGCTTTGAGCGCCGGAGCAATTTTGGCCAACAGCGCGTCGCGAGCGTTGACCGCAGCGCGGCGAGTCGAAGATGTTACGCCTCCCGAGGTGGTGCTGCCGCCGCTGCCTCCAGACTGCGGATAGCGGTTATTGCCGTAGAGCACCTTGATGTTCTCCATCGGTACGCCAAGGGTATCGGCGGCGACGATGGTGATAATGGTGAGGGCACCGGTGCCGAGGTCCTGGGTGCCGAGCTTGATCTGGACCGAGCCGTCGGGATTGATGGTGAAGTCCTGATTGCTGTTGTGGCCGCGGCCTCCCCAGGTGTGCATGGATAGTCCGAGGCCGCGCTTGACCGGGCCGGCCGTTTTATCGCCGCGCGGATGCCAGTTCTTCTTCCAGCCCATCAGCTCGTCGGCGATGGCGAACTCCTCGCGATAGGTATCTTTGCGCGGGCCGGCGATCTCCAGGTTCTTGAGGATGAGATCGAGCGGATCCATCTTCAGCTTAGCGGCGAGATCTTCGATCGCTGACATGGTGATGAGCGCCGCCTGTGGATGATTCGGCGCACGCCAGGCGCGGGCGCTGCCCTGGTTAGTGGAGATAGCTGTGTTCTGTTTGCGCTGGTTGGGTATTTCGAAAATGTAGGGAAGCGGTGGAGTGCCGCCTCCGCCGACGCCTCCGGTGCCCCAGGAGCGGGAGTCCCAGGCGGTAATTTTGCCGTCTTTGTCGGCGGCGATCTTAACGCGCCCGTAAGCGGAAGGCCGCATGCCGGCGACTTCAAACTCGGCCTTGCGGTCGAGCATATTTTTCACCGGCTTGCCGCCGGCTTTTTTCGACAGCGTTGCGGTGTTCACATCCCAGCGGTCAACGGAGAATTTGCTGCCGAAGCCGCCACCGACGTTCTGCTGAAGAACGTTGATGTTGCCCGCGGGAACGGCCATGGGCTCGGCGAGCTGCGCCGCGATGCCGGAGACGTTCTGCGTGGAAACGTGGACCACTATTTCTTTGTCGCTTGGCCACTCGCTGCAAGAGCCGTGCGACTCCAGGCAGCAATGCACGATGCAGGGCATACCGTACACGCCCTCGGAAACGGCAGCGGCCGAGGAGAATGCCTTGTCGGGCTCGCCTTGAGTTTGAAGCGCGGTCTTCTTATATGGCGATTTGGGCTTGGCCGCACCTTCTACATAGTTCGCCTTCTTTAGAGCGGCGATGATGCTGGAATCGACGCCCATTCCCTTCATCGACTCGTAGTCTTTGTCGCTGGGCTTGAAGCTAATGCCGCGCTTCTGGATGGCGGCGATGACTTCTTCGTCAGGAACCTGGTTCTCCTCCATGTCCTGGAAGTCGTCGGAGCTGATCGGGCCGGTATCGGCGGCGACGGTTTTGGGCGGCTCGGCATCGGAGACGAAGTGGGGCAGGACCTCGTACTCAACTTTGATGGCACGGAGGGCGTCGTGCACTGTGCCTTCGTCGACGGCAGCGACACCAACGATTTCATCGCCCGCCCAAAAGATTTCAGTGCCGGGCTTCTGAATGATCTCGACGGCTTTCACGCCGGGCATCTTTTCGGCGGCGCTGGTGTCGATGCTGACAATCTTCGCGTGCGCGTAGGGGCAGCGCAGAATGCTAGCCGCCAATAATCCCTGCGGGTAGTAATCGTAGGTGTATTTGGCGCGGCCGGAGGATTTGGACGGGCCGTCGACGCGGTCAATCTTCTTGCCGAGGAGTGGGCGGGTTGCGGGATCGGGCCAACTGTATTGCGTCATGACCGCTTACCTCCGGTGTGCGCCAGAGCGACAGCGCGAATTCCACTGTAGGTGCCGCAGCGGCAGAAGTTGCCGCTCAAGCCGTGACGAATGTCGTCGGCGGTGGGCTTGGGATGGTCTTGCAGGAATGCGGTAATGGCAACCACGAATCCCGGCGTGCAGAATCCACATTGCTGGGCGTCGTGCTCCACGAAAGCCTGCATGACGGGGCTGAGCTTGTCGCCTTCAGCGAGCGCTTCGATGGTGGTAATCTTCGCGTTCTGGGCGTCGATGGCCAGCACCGAGCAGGCATAGACAGGCTTGCCGTCCATCAGCACCGTGCAGGCGCCGCAAGCGCCGCGATCGCAAACGCGCTTGGCGCCGGTGAGGTTGAACTGGCCGCGAAGCGCGTCGAGCAGCGTCACGCGCGGCTCGAGTTCGGCTTGCAGTTTTTTGCCGTTCACGTTCAGAGCGACCGGTACCTTGCCCGGTCCCAACACGGCGACATCTTCTCCGGCGGCGTGGACCGCCTTGGGCCCCAGCACCAGCGGCAATGCGCTGGTGACTGCGGATATTTTCATGAAATCGCGCCGCGAAACACCCGAGCTAGGTTGTTCGGGTTTGGGCGCATCGTTCTTTTTCATTGTGCCTCCAGTGAGGAACACTGCGAAGGCTCCGGCGGTGCTGCAGCCGGAGAGATGGGTTAGAGATGCTTAGCGGTCCCGGCGAGGTGTTCCGCTCCTCTCCGGGGTTGATCAGCCGGAGTATAAACCTCAGAACTGCAAAGGCACAAAGCAATGGCCCCAAGATGTATTCAAAACGCGCCAAACCTAGCGCCTGTTGCGCCTTCCTATCGACCCGCCGATGCGTCTGAACTCCGCGAGCGAGCGGCTTGCCCCATCTGTAGCCGCGAAAGTTCTTGCAAGCCTGGAAACTTTTTCCGTTCTGTAGACATTACCGGGTTAAGCAGCACGGGGGGCGGGTTGCGGGAGATGCGCCGGACGGTATGAACAGTGATGAAGCGTTGATGCTGGACTTTCAAAGGGGCTCGCGGGCCGCATTCGAAGAGTTGTACGCCCGTTATCAGGGGCCACTCTACGGCTTCTTTCGGCGGCGGCTCGATAGCTCCGAACGCGCTGAGGACCTGGCGCAAGAGACCTTCCTGGTGGTGATACGAGGCGCGTCGCGGTATGAACCACGTGCGCAGGTACGCACATATTTGTACGCCATCGCTCTCAAATTGCTGGCGAACGAACGCCGCAAACCTCGCGACATTCAGGCAGACGAAGTGGCTGCCTCGCCGGAGGTTGGGCCCGCGCAGGAAACGGGATTGTGGGTTCAAGAGGCGTTGGAACGGCTGGATCCTTCGCAGCGCGAAATCCTGATGCTGCGCGAATACGAAGAATTGACCTACTCCGAAATTAGCAAACTCCTGCGACTACCGCTCAATACGGTGCGGTCGCGGCTCTTCCGGGCACGCATGGCGCTGAAAGAAAAATTGGAGACAAGCCATGCGTTGTCTAAACAGCCGCTCCTCGCAGCGGTTGAGCAGCCGGTCAATCCGGCGGAAGAGGAGGCGTGAGATGCCAAGCAAGATTCATCCGGTAGAACCCGAAGAATTGATGGCGTACCTAGATGGTGAGCTCACAGCCGTTCGAGCCACGGCCGTGGCCGAGCACCTGGAAAGGTGTCGCGATTGCCAGATCTTACGCGCGGAGTTCCTGAGCATGTCGCAGAGTCTGGCAACGTGGGAGGTGGAAGAGAAAGAGCCGGTTCTGAGTAGCGAAATCACCCAGGCCCTCGATCAGCGCGAGCGGCGGTTACAAGGCGGCGGGCTCTGGAAATGGCTGCGAGGAGGTGGGGCGCGAACGCTGAAGCCGTGGATGGGCGGAGCCTTTGTTGGAGGACTTGGGGCGATTCTTCTAGCTTCTTCGATGGTGTTCACCCTGGGCCGAGGCGAGCATGGGAACGCCCGCCTCGCTGACCGGGCAGAACCTGTTGCCCCTCGTGCCGCAGCTACTACTTCTCAAGGTATGGTCGGAGGTGTTCCTGGTGGGGTGCCGGAGGGCAGAAATCGCGATCGTCTGGTCACAAACGAACTGGCGTATTCGTTGACGGAGTCCCAGCGGGCCGAACTGGCGAAGCGACGGCAGGAGTCGGACCTTGTTGCGAATCTGGAAGTCACACCGTCTGCGGGGCCCGAGACCACCGTGGACCACGCTGTGCCCACTCCGGCACCCATGATTCTGCGCACCGCGCAGCTCACCATGGTCACGCCGAATCTGGACAAGGCCCGTGCCGATATGGACAAGATACTGCAGCGTTACGGCGGGTACATAGGCGAGCTGACGACTTCATCGCCGGCCGAGGCAGCCCGCAAGCTGACCGCGACGTTGCGTGTACCGGGCAATCAGCTCGATGCAGCATTGGCCGACCTGAAGAAGTTGGGACGCGTCGAGTCCGAGTCGCAAAGTGGACAGGACGTTACCGCCCAGTATGTTGATCTGGAGGCGCGTCTGAGCAATTCGCGCAAGGGCGAACAGCGTTTGCTGGAACTGTTACAGCAACGCACTGGCAAGCTCTCGGACGTGCTGGAAGTCGAGACCGAGCTGAGCCGGGTGCGTGAGCAAATCGAGCGCATGGAAGGCGAGCGAAGGTTGCTGTCGAAGCAGGTGCAGTTCGCAACCGTGAATGCGACCGTAACAGAGGAATTCAAGGCTCCGGCACGCGCGCTGCCCCAGTCGCTCGGGACGCAATTCCACAATGCGGCCGTTGACGGCTATCAGACCGTCGTGGATTTCGTGATCGGCGTAGCATTGTTCCTGATCTCCGATGGGCCGATGTTGCTGCTGTGGGCGGCGGTCCTGTTCTTCCCGGCACGCTACGCATGGAGGAAGTTGCGTGGGCGAGGGTTGCCGGAGGATGTGCGATAGGGGTGGAGGAAAAAACTCGCTTCAGCGTTTGAGTCCAACCTTGCTGCAACCGCTCAAGCGGTGCTCCACCCGCTACACGTCCTAGATAATCTTCTCTCCGATTGATTTGCCCTGCGTAAACAGCAGCAGGTAATCCTGGCCTCCGGCCTTAGAGTCGGTGCCGGACATGTTGAAGCCGCCGAAGGGATGCGCGCCGACAATGGCTCCCGTGCACTTGCGATTGATGTACAGGTTGCCGACATGGAACTCCTGCTTTGCCCATTCAATCTTCTCGCCTGATGTGGTGTAGACGGCACCGGTCAATCCGAACTCGGTATTGTTGGCGATCTCAACGCCGTGTTCGAAATTGCGCGACTTGATGACGGCCAGCACCGGACCAAAGATTTCTTCCTGCGCGATGGTAGCTTTCGGGTCGACATCGGCAATTACTGTGGGCTGCACGAAATAGCCTTCGCCGACGTCGGTGGCAGCGCTGCCGCCGGCGATGAGCCGTCCACCCTCGGCGATACCTTTCTGGATGTAGCCGAGGATCGAGGTCATCGATTTTTCGTTAATGACCGGACCCATGTTGGGATTCGTCGTCGGGTCGCCAAGAGTGATCTTCTCTACGCGCGCCTTCAGAGCCTGGAGAAAGCGATCGTAGATACGCTCGTCGACGATGACTCGCGAGCAGGCGGAACACTTCTGCCCGCTGAAGCCGAAGGCCGCCTGCGCAGTACCTTCAACGGCTGAATCGAAGTCGGCGTCGGCATCGATCACCATGGAGTCTTTGCCACCCATTTCGAGAATGGTGCGTTTGATCCAGATCTGACCGGGTTTTTGTGTGGCTGCTGTCTGGTTGATGTTCAGTCCAACTTCTTTCGAGCCGGTGAATGCGATATAGCGCGTTTTTGGGTGCGCAACGACGGCATGGCCGAAATCGACGCCGTGACCGGGGCAGAAGTTGACGACGCCATCGGGCATTCCGGCTTCTTCGAGGATTTCGAAAAACTTGGCGGCGATAGTGGGCGAGTCGCCCGAGGGCTTCAGGATGACGGTGTTGCCACTCACGATGGATGCCAGCGTCATGCCGCCCATGATGGCGGCAGGAAAATTCCACGGGGAGATGACGGCGCCGACGCCGAGCGGGATGTAGCGGAACTGGTCATGCTCACCAGGGAGTTGCACCAGCGTTTTGGCCTGTCCAAGACGCAGTGCTTCGAGAGCATAGAGGTGGCAGAAGTCAATGAGCTCAGCAATATCGGCGTCGGCTTCGGCGTAGTTTTTCCCGACTTCGAAAACCAGCCAGGCCTCCAGCTCGAACTTGCGGTGCTGCAGGATCTGGCCGACGCGGAATAGAAGCTGCGTGCGCTCTTCCAGCGAAGTACGGCTCCAGGATTCAAAGGCCTTCAGGGCAGCCTGCAGGGCGGGCTCGACTTCAGCCGGCCCAGCCTGGTGATGACGACCGACGACTTCCGACGGCTTTGCCGGATTGACCGAAGGAACAATGTCCCCGGTCTGCACATGGCGTCCGCCAATGACCAGGTCGTACTCCTGGCCGAGTTCGCTGCGAACCTTATCAATGGCGGCGTGCATGCGGCGGAGGTTTTCGGGGTTCGACCAGTCGATCATCGCCTCATTGGTGAAGTGGAGAGGCGGGGTGGTTGCGATGCGGTTCGCCTCGCGTGCAGGATGAGTCAAGGTGGCCATAAATGCGTCCTTTCAGGTGTTTGGATGGGTGCCGGTGAGCGTGTTAGTCATTTTAGATGTCCCGTGGCGGATGAAGACTCACACCGAAGACCCTGCCGGCGAACGGGTTATTGTACAACGGGGTGTGGGTTGCCTGTGCTGCGTTCAGCCAACTTTGCATTTTCGCAGAGTCCTTTTTTACCTTTTCCATACGTTGGGAGTGGTACAACATTCAGGATGGCGATACCGTCGGTGTAACATCCAGAAATTTTGCGAGGGGAATGACAATGGCAAACGCGTTTGTGCATATGGAACTCAACACGACTGATCCAGCTAAGGCGAAAGCGTTTTACAGCAAGTTGTTTGACTGGAAGCTGGAAGACATGCCAGGGCCGATGCCGTACACCATGATCCATCCGGGTGAAGGGCCGGGCGGCGGCATGATGAAGCATCCCGTACCCGGGGCACCCTCGATGTGGCTGACCTATATCGGCGTGAGCGACATCAAGGCCGCTACGGAGAAGGCCAAATCACTCGGCGCCACTGCGCTACAGGAGAATCACGAAGTGCCGAACTACGGCTGGTTCAGCATTCTCAGCGATCCAACCGGTGCCGTGTTCGCGCTGTGGCAGGCGAAGATGTAAAACAGTTGTTGGTTGTTAGTATTTTCGTTTTCGGTTTAAGAACCAAGAGGCAAGAGATTCAGTTTTCAGGCCCCGGGTTAGCGCCCAAGCGAAGGGCGCCAACCTGGGTACCGCTGCTATGCAAAATCACGGGCCGAGCTTGACGCAGGCAGCAGTGTGGTTGTCGTATTTCATTGAAGGTCGTAGAAGTGACCGTTCCGCATCTGGTGCGCTAAACCGCTTTCCCAGTCAACCGTGCCGAATATAAAAGTTACATAGGTCGCCGATCTGTTCCCCGTTGCCACTGTCATACCACCCATAGGGTCTCGTCGAAACTAAGGGATCAGCAATGGCCTCTGCAATCTCATGGCTGGCGACACTGGCATTCGCGTCCGATTGGAATGTCACCCCTAGGCGCATGCTGGCCGTTACTGGAAGAGACAATACAGCAACTCCGGAGCGATCCTTGGCGCCACCTCGGGACGGGGACGATGGCTAGTGGCTACAACTACCGAGTGACGGCGGAAATAGCGATCTCGCCGGGCAGCGATCTGTTCGCCTGCCCAGGATGATGATCCGTGGTTGGTGGTGTAGTCCATCGCTGGGTAATCGCCGGGGATGAGGAATGCAGAGCGGCGAAAGAACGTGCATGCCTGGTTGCGGAATCAGTTCCATCCCAACCGGGGCCTTACCAGGATGAATCGCCGTAGCTGGACCGCCGGTGTACGCGGCTTGCAGAACCCGGCCGATATGCGTCCGTTCGAGGTGGACTGAACAAAGCCAGATGACAGTACTGATGGAGGCGCAATATTGTCGCGGAGCTAGCGGAAAAAGAAACCTGTGCTCGAGGTGTTGGCGCAGGACAGTGGTAACCTTCCCATGGGTCAGTCGTCTATTTCCATGCAGGGAGCGATGCCCAGGGCGGGCATGGCAGGTGTTTCTCCCCTGGCAAGCCATGCCCCCGGCACCGCCTGCTGTACTCTCCTTTCGCAGGGAACCGGCGTAAGCTCCTCCACGTACTATCTGGTGGAGGAGCTTGTGCGTAGACTGATTGTTGTCCTTTCTCTCTCACTTCCCTTGCTGGCCTTATCGGCTTTCGCTGAAGAATGGTCCAAAAGCTATAGCGTAGGCGCGAAGCCGTCGTTGCGTGTCGATACGAATGACGCCGCGATTGAGATTACGCGTGGCGGCAGCAACACCATAACAGCCCGCGTCACAACCAGCGGATATCCAATTGGAGGCGGCGGACTTCACGTCAGCGAACACCAGGATGGCGACAAGGTTGAACTGAGCGTCCACATTCCGAATCAATCGGGGTTTCATATCAACTGGCACGACCGGCGTATACGCATCGAAGTGCAAGCCCCCGCTGAGACCGCACTGGACCTGCATTCCAGCGATGGGCACATCAGTGTGGACGGCACCAGCGGCGGCGCTCGCATCGACACCAGCGACGGCGCCATCGAGGTGCGGAACTTCAATGGCACTCTTCGCGCCCGCACCAGCGACGGCCATATTACCGTCGACGGGGTTTTGAACGAGGTTTACTTGAGCAGCGGCGACGGCCGCATCGAGTTGACCGCGCGCCAGGGCTCCACAATGGACCGGGGTTGGCTGATTCATACCAGCGACGGCCGGGTAGAGGTTAGATTGCCCGACAATTTCGCCGCAGAACTCTACGCTCACACCGGCGATGGCCGCATCACCATGGATTTTCCGGTAACTGTCAGCGGTTCAATCGAGCGATCGCGAATGCGTGGCAAATTGAATGGCGGTGGTCAATTGCTGGAAATATCGACCGGTGATGGCAGTATTCACGTCGGCAGGTTGTGAACGGGCCAGTCTGACAGAGTTCCTCTTCGATTTGCTGAGTCCATTGCTAGTACACTGTACTCGCTATGACACTGTTCGAGTCTCAGCCATACGATCCGGTACAGGCCCGCAAGCGTCGTATCCGGATCGTGGCTCTTTCCGTCATCGTCCTCGTGTGTCTGATTCTGGCCTGGAACTTCCGTTATTACGCCGAAGAACGACAGGTGGACAAGTTCTTCGCCGCGCTGCAGAAGCAGGATTACGAGACGGCTTACGGCATTTGGTTTCACGACCCCGGCTGGAAACAGCATCCGCAAAAGTATCCAGATTACCCGTTTAGCAGTTTCATGCAGGATTGGGGACCCGGCGGGCAGTGGGGGCTCATCAAGAGCTACCACGTGGATGGCTCAGCCGTGCCGAAAGGTGGTACGGGAACGAAGTTTGACGTTGGCAGCAGCGGGGTAGTAGTGGTCGTGACGGTGAATGAACGCGTCGCCGACAAGGCGCACATCTGGGTAGAGAAATCGGACAAGACGCTGGGGTTTTCGCCGTACTAGGCGTCAGTCACCACTCTGCGCCCTCATTACGAGAGCAATTGTACGCATATGGAGAGCAAAGCCACGTAGGTCCGGGCAGTCTGCAGCTCCCAGGTAGTCCCAAACTCAGACATCACAGCTGATTACAGACGACTAACAGCTATTCTGCCTGCGGCGAAGCCGCGCTGAAATGATTCAGCGTCTTCTGCAACGACGTATCGTCTTCAACATTGGTGACGCTGCGGGTTTTGTCGATCTGCTTCATCAGCCCGCAAAGCACTTTACCCGGGCCGACTTCGACGAAGTTCTCGATCCCGAGCGCAATCAGGCCTTGCATCGATTTCATCCACTGCACGGCGCCAGTAACCTGGCGGATCAGTACATCCCGACTCTGTTGGCCGGTATTCACCAGAGTCGCGTCCACGTTGCACATGATCGGTGTAGCGGTATCGCGGAATGAAATCGCGTGAAGATCCTGCGCCAGCCGGTCCTGCGCAGGTTGCATCAGCGCGCAATGAAACGGCGCGCTTACAGGCAGCATGATGGCGCGCTTGGCGCCACGCTCTTTGGCCAGAATCGTAGCTCTTTCCACCGCAGATTTGTGCCCCGAGATGACCGTTTGATCGGGCGAGTTCAGATTGGCTGCCTGGCAAACTTCTCCCCGAGCGGCGTCAGCGCACACCCGCTCCACTTCTTCCGCCGGAAGCGCCAGAATCGCCGCCATACCGCCCACTCCTACAAGCACCGCTTCCTGCATGTACTTGCCGCGGTTGCGAACGGTGCGCACAGCATCGGCGAATGAGAGTGTTCCGGCAACGACATTGGCGGAATACTCGCCGAGGCTATGGCCTACAACATAGGAGGGAGTAAATCCCTGCGACTGCAAGACCCGCCAGGCCGCAACAGAAGCAGTCAGAATAGCGGGCTGAGTGATTTCCGTCAGCTTGAGCTGGTCTTCGGGACCCTCGAAACAAAGCTGCGAAAGCTTGTAGCCGAGTGCTTCGTCAGCTTCATCGAACGTTTCTTTCCCTACCGGAAACATGGCGGCCAGTTCGCGGCCCATGCCGACCCTCTGCGATCCCTGTCCGGGAAACATGAAAACGATCGGCGTGGTGTGGAAGGTCATTAAATATGAACGGGGCAGCGATTTCGATTTCTGTCTCGCGGTGCGAAGAACACTAATCCAGCCCCTGGCCGAGCTGGCTGGCAGGTGGATTAACACCGGGCCTGCCGTTTCCGGTCTCAAGATGGGCACTCGCTTCGGCGATCTGCCTTTCAATGGTACGGTTCAACTTACTATCGGCAAATTCGGCGGCTACGCGTATAGCGTTCTTGATGGCGTTGCCGTTCGACGACCCATGGCTGATGATGCAGACGCCCTTAATTCCGAGTAGCGGCGCGCCGCCATATTCGGAGTAGTCCAGCCGCTTCTTGAAATCCACGAACGCCTGGCGCGACAGCATGAATCCCACCTGACGCGTGATCGTGGCCTGCAAGGATTGCCGCAGCAGGAAGCGCACGGTCTCAGCCATGCCCTCGGAAATCTTCAGCGCAACGTTGCCGACAAAGCCGTCACACACCAGCACATCTGCCTTGCCATTAAACAAGTCGCGGCCTTCCACGTTGCCGACGAAGTTTAGGGGCAGTTCCTTAATGAGCTTGTAGGCTTCGCGAGTCAGTTCATTGCCCTTGGTTTCTTCTTCGCCAACCGACAGCACACCCACACGCGGACTGTCTGCGGTTTCAAACTGCCCCGCGAAAATCGTGCGGAAGTACACATCGCCCATGATGGCGAATTGCTGCAAGTTCTCCGGCTTGGAGTCGACGTTGGCGCCAACGTCGATGAGGATAGTGGCGGTTCCCTGCGCAGTAGGAAAAACTGCCGCCAGCGCTGGACGGTCCACGCCCGGCAGCGCACCTAACACCATTTTGGCCGTTGCCATACAGGCGCCGGTGTTGCCGGCACTAACGAACCCTGCCGCTCGTCCGTCGCGAACCAGGCGAAGCCCTACACGCATGGACGAATCCCGCTTGGCGCGAACGGCCTTGGCTGCCTTCTCGTGCATGCTGATGACTTCGCTGGCATGCACGATTTCGATCGGCAGGCGTTTCCAGAGGGGATGGAACTTCAGTTCCTGGCGAATTAGGTGTTCCTGGCCGACCAGCAACACCTCCACGTCATAGTGACGGGCGGCGAGTATCGCACCATCGACTTCGGGTTTGGGCGCGCGATCGGCGCCCATCGCGTCAACGGCAATCGTGGTCGGCATTGGGTATCGTACGAGATTGTACCCCGGTCGTTTCCGACTGGGTATTAACTAGCCGCTTCCTTCTGCTCGATGACTTCGCGGCCCTTATAGTACCCGCACTTGGGGCAAGCACGATGCGGCAGCTTCTTCTCGTGACAATTAGGACAGTCCGACAGGGCCTGGGCCTGCAGATGATCATGGGCGCGGCGCTTCGACGTTCTGGCCTGCGAATGCCGCCGTTTTGGATTAGGCATAAAAACCTCGCATCAGATCGCGCACAGGCGGCGATCGAAACTCTAGCTCTGCAGCTTGTTCTTTAATTCGCTCAGCGCCGCCCAGCGCGGATCGCTGGACCGTTGCTGGCAATTACAGGTTGCGAGGTTGAGGTTGATCCCGCACTGCGGGCACAATCCTCTGCACTCCTCGCGACAGATTAACTTCACGGGCGACGCCAGCAAAACCTGCTCGCGCAAAACGTCTTCCAGCAGAAGACCTTCGCCATCATAATAGCCGATCTCGGTATCCGCCTCAGAAATAGAAACTTCCTCGGCACGACGATCGACACCCAGGGGCCGGTACAGCAGGTCGAACTCGCGGTTTACCCGGAACCGCACTGGCTCCAGGCAGCGCGCACAGCCGACTTCCATAACGGTGTCCAGCTTGCCAACTACTCGGATGTCGTCGATGTCATGCTTATGCCCACGATGCTCGACAATTAATTCGGCGCGACCATTACTATCTAGGGGTCCCGCCTGCTGAACCTCGCTGCCGAAGTCAATAGCTCCGGGTTGAAATTCCTGGTTGAACTCCAGCTTGTGGAGCTGCAAATCCGCGACCCGAATCAGCATCGCTGCACCTGCCTTAACTCCTTAGCCATCAAGTGCTTCCCCATAGCCAAAATGGTCCGGCTAAACCGGGTCTGAAGGCCAAGCTCCTTGCGGATCACTCTGGCAGGTACAGACAGGCGGGAGGCGCGCTAAGGCAAAAGATAAGGATAAAGTGTTGGAAATGCAGTGTCAAGGACGGCAACCCTGCTGTCTCTCCTCTCGCCCAGTCCTGCGGGAATAAGAGGATCTGTGACTCGCAAAAATCGTTGACTCCGCTAACTCTGGTGATAGCGTCTGTGCCCGATCCTCGGATCGGCGCAGTTAGCTGAAGGCGAAGCCGTTCGCCTCAGGCAGGTGATCCGTCTGGCAGTGTAGGCATCATCGCTTCACCGAAAGAAACTCGGAGCGTGTACCGTGAGCCAAGACATTCCTCCCTTCCACTACAGCCTTTGCCTCAACCTGAACACCAATCGACCGGACTTGCAACCGTATCTAAACCAGCTGAACCCGATTCTGGCGAACATTCTGTCGATCCTAGAGAACTATCCCGATACCACCGGGGAAGGCTCGTTGTCGACAAATTTCAGCAAGATCCTGTTTTCCAAGATCGGCACCTCGTAACGGACCCTCCATCGTGAACCGGTCCGCGCCAGACCCGGGTCCTGATGGTAATGCGCCGCCCCTTGCCACGGCGTTTGTCCTGAAGATAGCGGAGCGCTGCAATCTCAATTGCAGCTACTGCTACATGTACAACAAGGGCGATTTGTCGTATCTGCGGCGGCCCAAGTTCATGTCCTCTGAGGTCGCCACTGTGATGCTGACGCGCATTGCTGACTACGCCCAGCGGCACCGTCTGCCCAAAATCGCGCTTGCGCTTCATGGGGGCGAGCCGCTACTCATCGGACGCCAATGGGTGCAATGGTTCCTCGAAGAAGTGCATCGGGTCGCGGCGTCCTCCGGAATCGCCTTCACGGTTGGCATCCAAACCAACGGAATATTGTTGGATCGGGATTGGGTGAGATTATTCTCGGCCCACAAGGTCGGCATCGGGGTCAGTTGCGATGGCCCCAAGGAATGGCACGACCTAGAAAGGCGTGACTTCGCCGGGCACGGGTCCCACAAACAGGTCACAGCTGCGATCGAGCTGCTGGTCGCGTCGAAAGATGTGGAGTGGGCAGTGTTGACCGTCGTCAATCCCCACGCATCGCCTCGCTCCGTGCTGAGCCATTTCGTGAACCTCGGGGTCGGTCAAGTGGACTTCCTATGGCCCGAATATAACCACGACGCGCCTCCACCCTGGCCCTCGGGCGCCATGGCGCGATACTTTTGTGAGCTCTTCGACTATTGGTACTCCGAACTTCCCACGCCACCGCGAATCCGTTGGTTCGAAAACGCAATGAAACTTCTTTTGGGCGGGCGCTCGGATTGCGATGTGTTGGGGCCAAACCCAATTACGGACATTATGGTCGAGTCCGACGGCACATGGGAGCCGCTGGATACGCTGCGTATCTGCGGCAACGGCTTGACCCGCACCGGGCTGGATGTTCGCACCTGCGACGTGGAGGAGATCTGGAACGCACCTCTCTACCGGATCGGTCTCGGCAGCCAGGAACTTCTCTCCGACCACTGCCGGTCCTGCGCCTATCGCCGCGTCTGTGGCGGCGGATACCTGCCTCACCGCTACCGCCACGACACCGGCTTCTCCAATCCCAGCGTGTACTGTGCCGATCTACTGGCGGTCCTATCTCACATTCATCGCAGGATCGCCGCCGACCTGGAACCAATTCGGGTTGCCGTCGCTGCCTCCGCCTCTGCCCGGGAATGTTGACTCCCACGCTCGGAAGCCGCAGTCGGAATAATGATCACAACCGGGTTCCGGGCTTGTTGGTGGGGCTATAATGTGCCTGAGTCTACGGCTCGTGCCTGACAACTGCCGCCAGAGACGAAGCGATGAGCGCGCCATCTTCTCGACGTTTCGGGCCGTATGAAATTGTCTCTCCGCTCGGTGCCGGGGGAATGGGAGCGGTATTTCGCGCGCGCGACACCCGCCTCGGACGCTACGTCGCTATCAAGGTCCTGCCACCGGCATACAGCATTGATCCCGACCGCCTGCACCGCTTCGAGCAGGAAGCCCGGGCCGCGGCCGCCTTGAATCATCCTGCGATCCTAGCAATTTTCGACATCGGCACCGCCGAGGACGGTGCGCCTTACATTGTCTCGGAATTGCTCGAGGGCTCAACTCTCGGCCATCACATTCGAACCACTCGCATTCCTCCGCGTACCGTGATCGACTACGCGGCGCAGATCGCCCGTGGTCTGGCGGCCGCGCACGACAAGGGCATCGTCCATCGCGATCTCAAGCCCGAGAACATATTTGTCACCCGCGACGGCCATATCAAAATTTTGGATTTTGGCTTGGCCAAGTTGCTCGAGCCATCCCACGTCAACCCAACTGACAAGACCGTTTCCATCCACGAGGGTCATACGCTACCCGGCGTGGTTTTGGGGACCATTGGCTACATGTCGCCTGAGCAGGTGCGCGGTCTTCCCACCGACTGCCGCACCGATATCTTCAGCCTGGGCCTGATCCTGTACGAGATGCTCACGGGTAAGCCCGCCTTCAAGGCGCTTACGGATGCCGACACTCAGGCGGCAATCCTCCGCGAACAACCCGCCCAACTGTCTGCCAGCAATGTTGGCATCCCTCCTGGGCTCGAGCAGCTTGTCTGGCATTGTCTCGAGAAGGAGCCGCAGCAGCGATTTCAATCCGCCAGCGACGTTGCCTTCAGCTTGCAAGCAGTCTCCGGCCCCAATTCCAGCTCTTCCGTCGGCCTTCCCCCCCCGGCTCCGCTTTTCCGGCGCTGGCGACTGATTGCGCTCGCCATCCTGACCACCCTGGCGGTGGGATTCGCCGCATTTCGCATAGGCCAGAAAATGGCGCGCTCCTCGCCACCCCAATATCAGCAATTGACCTATCAGCAGGGGGTCGTCTCGTCCGCGAAATTCTCCGCCGACGGGCAAACTGTGCTTTGCGCTGCGCGGTTCAACAAAGACTACCAAGTCTATTCCATTCGTTTCGACAGTGCGGGTATTCGGCCACTCGACCTCAATGCCGACCGGGTCATGGCGGTCTCGGCACAGGGAGAGCTCGCCGTCCTCGAATCTTTGCGATATCTTGCCGGATCGACCGCCGTGGGATTAGTGGCGCGAGTTCCGCTCGGCGGTGGCGCGCCTAAGCGCATCTTGAACGACGTGGAATCTGCCGATTGGTCGCGCGACGGCAATGAACTGGCTATCGCTCACTTCATTCCCAACATGCAGGTCTATCGCCTGGAATATCCCATCGGCAAAGTGCTGTACGAAACTCCCGGCTGGATTGCTCAAGTTCGATTGTCCTCCGATGGCCGGACTATCGCCTTTATTGACCATCCCGTGTTCGGCGACGATGTGGGCTACGTGGCGGTCATCCCTGCCTCTGGAGGAGCGGTTCAGCGCTTGTCTCGCTTGTGGGGAGACCTTCGCGGGCTTGCGTGGCACCCCGGCGGTGAGGTCTGGTACACGGCTACTGATGTCGGTTTTAACTACGCTCTCTTTGCCTCGACAAAGTCGGGCAAGGCTCGACACATTCTGACCGTCCCCGGCGGCCTTGTTCTCGATGACATCTCTTCGGAAGGAAGAGTGCTGATGACGCACTCCTCCGAGCGGACCATCGTCATGGTTTCGACTCGGCGTCATCCCGAGGAACAAAACTTGGGCTGGCTCGACAATACCGAGTTTTTCCGCTTCTCCGGGGATGGAACCCAGATCGTGCTCGGCGATGAGAGCAGCGCGAGCGGTGCTCGCCATGCCAGCTTTTTGCGTAACGTTGACGGATCGTCGGCGGTCCGTGTTGGCGATGGCGACGCTATCGCGCTCTCGCCGGACGGCGAGTGGGTACTATCTCGCATTCCCCCCAATGAGCTTGTCCTGCTGCCTACCGGCGCGGGGACGGTCAAGAGACTCACACGCTCCAGCACCTCCGAAGGCCCTGCCACTGTGCATGCCTCAAGGGCCGCGATCCGCGCCGACCTACCTGCCGAATGGTTTCCCGACGGCAAGCGAATCGCCTTCATCGCCGACGACAACCGTACCCACCTACTTGACATCGACAGCAACGATGTTGCCTTGACTCCCGTCGGTACCACCGGGTACCTGGTTACCGCCGACGGTAAGCATGTGCTGGTACAAACCGGTACGGGCGTCTTTGAGCTCTTCCCGGTAGGCTCGGATGACCCAATCCCCTTACCTTTCCTCGACAAGAACGATAACCCCATTCGCTTCAGCGCGGACGGAAAGGAACTGTTCGTCGGGAACACCGAAAGGGACAGCCCCATTCTGAATCTGTTTCGCGTGAACCTCGCCACTGGTCGCCGGACCCTACTCTGGCAGCTTCAGCCTCCCCGCAGCACGGTAGCCAACCAGATCGCCTTGGTGGATGTGACCCCCGACGGCACCGGCTATGCCTACGGCTACCGCCAGAAGATGACGGTGCTGTACGTGGTGGACGGACTGAAATGAGCCGAGTCACACTGGACTCCATCTGGAATCGCGCTGCTTCTTCTGAAGTATGAACATATTTAAGGTGACAGAAATCACTTGCAGTAAGCACACCTAACCGCTACTCTACCGGACACTCCAGCGCCCCCATTCCGGTGGGGAGGATCCTCAGCTCGTAGCGGTAATGGGGACACGCTTAGCAGTACCTGGCCACGAACAATATCGTGCTCAACGCAGCCGCGCTAATTAAACAGGCCGGCACCACCGGATATCTACCCTCCAACCTTAGTGAAGAACTTGCCTTCCTGGAACCAAATCTGTGAGAAAATGACCCTCGTTTTTCACATCCAATTTAAGGCAACGCCATGACTCGTCTGGGGAAAGGTCTGTTGTTTAGCTTTCTGGCGC
>DASRAA010000099.1:0-6352 GCA_035638375.1 Binatia bacterium | reverse complement strand
CCAGGGTCAATCCAGACCGGTCAGCTCACGACTTGCACGGCGTCGGTTCAGGGCAGTGGGAATTTCAGCCCCAACGTGGACTGGTCGACCAGCGGTGGGACGATCAATCCCATCACCGGGATTTTCAGTAGTCCCGGGGCGGGAAACTTCACCATTACGGCGACTTCGCAACAGAATTCCAACGTTACCGGCACTGCGACGGTGACTGTTGCCACCGGAGCAAACAATCAGTTGCCCATCGTTGTGGATGCCGGTCCTGCCGGACTGACGACTAGCTACGTGAACGGCGCATTCACCACCATCACGATTTGCGTTCCGAACAGCAATAGCTGTCAAACCATCGATCACGTCCTGCTGGATACTGGTTCCATTGGCGTCCGTATTCTTGCCAAGGCCGCCGGAGGCGAACTCGATCCAGCACAAGTTCCATTGCCGCAGCAGAAGTTGAACGGCACTGTGGTCGCGCAGTGCAATCAGTTCGTGGACGGTTTCACCTGGGGTTCAGTGTCTTTGGCCACTGTGCAATTGACGCAAGCCAGTGGCGGTCAGGCTGGTGAGACAGCCAACACTCCTTCTGGCGCCAACGTCGCCGGGCTCCCTATGCAACTGATCGGCGACCCGACGATCCCCAGCGTCCCGGCATCGTGTTCCAGCGGAGGTTTGACGAATGAAAGCAACCTCCAGGCGTTGGGTGCGAACGGCGTACTTGGTCTCGGCACTTTCGAACAGGATTGCGGTCCGGGATGTGCACCGGGTGCGGGATCAACTCCGAATGTGTACTACACCTGTTCTGGCGGCAGTTGCAGTGCGACTCTGCTGTCTCTGCCTCAGCAGGTCACCAACCCCGACTGGGTATTGCCTGCCGATAACAACGGAACGCTGATTCAATTGCCGTCGATTCCCGCCGGAGGTACGACAACCGTAAACGGCAACCTGTACTTCGGCATCGGCACTCAGACCAACAATGCTCTCGGGTCTGCCACGGTGTTCGATACCGATGCGAATGCTTACTTCATTACGACATTCAACGGGGTGAAGAACAGTTGCAGCTACATCGACAGCGGATCGAACGCGTTCTATTTCCCGGCCAGCGGATATCCCAACCTGATGACCTGCGCGTCACCCAACCAGGGCTTTTATTGCCCACCAACGAGTGTGTCACCGCTTGTGCTCTCGGCCCAGAACCAGAGCGCGTCGAATACCAACGGCTCCCAGGGTACGGTGAACTTCAACGTGGGTAATGCGAACGCTCTGTTCGCCGCCAATAATGGAATGAACGCAGCCATCAGCGAGTTGGGCGGAACTAACAGCGGCGTTAATGGGTGTGGTTCGTTCGATTGGGGCCTGTCGTTTTTCTATGGCAGGTCAGTGTTCACAGGAATCGAGCAGCGGCCGGTGACGGGCACCAACTTCGTCGGTCCGTTCTGGGCGTACTAAACAAATTGCTGCACAAGAGCGGAGGCGTTCGGCTCCGCTCTCTTACTTGGCTTGACTCCCGTCCAAGTGCGCAGTTCAATGTTACGATGCCCGTCCGGAAGTCGCCGCGCAAATCATCGGGGAAGAACAAGCGGCCCAGGCCGGCCGCTATTTCGCCCAATGCTCCAACTCCCAGCCGCCCAGTCATGCCTGAGGGGTACAACCTTCCACGAACGCTGGATGGCAGCGTGCCCTGGGAATGGGCTCAGAAGCGCCTGACCAACTCGCACAATTATCTGCTTACGAGCGTCCGCCCCGATCGCCGTCCGCACACGATGGTTGTCTGGGGAATCTGGCTGGAAAACACCTACTACTTCAGCACCGCCTCCAGCACGCGTAAAGCCAAGAACCTGGCGAGCAATCCGAACTGCGTGGTGTGCAACGAAAACGTGGAGGAAGCAGTAATCGTCGAGGGCGAGGCGCACCGGCTTGAGGTGAAAGACATCCCAAAGCCTGCCTTTGAGCTGTACCACAAGAAGTACGGCTGGAAGCTGGATCCTGACATGGGGCCGGTATTTCAAGTGACGCCTCGGGTGGTGTTTGCCATGCCCGAAAAGCTCTTCCCGGCGGGAGCCACGCGCTGGAGCTTCGCATCCTGAAGCTGTGCGCCCGCTCACAACTGCACGGTGACGAGCATCACCGACCCTGTGTGCGTCAAATTTGTACTCTGCAAATGGCGAATGGAACCGCCGGTTCTGCTGCCGGAGGGTGGCAGGAAAACGAGATCCAGGAGAACAGCAATCATGGCGTACACAATTACTGATACCTGTACCAAGGACGAACTCTGCGTAGAAGCTTGTCCGACCGACTGCATCCACCCTAAGAAAGATGAGGAACCATTTGAGGCGGCGACTCAGCTTTATGTCGATCCCAATGGCTGCATCGACTGCGGCGCCTGCGTGCCGGTCTGCCCGACCAATTCGATTTTCCCCAACGAAGAAGTGCCGGCCGAGAAAGCTGAGTTCATCGAGAAGAACGCCGCGTATTACGCGTAAACAAGCTCCTCCTGCCGGCCGACGCAGCCTGGCCTCATACCGGGCGCCCCGGCGTTACATTCCTGTCCGTTCCTACCAGGCACGGCTACGGTCGTGCCCTTCCTGCTTTTGTATACTTGCCAAATTCAGGTTAGACTTACCCGACTTCCTGGTCCTCCGGGTGTTGTCTATCTTTTCTGGTAAGGAGAACCCATGAAAGCACTTATTTCCCGATTGGTGTCGGTGACGATCGTTCTTTTATTGACGGCCATCATGTCTTACGCGCAGTGGGTCGCCGTGGCGCGAGCGGTGTCAGGGCGCATCCAGCAGATGGAACAGAAAAGCGCCGACGGCAAAGGCGGCTACGACGTTGCCACCGTGGTGATCGAGGCTTCAGCGCAAAAGGTGTATCAAACTGCTCTGCAGCGCCTCCAGGCTCACGCTGCGGCGGTGAAAGTCATCAAGCAGGACGACAAGAAGCGCGAGGTGGCATTCACCAACGGCATCCAGACGGCGAGCCTACAGGCAAACTTCCTGGGAGACAAGCTCACGCAGTTGGTGGTCGCCTCAACCCTGGATCTATCTCAGCCGAGCGCGACTTCGCTGGTGGTCGAAAGCATCCAGAACGTCTGCACAGAGCTGAAAGTTCAATGTACGGTGCAGACTGACTAGAAGCGTTGGATTGCTGGCCGAGCCGGTATTTCCTTAGCGCGGTCTTTCTCATGGTGCGCATGAGCAGCTATAATCCGGCCTCATGCAATCCTTGAGCCGGAGTCTCTTCTCTCCTGGGAAATCCGCGTCTGCTATCCGAACCTTAGTTGCCCTGCTGATCCTGCAGGGTGTTTGTCTGGCACAGACCGCCGTTCAGCAGCCGGCAGCGGGACCGCAGCCTCCTGCTGCGCCGCAGCAGAACATCCTGCCTTACATCAAAAATGCCTGGAACACGCTGGGCCGCTCGATGAACGAGTGCTCCTCGATTTCCGATCCGAAGTTCGGAGCCGGCGCGACGTCGGTTTTGTATCTGCCGTACGGCGTGACGCCCCCGCCGGCAGTGGCGGCGCTGACCAAGTGCGGCGTGAAGGTAGAAAACCTGCCGAAGAAGATCACCGGACTCGGCAGCGTCATGCCCGACCAGCTCAACGCGCACGGTCTGCTGTATCTCCCAAACAAGTACGTCGTGCCCGGCGGACGCTTCAACGAGATGTATGGCTGGGACAGCTACTTCATTATCGTTGGCCTACTGGAAGACGGCGAGCGCGACTACGCGCGCGGCATCATCGAGAACTTCTTCTACGAGATCGAGAACTATGGCGCGGTGCTCAATGCAAACCGCGCGTACTATCTGACGCGCTCACAGCCACCCTTCCTGACGTCGATGATCATGGCGCAATATGCCTCTGACAAAAAGGCCGGCCGAGACGACAAGAAGTGGCTGGCGAAGGCATATGAGTATGCCGTTCGTGATCACGATTTGTGGACGAAGCCTCCCAAGCTCGCCGGCGATACAGGGCTGGCCCGTTACTTTGATGTTGGCGAAGGTCCAGTGCCTGACATCGCGGATCATCCGGAATATTACGCAGCTATTGCCGACTGGCTGCTGAAGCATCCCGACGTGAAGTACGACCCGCCCGACTACATCGCGCCCGCCCTGGCGCAAGGAATCGGTCCCGAGCTGATGGTGCCGCTATGCGAAAACAAGGCGTGCCCAAACGCCCATCCCGTGAAGCTGACCGCCGACTTCTACAAGGGCGACCGCGCCATGCGCGAGTCAGGCTTCGATCCGTCGTTCCGCTGGGGACCATTTGACGGCTCAACCCATCATTACGCGCCAGTCTGCCTCAATAGCTTGCTCTACAAGGCGGAGATGGACTTGGCTGAAATGGCGACCATGCTCAGCAAGCCGGGGGATGCGAAGCAGTGGCTCGCCGCCGCCGAGGAGCGTAAGAAGCTCATCAACAAATACATGTGGAACGCCGAGAAGGGCATGTTCTTTGACTGGGACTTCGTCACCGGCAAGCAATCGACCTACAACTACGTGACCACGTTTTATCCGCTGTGGGTGGGGCTGGCTACACCCGAACAGTCAAAGGCGGTCATGAAGAACCTTGGGATTTTCGAGCAGCCGGGCGGGCTGGCTATGAGCGACAAACAGACGGGAGTTCAGTGGGACTTGCCCTACGGTTGGGCGCCGACAAACCTGATCGCCATTCAGGGGATGCGCCGCGAAGGGTTCAACGCCGATGCTGACCGACTGTCGGTGAAGTTTTTGGATACGATTCAAAGCAACTTCAAGCGCACCGGCACGATTCGCGAGAAATACAACGTGGTGACCGGCAGCGATGAGGCTCCGGTGCTGGCGGGGTATCACGAGAACTTAATCGGGTTGGGCTGGACGAACGGAACGTTTCTCGCGCTGTACCATGCGCTACCACCGTCACAACAACAGGCGGTGATGCAGGAGAAGGGAAGCCCGAAGCCGAACTAATCAATCTCTTCGGGGGGCCCTGAAGTCCATGAATCTCGAGATTCATGATTTAAGAAGGGCTATCTCGACGAGGGCTGCGAGAAAATCCGTAAACGGCTCGATGTCGCCCACGCTCGCCTTTTCGAGCGCCGCTATGGGCTATATGGTCATCTATTTTCTGAAGCTCATTCGCATTGGCGAAGTTTTACGGCTAGTTTAGCGTTTCGAGCGCTTTCTAGTTTTTCATGCGCAAATCTCTCTAATCAATTGATATTCCTCTAACATCGCAGCACACGCAGATTGTGTTCGTCCTGGCTCACGTCACCGCGCTACTGCATTTCTCGATGGATCAGCCGATTTAGAGTGTGTAACAAAACCCTCCCGCAGCCGTAGGAGCCACCGGCGTGGTTGGTCGTACCGTAAAAATTTCCCGCCGCAGCCTGCTCTACGCCACCCCAGGGTTCGCCCTATCGAATCAAGCCCCTGGAAGCTGTACAGCACGGTCTAGTGACCTGTCGGGTCAAACTGTGAATACACCGTAAAAAGGGCAACCGTTGGGCCAGGTCGGCCAGGACCGCAGTGACCGCGGCGGTATAAGCGTGGGTACTAGTAAGTGCCCATCCAAGGGGACATTGACGCCACAGCTGAACACAGGCAAGCGGCAATCCTGCGTTACTCTGCTGCCGCGGGGGCGACTCAGGGCAGGGCCGTGTAGATGTAACCGCCCATAGAGGGTGTCAGCCTGAAAACCGAGCCCGCACCACCAACTCCCCTCTCTGCCTTACCAGCTCACAAATCCTGACGACCCCTAAACCGCACCGCAGGGTCTAGTGGGATTCAAAGACTATTTCTTAGGAGGCAGTGCTTCCGCAGTACGCAGAGGTTGCTGCGCGGGCATCTGCTTCTTCTTCACCCGGGTTGCGGATTTGTGATCCTTTGTGTTCGCCTTGGCATCCTTGTGCTCTGTGATCTTCGTCGGTGCAGGCTTGGCCGCTGGCTTGGGAATATCGGACAATGGGAACCACGTGGGATCCACGTCTTGTTGGCCATAGGCAGGCAGGATAAAGACCGAGGCAGTCACCGCTGCGAGTAAGGCGGCCTTCAAAAACGTGATTATTCTAGAGTGCTTCACAATTTCCTCCTGTTGTTGAATCCTTGGACGCGACCGAGACTCTGCACAAAGTTGCAAAATCGTGCAATCGAGGGGCGTCAAAATTCTTACGAAGACGCCGGTTTGTGCTCTGGACGTTGACCCCAGCACGCGTGCACGAGTGGGGTGAGGAACCAGAACGACTTGTCAGGCCACGGGGCGATCAGCGCTGTGTATTCCTTTTCTCGCGCTTCCGTCAGGCCTTGGTCAGCTAGCTCCCATCCGCGAATGGCCTCTAAGGTCTGCTGCCACCATCGTGCCCACGGGCTCCCCCCGCTAACCACTTCA
>DASRAA010000098.1:0-2096 GCA_035638375.1 Binatia bacterium | reverse complement strand
CCGCATCGCCAACACGCGCGAACTCGTGGTCCGCGTGCAGATGCCCGAGCAGTCGCTGGGCGACGTGGCCGAAGGTCAGGGTGTGCGCGTCAAGACACGAGCCTTCCCGAATCGCGTTTTCCATGGAACCGTTTCCAGGATCGGCGGCGAAAGTGAACCGGACTCGAATGGACAACGCTCCTACCGCGTGGAGTTGACGATTCAAAACCCCGATGCCTTGCTGCGGCCCGGCATGACAGTCTTTGCGCGGATTGACTTCGGACGGCACCCGTTAGCGTGGCTGGCGGCTCACAAGTTGAAGCAGGCCCTGCGCCCGGAAATGTGGATGCTTTAAGCCGCCGGCCCTGGCGGAGCCGCCCTTCCCCGCAGGGCGGCCCAGCACAAAAGGGCATGCCCCGCGCCTGTCCGTGATTCGTCCGTAAAGGAAATCGGAGTCGCACCAAACGCCCAGGAAGCGGGTTTGGCGAGTTGGGATGATTTTCACCTTTTGGGTGATGGATTGCTTAGGCAACGACCGATGGCGCTGCCTCTCCCCCGGAAACCGTCGCCCGCCGAAGGCGGGTTTCTGTTCCAGCTCGATCCGGAGCCATTAGAAGAGCGCGTGACGGCATATGCGGGAATCCCCCTTTTCGTGCAGGCGATGCGTTCGTTGGACGTGGCCGGCAGTGTGAAGCGGTGCCTGCAGATCAAACAACGGCAGCGCGGATTGGATGAAGCCAGCTATGTAGAGAGCTTCATGGTATTAAACGCGTTGGGTGGAGAATGTTTGGACGATTTTGACCGATTGCGCGAGGACGACGGTTTGGCTGAGATGCTGGGACACGACATGCCCAGCCCGGAAGCGGCTCGGAAGTTTCTGTATCAGTTTCACTCCGAGGAGAAGTTGCAGCAGGCCCAGCAGGAGTTGGCCGCGGGGCAAGTGTGTTATATCGCCGAGGAAAGTGCCCCACTGCGAGCTTTAGCGCAGGTGAACCAGGAACTGGTGCAGGAGGTGGGGCGACGCTGTATCGAACAGAAGATCGCCACCATCGACCTGGACGCAACCATCATCGAGAGTTGGAAAAAAGAGGCCCAGCCGACCTATCAGGGAATCAGCGGCTATCAGCCGATGATGGCCTTGTGGGCGGAGATGGACCTGATCCTGGCGGACGAATTTCGCGACGGCAACGTGCCCGCGCAGATGCAGCCGTTGCCAGTGACGAAACGTGCGTTTCAAGCACTTCCGCCTACGGTCCAAGAGTTCTACTTCCGAGGGGACTCGGCGTGTTGGGAGAAAGAACTGGTGAGATGGCTGCGCGATGAGAAGCGGGTGGAAGGTCCGGCAGGTGCGATCACGTTCGGCATCAGCGTGCGGATGACGCCCAACCTGAAGAAGCACATTGCACGACTACCGGAGAGCCAGTGGAAAGCTTATCGGAAGGACGGCAACGTGGAGAGCGACTGCGCCGATGTCCTGAACTACTGGCCGGAAGAAGAGGATCGTCCGGAGGGCGCCGGACCGTTACGCTATGTTGCCATTCGCATGCGCAAGCGGCAAGGCGAATTGTTCGGGGATGGGAGCGAGGTCAAGTATTTTGCGGTAGCGAGTAATCAATGGGATTGGGAACCAGTGCGATTGCTGGAATGGCAACGGGAGAAGGCTGGCACCATCGAGGCGCTGCATGACGTGCTGAAAAACGAACTAGCGGCCGGCGTGATGCCCTGCGGTCGTTTCGGCGCCAACGCCGCCTGGCTGCGGTTGGCGGTGATGACCCACAACGTCCTCACTGCTCTGCGGCGTTTGGCACTGCCGGAGAAATGGTTACGAGCCCGACCCAAGCGCATGCGCTTTCAAATCTTCTGTTCGCCCGGCAAACTGGTGGCACACGCTCGATACACTCTGCTCCGGGTCAAGCGGTTAAAGGAACAACTCGCCGAGTGGATCGAAACCCTGCGCCTGCTTCCCCTGCCGGTGACGGCCTAGCCTCGCTCAGCTTACGGACGGTTTATCGAACCTCATGCGGCCGACGTGTCGCTGCATGGCCTTGGTGAGTGCCGTCCACCAGATCGGCCGAGCCGCCCAGCATCGTTCCAAGCCCCTGTCGCACCCGCGCAGG
>DASRAA010000097.1:0-22763 GCA_035638375.1 Binatia bacterium | reverse complement strand
CCCGCGAACTCTACTGCGGCTTCGGCAGCGTCTGCCGCTCTCCAGCCTGCGCACCACTCTGCGGACTCGCAGTTTGCCCAGTGCCCGTTCCGCTCTGATTCTGCGCTGACGCCAGTTCCGATCGCCGATACTTCGGCGCGCTTACGTACCCATGGATCCGGTCCTTCGTGATGCTGTTGATCACGAGTTCGGCTGCCTGCGAGTCGCCCGGCATATAGAACATGGCCGGCTGATACAGGTTCACATGCTTCTGCGAAACTGTCTGGTCCTCGACGATCAGGTCGAGATCGGCGTACAGATGTTTGGTGTTCGCTTTACGCAGCCGCACTCCAAGTGGGCCTTCGTGCGAGAACTCTTTCGACTTGGCAATGTTGAACTCGTAGTAATTGCGCTCGCCCTTCTTCTGCAGAAGCACCAGCTCGTCGTGATTGCGCGCAATCGACCCGGTGAGCTCCGTACGCGTGCTGCTTAGGTCGCCCTGCGTGGTCGCCAGCTGGCTCTGCGTGGATGCAATGGCCTTACCCTGCTCATCAATAGCCTTGCCCTGACGCTCTAGCTGCGACTGCATTTTCTTCAGCCGCGAGTTCTCCGCGGAACGACGGCTTGCCGTACCTTTGGTGACGGGCTGCCCGACGACTTCAGGCGGGAGTGCAACCGCCCCCGGTTGCGGTTGCGGCTCAGAACGTGCCTCCAGCGAATTCAACTTGCCGGTGAGTTGGTCCAGCTGATTCTGGGTAAGCTTGAGGTCTGCAGCCAAATGTTGCTGCCCTGCTAGCGCATTCTCAGCCATTCGGTGTTCGTAGATTGCATATCCGCCGGCTCCTCCGACCGCGAAGGCCACTGCGGCGACAGAAACTGCCAGCAAAGCAGCTAATTTGGTTCGAGGGGAAACGCTGGGCTGCATAAGCACTCCTGTGCTCCTGTTGAAATAGAGACCCAAGCGTCTGTATCTGCAAATCCAATTCCGTCGCCCAATCCGGTTGCTGTGGTTCGCAAGTTATTGGAAGATAGACAGATTCCACCTGACCGGACCAGAGTACGCTATGCCAAATTACCCGCTTCCGGAATTTTTTACACGAAGTGGTTACTCGGATGACAATCCGGCTCGGTTGTAGATTAGGGCATGCATGTCACCAAGGCTTCAAAGCCCTCGCAGGGTTGCGCTCGCTGTCGAACGCCATGCACTCATCGCATATTTTGTCCTGGCATTCGCAATCTCCTGGTTGGGTGCGCTCGCCGTGGCTGCACCCCAGCTCCTTCGCCACCCTCCTCTAACTAAGACGACCGGCCTCGTGATGTTTCCCGTCATGGTTCTAGGCCCATGCCTTTCCGCGATTGTTCTCACGGCAATTGGGGAGGGCGAAAGAGGGTTCAGGAGCCTGTTCTCTCAAATGGCTCCCGCCAGAATTCCTGCGCGCTGGTACGCACCACTCCTGATTCCCCCGGTCCTCATATTGGCGGTTCTTCTCTGCTTGAAAACATTCGTATCCCCGGCCTATACGCCCAACCGCTTCTTGCTGGGAATCTTGTTTGGCCTGCCTGCCGGATTCCTGGAAGAGATCGGCTGGACCGGCTATGCGTTCCCCAAAATGCGTTCACACACTAACGAACTGGCCGCGAGCACTGTACTCGGGCTGTTGTGGTCGTTATGGCACCTGCCTGTCATCAATTATCTCGGGACAGCCGCTCCGCACGGAGCTTTTTGGTTGCAGTTTTTTCTCGCATTCGCTCTGGCGATGACAGCAATGCGCGTGCTCATTGGTTGGCTCTATACCAACACTCAGAGCCTCTTATTGGCACAATTCATGCACGTCATCTCCACTGGCTCTCTCGTGGTCTTCAGCCCTCCGCTTGTGAACGCCGCCCAGGAAGCAGAGTGGTATGCGCTCTACGGAATCCTTCTCTGGATTGCCGTTGCCGTTGTGGTCAAAAGGTTTGGCGGTTCGCGGCGGCCTCCGCAGATTTGAGCGTGCGAAGAGATGAGGGAAGAAGAAAGAGATTTCGCGAGTGGGCAAGTTACGCCGGTAACCAAGGATTCCCAAAATCCGAACAGAGGCACTGGCCCGAGGAGGTAGCCACCAGCTTCTGCAACTCCGCGGAAGTCGAGCTGAACAAATTGCGCAGCACGGCTACTTCCGCGATGATGCCGGTTTCCAGCGCGGGCTTGGCGTCAGGCGCATAGAGAGGCGAATGGTTCGAGGGCAGCGGTTCTCCTGATGCTTTGGCCTGGGCGAACTTCTCCGGATTGGCCGCGCCCAGCCAGAAATAGAATCCAGGGACACCCTGCTGCACGAAAACGGAGAAGTCTTCCGAGCCGGTGATGGCCTTCATGACCTCGACGTTGTTTTTGCCAAGCGCCTGCTCCAGCACGGCTTTGAGACGATGGTCGAGCGCCGGCGCGTTATAGACGCCGTCGGTGGATTCGGGGTGTTCAATGAGGGGCAGCTTTTTCACGCCGGCGGCTTCGGCCTCGCCTTTTACGATGCGGTCTATGGCGGTGAGCACCTGCTTGCGCACCTCAGGATCGAAGGTACGAACGGTGAGGCCCAGTTGGGCTTCGTCGGGAATGATGTTGTTTTTCAGTCCGCCCTGAAAGCAGCCGACGGTAACGACAGCCACTTCGCCGGGCTTCACCTCGCGCGACGGAATCGTCTGCAGCGCGAGCACGATCTTCGCGCCTAGCACGATGGGATCGATGGTGGTGTGCGGAGCAGAGCCGTGTCCGCCCTTGCCATAAATGGTGATGCGCAGCGAGTCGGCGTTCGCGGTGAGCGTGCCCGGGGTGACACCTACTTTCCCCGCAGGAAGCTGGTTTCCGGTATGCAGGGCGACAGCAACATCGGGCTTGGGAAAGCGGGTCATCATGCCGTCAGAAACCATGCGCTTGGCGCCGGAAATGGTCTCCTCGGCAGGCTGTCCGACGAGCATCAGCGTGCCGTGCCAGGTGTTCTTCGTCTGCGCCATGATTTCCGCTGTGCCGATCAGTGAGGCCATGTGCAAATCGTGGCCGCAGGCATGCATCACCGGGACTTCTTTGCCACCATCGTCTTTACCATGCACTTTGCTGGCATAAGGAAGGCCGGTCTTTTCTTCCACGGGCAGGGCATCGAGCTCGGTGCGTAGCATGATGGTCGGTCCGGAACCGTTCTTCATGAGTGCAACGATACCGGTGCCGCCAACGTTTTCTGTCAATTCATAGCCGAAGCTCCGCAGTTTCGCCGCAAGCTTCGCAGCCGTTTGCACTTCATGCGACGAAAGCTCGGGATTCTGGTGCAGATCGAGATAGAGGGCGTACGAATCCGGATAGACGGCTTGCACTTCTTTCGAGGGCGAGGACGCCTGCGCGACGAGAGAAACACTGATGGTGGAGATGGCTAGGAAAAAATGAGCTTTCGACATGGTTTTTCGGGATTATACATAGCTGCACGCGGACGGTCGCCGGTTTACACTCGCGGAGCGACTCAAGGAAAGGGAATGAAACGACCGTTTTGCTGTTGCTGCTCTCAGGGTTGATCTTCGGAACCGTGAGCGCATGGTGTCAGAAGCCGGATACGCCCGCCAGGGCGGTGCGCGCCAACTTTATTGATGTGGACCGCCGAATTCTCGCCATGGCGAAAGACTGGCCGTCGGACAAGTACGATTACAAGCTCAAGCTGGAATTGCGCACTTTTGGCGCTGTGCTGGTGCATATAGCGTCCGGTAATGTGTACGCCGCAAAGAAGGGCAAGGGGGAAAATGTGAAATGGGACGAGCTTGATCCCAAGAACTATCCGGACAAGGCCTCGGTAGCAGCACTGCTGGAGAAACCGTTCGCTGATTCGGAAGCCGTGCTTCAGAGCTGGCCCGACGAGCAGTTCGCCAAAACGGTAGAACCGTGGCTCGATGTGTTGGAGCACAGCGGTGAGCACTACGGATTGCTGGTGGCTTACTACCTTGCGAAGGGTGCGGCGCCCCCGGAGTCGCGGCCAAAAAAGCAGACCGTGCTCAATGGCGCCCAGGCATGCGAAAATAGAACTTCCACCCTGTATCGCCATGAGTTCCATCGAATCCGCAAAATTTGACGCTACCGCTCCCGCCGAAATCACACCTCAACTGCTGCGCGACCACGGAATTACTCAGGAGGAGTACGAGCGGATCCTGAAATCGCTGGGACGCACGCCGACCCTTACAGAGCTGGGCATTTTCAGCGTCATGTGGAGCGAGCACTGCTCCTACAAATCATCGCGGGTACACCTGAAGCGTTTGCCGACCCGCAGCAGGCGCGTGCTGCAGGGGCCGGGCGAGAACGCGGGCATCATCGACATCGGCGACGGTTGGGCCTGCGCGTTCAAGATCGAGTCGCATAACCATCCCTCCTTTATTGAGCCGTTCCAGGGAGCGACGACGGGAGTTGGCGGGATTCTGCGGGACATCTTCACTATGGGCGCACGTCCCGTGGCGGTGATGGATTCGCTGCGGTTCGGGCCGATTACCGGACCAGTTTCGAGTAAGTCCAGGGAGGATTCTGATCCCATCCTTTCCCAGAAGATGGGAAAGGATGCGGCACCGACTTCAATAAGTAGTTCGGCCATTGACCGCGCGACTCTCCATAAGAACCACTCGGTGATGGAAGGAGTGGTGAGCGGTATTGCGTCGTACGGGAACTGCTTCGGCGTGCCCAATGTCGGCGGAGAGGTAAAGTTTGAGCCGTGCTACTCGGGCAATCCGCTGGTCAATGCCTTCGCGTTGGGCTTGGTGAGACGCGATCAGATCTTCTACGCCAAAGCTTCGGGCGAAGGGAATCCTGTGATCTATGTGGGCTCCAAGACCGGCCGTGACGGCATTCACGGCGCGACCATGGCGAGCGAAGAGTTTAGTGAGGAATCTGAGGCCAAGCGCCCCAACGTGCAGGTGGGCGATCCGTTCCTGGAGAAACTGCTGCTGGAGGCCTGCCTCGAAGCCATGCAGACGGGAGCCATCGTCGGAATTCAGGATATGGGCGCGGCCGGATTGACCTGTTCCACCTGCGAGATGGGCGGGCGCGGCGGCGTGGGGCTTGAGATCGAGCTTGACCTAGTGCCCCAGCGCGATACCGGCATGACACCTTATGAAATCATGCTGAGCGAGTCGCAGGAGCGCATGCTGCTGGTGGCTGAAAAGGGTCGCGAGCACGAGGTCTTTCGCGTGTTCGAGAAGTGGGGCTTGGACGCGGTGACCATCGGGCGCGTGAACCCAGAGTCCACAATGCGGGTGCTGGAGCACGGCAGAGTTGTGGCAGAGATCCCAAACCAGGCGCTGACCGACCAGGCTCCGGTGTATCACCGGCCGATAGAGCGCTGGGAGCCTCCGGTTCCGCGCGAGATGCCGGAAAGCGTTCGGCTGGGTGACAAGGGCGACCTGACGGATGACCTGAAGAAGCTGCTGGCAAGCTCAAACATCTGCTCCAAACGCTGGGTCTATGAGCAGTATGACTCCATGGTGCAGACCAACACGGTCGAGGGCCCGGGGCGCGAGGCCGGAGTTATTCGCATCAAGGGTACGAATCGCGGGTTGGCCATGGCGCTCGACGGCAACGGGCGCTGGTGCTACCTCGATCCCAAGCTCGGAGCGATGCACGCTGTAGCTGAATCAGCACGGAACGTGGCGTGCTCAGGCGCGACACCGATTGCAGCCACGAATTGTTTGAATTTCGGGAATCCGGAAAAGCCGCACATTATGTGGCAGTTCGCGCAGACGATTGACGGTATGACCAAAGCCTGCGAGGAACTGGAGACGCCCATCACCGGCGGCAACGTGAGCTTCTATAACGAGACCCTGGGCGAAGGAATTTACCCGACGCCGGTGATCGGGATAGTGGGCATCCTGGAGAATGTCCACCAAGCAATGGGATCTGACTTCCAGCAGACGGGACGAACGCTGGTTTTACTGCGCGGCTCTGAGCCCGGCGATGCGGCTGATGCCGAGGCGGAGTTCGGATCTTCAGAATACGCAAAAGAAGTGTTCGATGCCCTGTGGGGCTTCCCGCCTGCACTTGAAATTGACAAGGAAGCGGCGGTACAGAAAGCCATCGTGCAAATGGTTGGCGAGGGGATAGTCGAGTCGGCGAAGGACTGCACCGAGGGCGGGCTGGCCGTAACCCTAGCGGAATGCGGGTTCGCGAAGGGCGTCGGCGCAGAGGTTAATCTGGCTTCCGACGACCTGGTGCCTGAGTTTGTGCTGTTTGGCGAGGATGCCAGCCGAATCCTGATTTCATGCGACCCGAAAAACGTGGAGCGAATCAAACAAATAGCGGTACAATTTGGCCTCTCGGCGGAAAATATCGGCACCACGGTTCCTGAAAATCTGGAGATCAGAGTGGACGGCAAGATGGCCGCGAGGGCAGCAGTGTTGGAACTGAAGAAGGTTTGGGCAAGTGCGCTGGAAGAGGCGTTGCATACGGAGACAGAAGAGCGAATAGCGGTTAGCAATTAGCTTTCTTTAACTGGCAACTGACTACTGACAACTGAACGGGTGAGCAATGCTGATTGAATCTGACAAACTGCGCGAAGAGTGTGGTGTGGCGGCCATCTACGGCCACCCGGAGGCTTCGAAGCTCGCTTACCTCAGTTTGTATGCGCTGCAGCATCGCGGGCAGGAGTCGGCCGGCATCGCCTCGGCCAACGGGGAAAAGATCGAGATGCACAAGGCGATGGGTCTGGTCTCGGACATATTCACCGCTGAGCGGCTGGCGCAACTGCCGGGGTCGCTGGCCATCGGGCACACCCGTTATTCGACGACCGGCGATTCGGCCCTGCTGAATGCCCAACCCATCCGGGTTGAGTGCAGCAAGGGCAAGATCGCGCTCGCGCACAACGGGAACATCGTGAACGCGCATGAGATCCGGTCGCAACTGGAGCACCAGGGCTCGATTTTCCAGACCACCAGCGACACGGAAGTCATCGTGCACCTGATAGCACGGTCCAAGGAAGAGACGCTCGCGGCGGCAATGAGCGATTCGCTGCGCCGCATCGAAGGCGCATTTTCGTTGGTGATGCTGACACCCGACCGCATCTTTGCGGCGCGTGATCCACGAGGGTTTCGGCCGCTGGTGATGGGCCGTATTAAGGCACAGTCGGAGCACCACAAGGACGCCATCGTTTTTGCTTCGGAAACCTGCGCCTTCGACCTGATCGGCGCCGTGTACGAGCGCGAGGTTACTCCGGGCGAGCTGGTGATTGTTGGCCCCGAGGGGGTGCACTCGCGCTTCTACGCGTCGAAGCAGCCAATGTCGAGCTGCATCTTCGAGCACGTCTATTTCTCCCGTCCAGACAGCATCGTTTTTGGACGTTCTGTGCAGGCCTCGCGCGATGCGATGGGCCGACAGCTTGCGCTGGAATCTCCGGTTGAAGCCGACATCGTGATCCCGGTGCCCGACTCGGGCGTGACCGCCGCGATGGGCTACTCGCAGCAGAGCGGAATTCCGATTCAGTTCGGGTTGATTCGCAACCACTACGTGGGCCGCACGTTCATCGAGCCGGAACAGCGAGTGCGCGATTTTGGCGTCCGGCTGAAGCTGAATCCGGTGCGGCACGTGATTGAAGGCAAGCGCGTGGTGTTGATTGACGACTCCATCGTGCGCGGAACTACGAGCCGCAAGATCGTTCGCATGGTGAAAGACGCGGGGGCGAAGGAAGTCCATATGCGGATTTCGTGTCCGCCGACCATTTCGTCCTGTTATTACGGCGTGGACACGCCGCAGAAAAACCAGCTCATCGCCGCCAACAAGTCGGTGGAAGAGATTCGCGAATATATTGGCGCCGACTCGCTAGCCTATCTTTCGCTGGAGGGACTGCGCAAGGCAGCCGCCGAGAGCGAGGAACGAACCTACTGCACTGCCTGCTATACGGGACGGTATCCGACGCGGCTGGTGGACGTCGAAGAAATTCAGGCAGCACCGACGCCGGAACCTGCGCCAGTGCCCGCATCCCTGATGGTGGCGGTTGACTGAGATCGGAAGCTTGCAATGAACTTTTGCGCAGAAGCTGATTCGCCGTGACCACAATTTCTTCCACCACGACACTCGGCACAGTTTCCTATGCGGCGGCAAGTTTCTTGTGCACATCCTGAATATAGTGGTCTGTCATGCCGGCGATGTAGTCACAGACCACGCGCACTAGCTTTTCATGCGCTATTTTTTCCTGATAACTCGGGGGCAGGGCTGTGGGATGCCCCACGAAGTAGTCGAAGGTCTCAGTGACGATTTTTTCGGCCTTCAGCTTTTCCGGGAGCAGAGGCTTACTCTCGTAGAGCGTGCGGTAGAGATAGGCTTTCGCTTCGCGGCGCTCCTGCTCGACCTCGGGGCTGAAGCTCGCCAGCCGCTCCGGATATCCTCGTATGCCTTCCAGACTGGCGACGCCTGCCTGCGCGATGCGTGAGCTTGTGTTCTCGATGAGATCGGTTACGAAGTGGTTGAGCACACGCTTGAGTGCCTCATTGAACTGCAGCTTTTCGGGCGCCCTGGGATAGCTCGCTTCCATCTCCCCAAAGTAGTGCTCAAAGGCGCGCACGTGCTTGCACACATCAGGAAGTTTGAGCAGCTTGGCCTCGTACCCATCATCGAGGTCAGCGGTGGTGTAGCCGATCTCGTCTGCCAGGTCGATGAGCTGTGCCTCGAGAGGCGGCCGCTGGTCCAGCAGGTATTCGGCGAGCTCGGGGTGCTGGGCAGAGGTGTAGTCGTGCGAGTGCTTGATGATGCCCTCGCGTACTTCGAAGGTCAGGTTGAGGCCCCGAAACTCGGCGTAGCGCAGTTCGAAGTCCTCCACGATCCGCAGTGCCTGCAGGTTATGGTCGAAGAACTCGCCATGACGCTGCATGCAGGCGTCGAGAGCACGCTCGCCGGCGTGGCCGAAGGGCGGATGCCCGATGTCGTGAACCAATGCCAGTGCTTCCGTAAGGTCGACATTCAGATTCAGAGCGCCTGCGATGGTGCGCGAAATCTGCGCCACTTCCATCGTGTGCGTGAGGCGCGTGCGGAAGTGGTCAGAGTAGCGGCGGGTGAAAACCTGGGTTTTGTTCTCCAGCCGGCGGAATGCGCGCGCGTGAATGATGCGGTCACGATCGCGCTGGAAGGGGTTGCGGTAGGGGTGGAGCGGTTCAGGGTACCGGCGCCCGCGGGAGTCGTGAATCGATACCGCATAGGGCTCGAGCATAAGAGCAGTTTCAAGTTTCCAGTTTCCAGTTTCAAGTTAAAAGCAATTGCCAGTTATCAGCCGGCAGCCGCCGGTTGTGCTCGATCACCCTACGAAAGCTTGGTATGCAAACAACTTGCGAGCTGATTTTTCCGGCAGGCTGGAAGCCAATTGTTCCGGCGAACGGGTGGAAGACAATAGGGAAGAACCGCGCAAAAAGAGGAAGGGCTGTGACCTTGGTTATGCTCTAGCCCGCTACTCCTGCGAGAGAGTTGCCGGCGTGGACGCATGTACCGTCACAGCCCTTGATGTGATCACCGCTTTCGCGGTTCCTGACCCCGGCTGACATCTCGCAACGCAGTCGGTTTTTTCGGGTCTGGCCGCTCGCCGAGTCGCCTCGGGAGTCGGATCACTCAGCCTACTTCGCTCTGGCTACCTTACAGTTGCCAGCCTTTTCGACCGTCGACGAAGGGAATCCTATTACAGAAACGTGACTTGTCAACGCCCAAGGTTGGTGCAAATGCCGATTATTTTCACTGCGGTGGGCTGTTGCGTAAGTCACTGAAATCATGAAATTTGATTTTTGAGAGTGCAGGAAATTTCCGCATTTGTCACACGTTTTTCACAGAAGAGCGTGGCCCGATATGACACTGGAACCATGGGAGTCTCTTGACGACGGTTCGAACCTGCGGCATTGTCAAATCAACGACTTTGATGCCCAGCCTGATTGCCTATGTTGACGGGGGCTCGCTCGGGAATCCGGGGCCGTCGGGTATTGGGGTTGTGATCGAAGATCCCTCGGGAGAAACGGTGCGGGTTGCCAAGCCAATTGGCTGCCAGGACAATAATGTCGCCGAATACCTCGCCCTTCTGGAAGCCCTGCAGCACGCCGTGTCGGTGAAAGCCCATGCTCTGCATGTGTTTACGGACTCAGAGATTGTCGTGAAGCAGATGACGGGCGAGTACGCCTGCCGGAGTCCGCGACTGTACTCGCTGAATTGGACGTGCCGCAAGCTAGCGAGGTCGCTGGATTTCTCGATTGCACACATACGCCGCGAGCACAATGCAGAAGCTAATGAGTTGGCCAAGCTCGCAGCGCGAAAGCGGAAGGCAGAGCAGGAAAAAGATCACCGTAAGATGCTGTAAGAGCGGATTCACCTTTCGAACCAAGATTTCAACGACCCGTCCCTGAAACCAGCCGCCCAGTCCGGATGGTTCCACTTGGGCCGAACAAAAGACCCAGCCTGTCCAGAAAAGAAGGACAGGATGCAGCACCCGGATCTAGAACTACAGTCCCGAGCCGACGAGTAGGATGGGTGAGGTCGGCTTGTCAGAGCCGGCGGCGTCTTCCAGAGTGACCGCAAAGGCCTTGGCCTCAACGCCTTCGGGCATGATATGGTCTGCCATCACGGCATTCCCATTGGCGTCGGGCTTGAACATACCGGCCGGCATAGGCGAGCCCTCTTTGGGAATCAGCCACAGCTGATATGCCTTGCCCGGAGGAACGGGCGCAAGACCGCTGGCGACAAGCATGCAGCGTTTCATCGACGGGCTGTAAATGGCAGTAGCGTGCGGCCTGCTCGGCTCCATCTTCGGAGTGAGCGCGACTTGTACAGCATCGGGCGCCGAGAGCAGATGCAGGCGTTCCTGCGACTGCTTTAGCTCAGCGCTGGTGTTGTTGTAAAGCGCGGCAAGGCTGGCGAGATTGTGATGCAGCTCATCGTTCTGCCGCAGCAGAGTGCCTGCCCATACCAGCAGTCCCAGTGCAATCACGGAGGGAATGAGCCCCCAACCCAGTCCTCTGCGGGGCACTTGCACTGGCGCGGGCGCCGATAGGCCTCGCGGTTCAGCGGCAATGGCACGCATGAGCCGCGCTTTGCTGCGAGCGGGGGGCCGCGGACCGGCGGCACTCAAACCGAGCAAGCCGAGGTCGCTACGCAGGAATTGGACTTCGCGACGACAAGAGGCACAGGTCTCCAGGTGCTTTTCCAGCTCGAGCCGATCGCTGCCTGTCAGCTCTTCGAGAGCATACAGCGGAAGGTCCTCAGCGAATTGTTCGTGCGTCTTCATGTCATCAAACCGCGAAGCGCGTCCGCAACATCTGCAGGCCGCTGCGTATGCGAGTTTTTATTGTGCCCAGTGGCTCTCCCGTCTTCTCGGCAATTTCCGTATGCGTCAGTCCCTGAAAAAACGCCAACTCCATGGCGGTGCGCTGATCGGGACTCATCTCCTTCATCACTACGCGCACTTTCTCGATGACCAACGAACGCTCGGTTTCGTCCCGCAAATCCGTAGCGTTGGCGATCACACAATCTTCGATGTCACTCTCAGGCCGGCGCTGCCTGAGCCGGTCAATGGATCGATGCCGGGCAATAACCGCCAGCCAGGCTCCGAGGCTGCCGCGGCTGCTGTCGAAAGCCTCGGGCTTACGCCATAGCTGCAGGAAGATGTCCTGCAGGATGTCTTCGGCTGCCCCGGTGTCCTGCAAAATACGCAATCCCACGGCGTACACCACGCTGGAATACCGGTCGTAGAGCTCGGCCAGAGCCTGCGGGTCGCCAGCGCGGACACGGGCTACCAGCCGCATGTCGTCGCCCGCGTCTGTACCGGTTCCGGCACTCTTGTCCATCGGTTCCATCATGAATACGCGGTAAAGGGCCTGGGCAGATTGTGGCCTCCCACGGAAGTGGGAAAGCCAATGCAGCTGCGGGAACTCCCGCGAACTGGCAAATCCGATTTCGCTCTTGCCCTCGTAGGGCATGCAGCAAGCGGAAACCAAGTGAACATACCATACCAGGCGCCAGCAGTCAGTCGCCAGTTGTGAGTTGCGCAGGGGTTCGCGAGTTTCCTCCCAATTTCGATCGAAAGGAGAGAAGACAATGACTTGCTGGGTTTTCGCCGGTGCTGTTCTTACGATTGTTTTGTTGGGAAGTATGTTGCCGACCCCGGTAGCGGAACGGCGACCAAGGCGCCATCGCTCTATACGCAGTTGGCGAGTATGACGCAATAGCCGCTGTTAGGGACGATTTTCATTACCCGATTGGCGACTGATCCGTCGCTGGCCAAGTTTTTCACGAGGCTAAAAGACACGTCGAATCAGAGAGTGCGGCAGCACGTGGTCGACTCTCTGGGCAACGCGCCCGGAGGTCCGTGCCTGTACCTTGGGCAAGACATGAAAAGGGCGCCAAAGGGCTCGACAGCGTCGATGCAGAATGGAACACATCGGCGCAGCAGCTAGTGGAGACGCTGAATAAGCTCAATGTGCCGCCGGCGCAGCCGACGGCGGTGCTGGGAGCGATCAGCGCGCTGAAGAGGGACTTCGTGGAACGGTAGGCAGTTGTCAGTAGCGGTTGTCGGTGGCCAGTTGTCGGTTATCCGTTCCCGCTCCAGCGGCCAACAGAGGGTCGCCAGAACGAGGGGCGCCCACCTGACGACGGATACTGGCAACTGGCCACTTCCTTATCCCTGTTGGCGGCGGGAGCGCATTTCGGCCAGGATGGCGTCCTGCTCGGTGAGCGGCAGGCGCTCGCGAATCGCCGGGAAGATGAGTTCTTCCTCCAGCTTGAGATGCGCGTCGAAGACTTCCTCTAGAGCTTTTGTTATGGCGCACATCTCGCCCCCGGTTTCATGCACGACTGCGGGATTTCGCTCCAGCAAGACGAGAAGGGGCCAGAGGCGCTCAATCAGTTCATCGATGGCCATGTGCTGGTGGTGCATGGCAACCAACGCGTGGGAGATGTGCTCATCAGAAAGGGCCTCAAGGCGAGGACGAAGCGAGTCTTCTTCGTCGGCCTCGTGCAGCGGCAGAGAGACCGAATAATAGCGTTGTATGCCGGCGGCGGCCAGGCGGATCTCGTCAGGAGACGCCGATTGGGCGTGCGCCAGCTTGATCGCGGCCGCTGTGAAGTGGCGGATGCGCTGGTGACATCCCACGAGCAGGTCGAAAGCGTCTTCGGTGGTGGAAGGTCGGGGCGAGGTGATTTGGTGAAGCATCAGCTTCTATTATCGCGCGGCGGGACTATTCCCATCGTAAGCTTTCGACGGGATCGAGTCGGGCGGCGCGGGCGGCGGGCATGGTGCCGAAGAGGACTCCGATCAAAGATGACACCAAGACTGCGATGATGACTGACCATCCCGAGATTGGGATGCGGTAATTGGTAAGCACGCGCACGGAGATGGGAAGCGCCATGCCGATTGCGATTCCGACGAGACCGCCGATCAGGGAGATCAGCACGGCTTCGGTGAGAAACTGGGCGCGAATTTCAGCATTGGTGGCGCCGACTGCCTTGCGCACTCCGATTTCGCGAATGCGAGAGTTCACAGTGGCGAGCATGATGTTCATGATGCCAACACCGCTGACGAGCAGCGTGAGTACAGCAATCAACAGCAGGACCATGGTGAGCGCATTGGCGATTCGGGCTGCGACGGTAAGCAGTTCGGTGAGGTTATCCACCTTGTAGACCGACTCGGAACGATGCCGCGATTGCAGAATGCTCTGGATCTTTGCCGAAGCCACCGGGATGTCGGAGGGGTCGCTTACGGAGAAGTAGAGTTGCTTCACGGTGTTCGTGCCAGTGAAGAAACGCGCCACAGTATAGGGAATGAGCACGGTGTCGTCGGTGATTTCTGACTGGCCAAAGGTGTCGACTCGCTCGCGAAAAGTGCCCACCACCATGAAAGGTATTCCGCTGAGCTTGATGGTCCGACCTACGGCGGCTTCGGTCGAACCATACATCGTGATGGCCAGACTCTGGGTGATCACCGCGACTTTGCCGCGGGTCTGGATGTCGTTGTCTTCCAGGAAGCGGCCGGTGAGAGTCTCAAGGTTGCGCACCCAGAAATATTCAGCGGAAACCCCTAAGACCAGCACGTCACGCACCTGACCGCCGGGAATCGTGATTTTCTCGTGGAGCTCGATAATGGGCGAGGAGAAAGCGATGTTCGGAACCTGCTGACGAATGGCGTTCAGGTCCTCGATGGTCATGTAGTCGTTGGCCGACTCTGCGCTGTATATGGCTCCGCCCTGGTATTCGGCAAAGATCATGTTGGCGCCGATGGACTGAATTTGCTGCAGGACGTACTGCTTGCCTGTGAGGCCGATGGTAACGACCAAGATCAACGAAGCTGTGCCGATGACCATGCCAAGGGCGGTCAAAGTGAAACGCACGCGATTGCTGCGGAAGGTCTCGAGCGCAACATTGACGGTTTCACCCAGAACCAGCTTGGGATAGTGCCGCACGCGATTGCCATTGTTTGACATGCCTACGCTGGTTAGACTAATCCCAAGGCGGTCTGGCTTCAACGATGCAAGCACGTCGCGAGCCTGCGGCGTATCATCGAAGAATACCGTTTTTTATCTATGCATCAGTCGCAGTCTCGACCAATGATTGTTTGCCTGCACAATACCTATTTGCGCTGGCTGCTCGCTGGAACGGTGGTGTTTGCAGGAGCCCCATGGGCGATGGCTCAACAGGATGTTGGTGAGCTGTTTGCGTCGGATGCGAGCGTGAAGGGCAGCGTAGTGTTGGCGAGCTCGGGGACGAAGGTCATGAGTGGCTCGTCGATTGCGGCGGGCGAGCAAACCGCGACACTCAAGCTGGAACGTGGTGGCAGCCTGTTGATCTGTCCGAGAACCAGCATGGCGGTTACGACTTCGCAGAATGGCCGCCAACTCATGTTCAGCATGAATACCGGTAACGTCGAGATGGATTACCCGATTGGGGCGGCCTCGGACAATCTGCTCACGCCGGACTTTCGCCTGCTGCTTCCCGGGCCCGGACGATTGCACCTGGCACTGCGGGTGAGCGCGAATGGCGACACCTGTGTACAGTCTCTGGCAGCGAACTCGTCCGCCGTGGTCGTTTCGGAAGGGATGGGCGAAGAGTCGTACCAAGTGAAGCCGAACGAGGCGGTGATTTTCAATGCCGGTCACATCAGCGGGGCCATGCCGACGCATGAGAGCTGCGGATGTCCGAAGCCTCCGCCGACGCAGGTAGCAGAGGTCAAGTCTCCGCCGACGCAGGTAGCAGAGGTCAAGCCTCCGCCGACGCCTCCAGCCGAAACGCCGAAAACTGATCCGCCTGAGCCGCAGACGCATATGGTGGTGGATGCGCCGTTCATTTATCGAGCGAGCGATCCGGTGGACCTGACGGAGAACGTGGCTCACTTGCGACTGGAGAGCAAGCCAATGGGATTCGAGCCTTCAGTGTTGCCACCAGCGACGCCAGCCAAGAAGGAGAAGCCTAGCAAATATATTACGGCGGGCACGAGCAAACCCTCCCAGCAAAAGCACGGGTTCTTCTCCAAGATTGGGGCGTTCTTCGCGTCGATATTTCGCTGAAAACCCGCTATTCGCGGTTTCCTTTTCGCTGCCTGGAACCGAAGCTAGCGAAGAGCGATTCCGGTGTTACACTTAAGCCTTCCTTATGAGCGACCAGCCACGTTCGCGGGTGTTTCTTTGGGTATTGCTGGGAGGCGGGGCCTTCTTCCTGTTCCTGCTGGCGGTATTTGCGCTGGTCTATTTCACTGCTCGTGCACAGCAAAAAGATTCATTTGCAGGATTTCGCGACAAGATTGCGGTCGTCGATCTCGAGGGTGTCATCCTGTCACCCAAGGATACTGTGGAGCAGTTGCGCAAGTTTGGTGATGACAGCTCTATCAAGGCGATCGTGATTCACGTAAATTCTCCGGGCGGAGGGGCGGCGGCTTCGGAGGAGATCTATCGCGAGGTGCTCAGAATCCGCGATGTGAAAAAGAAGCGGATCGTGGCTTCAATCGAGACTGTGGGCGCCAGCGGCGCCTATTATGTTTCGTCCGCGACCAATAAAATCTTCGCCGACAACGCTTCGATCGTCGGGTCGATTGGGGTGATTGCCGAGTGGTACAACTACGAAGAGTTGATCAAGTGGGCAAAGCTCAAGGCCATCGTGATGAAAGCAGGCGAATTCAAGGATACGGGCTCTCCCGTGCGGGAGATGACGCCAGCGGAGCGAGCGTATCTCCAGACTCTGATCGACAATATGCACTCGCAGTTTATTACTTCGGTTGCGGCGGGGCGCCGGATGAAAGTGGATGACATTCGTCCTCTAGCCGACGGCAAAGTCTGGACCGGCGAGCAAGCGATCCCGCTGAAGCTGGTTGACCAGATCGGTGACTTTCGAGCTGCCGTGGACGACACAGCCAAGTCCGTGGGAATAAAAGGGGAACCGACGATTGTGCGGCCCGAGAAAGAGCGCAAAAGCGTGCTGGACTTGCTGTTTGGCGACGCGTCCGAGTACCTGCCCGATCCGGCAAAGCTGATGCAGACGAATACCGGTTTCTACTATCTCTGGAAATAGCGCTCTGGTGACGGAGATTTGCACGGAAGTGCAACAATAATTTGGACTTGCCAACATTGCTGGAAATCTGAGAGTATCCCAGATGTGCCGGTCGCACGACGGCTCAGGGGCGAACAACCATGACCAAGGCTGATCTGATCGACGAGGTTTCTCGGCTGGCGGAATTAACCCGCAAGGACAGCGAAGTCATTGTAGAAACGATCTTCGAGAGTGTAGTGCGGTCGCTGCGCGCCGGCGACAAGATTGAGATACGCGGGTTTGGCAGTTTCCGAACCCGGCAACGAAAGCCTCGCGTAGGACGGAATCCCAAAACCGGAGATCGGGTAGAGGTTCCCGCCAAAAAAATCCCGTTTTTCAAGCCAAGCAAAGAACTTAAGGACTTGGTGAACAGCTACGTCGAGCCGCCGGCGACCCCGGCGCCAGCAGCGGAAGGCGAACATCATTCCTGAAGTCTCGTCCGATCGTGATTTCGAAACCCAGTCGCGTATTGGGTTTTCCATTGTGCGCTGAGAGGGCGGCTCAACCCAGCTCAGCAAGCCTCCCAGCACATCCCTCGGCGATCAAGTCGCTTCGGGAAGACAGAGAAATGAAGAGTTTATGCGGCACGGCTGAGACCTCGCAAGAAGCAACGAGGCTTTGTATCGGGGTCACCTATTCCGGGCGGATCCCGACGGCCGCCATCATCCTTCCCGTCTTGCCGAATTCGGCGCGATGAGAGAAGAAACACTTGGTGTCGCAGGCGGTGCAGCCGTCGACTACCGAAATGTTCTCGCCGTGTACGCCCGCATCTTGGAGTTGGCGCTTATTTGCCGAGACCAGATCGAGGTGAATTTCGCGACCGCGATCACCATATCCTGGTGCTCGCTGGTTGAGAAACAACAGTGAATAGCGAACGTGAATTGCCTTGGAATCGAAGACTTCCTCAAATAACTCGGCGGCATAGGAAAATTGTGAATCGAACTCTGCCTTAACCTCCGGTCCCACAGAGTAGCAGCACTTGCGGATGCACGGGCCGATCGCCGCCCGCAGATCGCCGGGATCGCTGCCGAATGTTCGGCGCATCTCGCCCACACCTTTCTCGGCAATGCGGGAGACCGTGCCGCGCCAGCCGGCATGGAACGCACCCACCACGCGCCTTTCCACGTCGGCGATCAGCACAGGGACACAGTCGGCGGTCTTGACTGCGAGCAGGAGGCCAGGAACGGCAGTGATCATGCCGTCTCCCGTGGGAACGTGGTGAGGCGTGCCGTCGATTCGATGGATGATTGACGAATGGATTTGCCGGTCTTGCGCCAGGCGCCACGCTGTACCGTCGCTATTGAGCGCGCCTAGCGCGCGAAGGAAGAGCTGGCGATTGCCTTCGACATGCTGGTGAGTGTCATGCGACGTGACGCCGAGGTTGAGCGACTTGCCGCCGTAACAGGTCGAGTTGCCGCCGGTGCGCGTGCTAAAACCATGCACCAGCCAAGGGAGCTCGGCGAAGGCATCGGCACGCAAGACTTTGATATTGACTGAGGCTGCGCGGGTTCGGCGATCTGTTTTTGCAGTGCTTGGCACAGTTTGATTCTAGCTACAATTGAAGGCGAGTGCTTTTGTATTACATCACCGACCGACATGGTTTCGCGGGAACGGAAGTCGACCAGCGCCGCGAGCTGCTGCGACGAATTGCTGAAGCCGCGCATGCCGACGTCGACTATGTACAACTGCGCGAAAAGGACCTCGATCCCGCTGACCTGGAGCTTCTGGCGAGAGAGGCTCTGCACGTGGTCCGCAGTTACTCGAACCACACGAAGTTCCTCGTCAACACGCAAACCGATATTGCACTTGCGATAGGCGCGGATGGTATACACATTCCTGCAGGCCGGTCGTCCATCTGCACCGCGCGCGAACAATGGCCGCGAGAAGCAGGGCAGGAGCCGATTATTGGCGTCTCTGCACACTCTTCTTCTGATCTGCAGCAGGCCCAGCTGCACTGTGCCAGTTTCGCGGTGCTTTCTCCCATCTTCGAAAAAGTGGGAGTGCGCGTGAAGGGAATAGGGCTTGAGGCATTGCGGCAGGCTTGTGCTGGATCGGGCCTGCCAGTGCTTGCGCTAGGCGGTGTCAATCCGACCAATGCCAAGTCGTGCCTGGATGCGGGAGCGCGGGGAGTGGCGGGAATTCGATTGTTTCAGCAGGGGGATGCGGGTGAGACCGTAAAGCGGTTGCGGCAACTATAGACCGCGGGGCTCCAGACTAAAGAGAGGCCTCATCCGATTGTCCAACCAGCAGACAATAGCCGTCGGGATCGTCGATGCGAAATTCCCCCTCGGGCATATAAGAAGGATAGCTAATCGGGCCAGCCTTGATACCGCGGGCCAGTAACTCGTCGCGATAGGCAATCACGTCGGAGGCGTATAGGTAGAAGAGCACGTCTTGCGCGTCGGGATTCATAGGGCGCGCGCTGCCTGACAGCATCAAGTGCGCTTTGCCATTGCCGATCTAGGCCCAGACCAACTGCCCCTGGCTTTCGAGTGTGTTTCGCGGCTCGAACCCGAGTTTCCGATAGAACTCGATCGATCGTGCCAGGTCTGCGACATGAGCAATGGGAACGAGACCGCGTAACGCGCCATGCGCCATAGGTAACTGCCAACAGCTTAATCGGTTACTTCGCTGGCCAGTTTGCGTAGAATCACATTCACCAACGACAGCACGATCGCGCCAAGAAACGCCCAAAGAAATCCCTCCACGCGAAATCCGGGAGTGAGTAGTGCCGATGCGAGCATCAGCATGAGAGCATTCACTATCCACCAGAACACGCCCAGGGTGAGTATAGTGAGAGGAAGCGTGATGAGCTTCAGGAGCAGCCCGAGGGTAGCATTGATCAGTCCGATCACGACGGCAGCGATCAGCGCAGACTTGAATCCTTCTACATGAAAGCCGGGCACGAGAAACGAGACGACGAGCAAGGCAACCGCGCTTAAAAGCCAGTTCAGCAGAAGACGCATGAGTTTTCTCCGCCAAATAAGAATCGCAGACGTCACCCGATGATACTCGATGCTGCACGCCAAGTGGCGAGTTGAACTGTTTCGCCATTTCCACGTATAACCCTAAGCCAGCTATGAAACGATATTCTTATGCTCTCGCATTCATCCTCGCAGTCGCCAGCTTTTCTTGCGCCCAGCAAGGAGAATCACCGTTGCCGGTCCTGCCCTCCGACGTCCCGAAACAGGCAGTGATCTGGATGCTGCTGCTTGACGGGAAGCCCACCGGTCAGAATGCCGTCTGGATCACCTCCGACGGAGCCATCCACGAATTCTTTCAGTTCAACGATCGTGGACGGGGGCCAAAAACGTATTCGACCTATCATCTCGATAACCTGGGCCTGGTCACGTCCGAGGAGACCAGCGGCGTGGACTACATGAAGAACCCGGTCAAAGAAAGCTTTACCGTGTCCGGCAGCAATGCGAAGTGGAAGAACACCTCCGAGGACGGGCAGGCGGTAAACGCGGCGGGCCGCTTCTACATCGGGCTGAACGGTGGCCCGGCAGGTTCTTATTTGCTGGCACAGGCACTGTTGAAGAACGGCGGCAAGCTACCCCTCTTACCTGGCGGCGAGGCGGCTTTAGCTGCGCTGAAGACAGTTCCGGTCGAAGCTGGCGGCAAAAAGGTGAGCGCCACCCTCTACCAGATCGAGGGTCTCGACTTCAGCCCTACGTATCTCTGGCTCGATGAACAACACAACGGCTTTGCCGCAGTACAAGGTTCTTCGGGGCTGATTCGCGCAGGGTTCGAAAGCTGCTTCGGAACACTGCAGAAAACGCAGGAAGGGATCGAGTCTGCGCGCGCTGCCACACTGGCCAAACAATTCATTCATCATCCAACCAGCGATCTTGTCGTTAAGAACGTAACGCTCTTCGACTCGATTACCGCAAAGACCATTCCGGGGCAACGCGTCACCGTGCGCGGCGAACGCATTGTCAGCATCGAACCCGAGAACGGCCAAGCGACAGCCGCTGGAGCCCAGCTCATCGATGGCAGCGGCAAAATGCTACTTCCGGGCCTATGGGACATGCATCAGCACCTCTTCCCCGACAACGCATTCCTCGACATCGCCGCCGGTATCACCACCATCCGTGACCTCGCAAACTCCATTGATGACCTTGGAAGACTCAACCAGCACATCCTGGCAGGTGAGCAGGTCGGCCCGCGCATCATCAGGGCGGGATTCATTGACGGCCCCGGGCCGTACGAAGGTCCGGTGAAAGTACTGGCCGCGACGCCCGAGGAAGCGCGCGAACGCGTGGATCGTTACGCCGATCTGGGCTACGTCCAGATCAAGATTTACAGCTCGGTGAAACCCGAGTTGGTTCCGATTATTGCCGAGGAAGCCCACAAGCGCGGACTGCGCGTCAGCGGGCACGTGCCCTCAGGAATGATCGCCGAACAGTTCATCCGTGACGGCGCGGACGAAATCCAGCATATGAATTTCGTCTTACTGAACTTCTGGCCAGAGGTCAAGGAGACGCGCACTCCGGCGCGCTTTACTGAGCCGGGCAGACGAGCTGCCGGGCTAGACCTGAACTCGTCACAGGTAAACGACTTCATCGCGCTGATGAAGCAGCACCACACGGTCATCGATCCCACAATGGCAATATGGGAAGCCACGTACAACGACCGGCCAGGCAATATTTCAACTGTAGACACCTACATGTTCGACCGCCTTCCCCTGCAAGTGCAGCGCGCGTCTAAGAGCGCAGGCCAGGCGGTGCCCGTACCCGACACTGCGACAGACCAGCTCTATCGTGCCTCATACGCCACCTTCGTGAAGATGGTGAAGAAGCTTTACGACAATGGCATCACTATTGTGGCCGGCACCGATCAGGGTTCCGGCTACGCTCTGCACCGCGAGCTGGAGATTTACAGCCAGGCTGGAATCCCTGCACCGCGAGTGCTGCAGATGGCGACTCTTACGGCGGCACAGGTGATGAAGCGGGACTCGGAGCTCGGCTCGATTGCACAGGGCAAGCTGGCCGACATGATTCTGGTTAATGGCAATCCGACCGCCAATATCACTGACATTCGCAAAGTTGATGTGGTTGTTAAGGGCGGAGCGGTGATGTATCCCAAGGAGTTGTATCCGGCAGTGGGGATTCGGGCGCAGTAGGCAGGGCCTGGGATAATGACTCACAGAGGTGTCGCGCACCATGCCTGATGATCTTGTACAGTTCGCGGATTCCAAGTACCTGAGCCTTGAAACATTTCGCAAGATGGGTGCAGGAGTACGCACCCCGGTATGGTTCGCGGAAGCACCGTCATCTCAGGCGCAAGCGACGTTTTACGTCTACACGCTGCCGGATTCGGGGAAGGTGAAGCGGATCCGTAACAATCCCAGCGTTCGCATCGCGCCCTGCAACATGCGCGGCGACGTGCGAGGAGAATGAGTAGGAGCTCGCGCGCTTGTGCGCAGACGACTGGTCGACAAGTATGGCTTAGCCAAACGCATCGGCGATTTCTTCAGCCGGTTGCGTGGTCGCACGCAATGCGTACTGGCGATTGAGGTAACGTAGGAGACAAAGTTGCGGCCACCAGCATGCCTGCTGGTGACCCTGGTTTTTGGAAAAACCCTAGGCGGAAAGTTTGCAGCGCAATACGCCCGCAATTCCTGCAACAGCCGTACCGAGCATGAGGATGGTGCAAGGCTCGGGAACAGCATTGGCGAACTGCGACGCCAGAATCCGGTCCGCTGCCGTCGTCGGATGCAGATCGTCCCAGAAGAGATACTGGTCCGGACTGCTGCAGGTTGTCAGACTCACCAGGCAGGGCTGAGAAACGTTGGTGAATCCAAAGGCAGCGGGATTCGCCACCACGAAGTGCATGAAACCAAAGGTGTCGAAGTAGGTGACGCCCTTCGGAAGATTGGCTTGCAGTGCCTGATCGAAGGCGAAACTGAAGGCTGTGGCGGAAGGGTCTCCCAAATACGCCGGAGTCAGGCCAAGGTCGGGCATGCCAGGCACGAGAATGTGTTGCGCACCCGCCAGTCTGAGCGCTCCCACGATGGTGAGAATGTCTGTTACGCCGCGCAGCACCGTGCCGCCGCTGATGAAGTCATCAGGACCTCCCCAGACAATAAACAGCGAAGTCGGCACAATGGCGGAAGGAATCGATCCCAGCGTTGCAACTTCCTGAGTTTCCATTCCGGGCAGGCCGAAGCTGCCGAAGGTTGTCTGCGAGCCGCCGTCGCCCGAGTTGCCGACGCCGGTGGTCGCGCCTCCCCAGGCGAAGCTGGTGAGCGGGGCGTGTA